>NZ_JAPEPF010000002.1:672424-1008636 GCF_026340595.1 Streptomyces sp. NBC_01363
CCGTACGGCATCACCGGATAGAGTGGAGGGGCGATGACAACCGCTGACTCTGCCTCCGGCCAACGTTTCGAACGTGCCCTTGCCAGCCTGCGCGGGCTCTCCGTGGGAGACGCACTGGGCTCCCAGTTCTTTGTGCCCGTCAACTATCCGCTCCTGAAGCAGCGCGCACTTCCACCAGGTCCCTGGCAGTGGACGGACGACACCGAGATGGCGTGTTCGGTGCTGGCCGTGCTGCTGGAGCACGAACGGATCGACCAGGACGCGCTCGCCCGCTCCTTCGCCGACCACCATGACTTCGACCGGGGATACGGCCCCGCCGTGAACCGCCTGCTCAGGCTGGTCCGTGAAGGCGCTGACTGGCGGGAGCTGGCGTCCGCCCTGTTCAACGGCCAGGGCTCCTGGGGCAACGGCTCGGCGATGCGCATCGCCCCACTCGGCGCCTGGTACGCGGACGACCCGGAGCAGGCCACACACCAGGCCGAGATCTCCTCGTACACCACGCACCAGCACCGCGAGGCGGTCGTGGGCGCGATGGCCGTCGCGGCGGCTGCCGCACTGGCGGCGGCGACGGCCGGGCCGCCCACCCCGGCGGACCTGCTCGACGGCGTCATCGCGCTCGTGCCGCGCAGCGCCGTCGGTGCCGGACTGCGACGGGCACGCGACATGCTCGACTACGACGACGCCGGTACGGTCGCGGCGGTCCTCGGCAACGGCCGGCGTACCAGTGCACACGACACCGTTCCGTTCGCCCTCTGGTCGGCGGCGCGGAACCTCGGCGATTTCGAGCAGACCTTCTGGGTGACCGCCCAGGCCGGCGGAGACGTCGACACGACCTGCGCGATCGCCGGCGGGGTCGTCGCAGCGAGCAAGGCAGGCATGCCGCCGGTCGACTGGACGGCACGGACGGAGGAGCTGCCGGGCTGGCTCCCTCAGTAGGGCGGCAACACTCGCACCGCCGACGAGCGGGGTGCCGGCCGGGACCCCGACTGTCACGGTACTGCCACAGCTTCTCCTCGCACGGCGAGGATCAGTGAGGGGAAGCTAATCTCTCGGCCACGGCGCCGTCGATGATCATCCGGACGGGCGTGCGTCGAAAATGAGACGCCGGGGTGCCCCAGCCGCTGCCCTGCGGGCGGTTGTGCGTGGACCTCGGTAGGGGAGGGGTCCCATGCCCGATCACACGTCAGAAACGCCCCGGCCGGCCGAAGCCCCCGAGCCGTCCGACCCGTCGGGGCAGGCCGGAACGTCCGAGCAGGCATCGTTGTCGAAGGCTCCGTTGCCGGAGCCCCGTGGCACCGCTCCCGAACCGCCGAAAGTGCCGAGATATGCGCAAGAGGGTGGGCAACAGCATCCGCCCAACCCCTGGCGACCGAGCAGCCCCCAGCCCTCCGCGCTGTCGACACTGCGCCCGGCCGAGCCTGCCGCCATCCGCGGCGTGACGCTCTGCTGCGTCATTGCCACGGCGATGCTGAGCGCCCTGCTGCTGGGCGACGGTCTCGGCCTGAACGCGCTGATCGTCGCGGTCCCCGCGACGCTCGGGGCCTTCTTCGCCGCGCGGACAGCCGGCCGTCGCCTCCGCCCGTGGACGGCCTTCTGGGCGGTCGGCGGACTGGCGCTCCTCGCCGTCCCTGCCCTTCGGGACGCCGGATGGCCCGTCTTCCTGGCCGTCGTGTCGGCTGTCGCGCTCGGTTCGCTCGCCCTGCACGGCAGTCGCAGCTGGCTCGGGGTGTTCCTGGGGTCGCTGGGCCTGTTCAGCTCCATCGCCGACGGTCTCGCCTGGGGCGGGCGGGGCGTGCGGGCGCGGATGACGGGTTCCCGCAGGCGGTTGGGGGCCGTTCTCCGCAGCGTCGCGGTGGCGGTCGTCCTGCTCATCGTGTTCGGGGCGCTGTTCGCGAGCGCCGATGCCGCCTTCGCCGACGTGCTCGGCAGCCTGATGCCCGACGTGTCGGTGAGCGGCAGCCCGTGGCGGTTCCTCCTCTTCGTGGTCGGCCTGGTCGGTGCGCTCGCCGCCGCGTACGCCGCAGCCGCTCCGGTGCGCTGGGACGGCATCACCGTCCGTCGGGGAAAGGCACGCGGGCGACTGGAGTGGGCCCTTCCGCTCATCGTGCTGAACATGCTGTTCGCCGTCTTCATCGCCGTCCAGCTCACCGTGCTGCTCGGTGGATACGACAAGGTGATGGCCGAGACCGATCTCAACTACTCCGAGTACGCCCGGCAGGGCTTCTGGCAGCTTCTCTGGGCCACCCTGCTCACGTTGCTGGTGATCGCACTCGCCCTGCGCTGGGCACCTCGCGGGCGGGGGCGCGACCGCACTCTCGTCCGGACCGTGCTCGGCGTGCTGTGCCTGCTCACCCTGATCGTCGTGGCCTCCGCATTGCGGCGGATGGACCTCTACGTCGACGCCTACGGTCTGACCCGGCTGCGGATATCCGTGGCCGCGGTGGAACTCTGGCTGGGCGTGGTGCTCGTCCTGATCATGGCCGCCGGGGTGTTCGGTGCCCGCCTGCTCCCGCGTGCCGTCGCCGCGAGCGCGGCCGTCGGCGTCCTGGCGTTTGGACTGATCTCGCCCGACGGGTTGATCGCGGAGCAGAACGTCCAGCGGTACCGCGATGATCATTCGATCGACATCGCCTACCTCCGAGGCCTCTCGGCCGACGCCGTACCGGCCCTGGACACACTGCCCGAGCCGCTGCGCTCCTGCGCCCTCAGGGACATCGAACGGTCGCTGCGCTCCGACGACGCTCCCTGGTACGCCACCAGCTGGGGCGAGGCACGGGCCCGGGACATCCTGAGAAAGCGGAGTCCGGACGATCCGACGCAGTCCTGCGACGGATCGCGTACGGGTGTCGGGGGCAGTGATCGCGACGGCGACGAGAGCGATCCGTACGACCCGTACTGACCGGTCCGAGCCGGGTGCGTAGGGAGCGCGGGGCCAAGAACGAGTCCGGGAAGGCCGACGGGCGCCCCGGGGTGTTGTCGGCGCCCCCATCGGCGTACGCTGACAGGCGCCATGCCGTACGAACCACCCACGCACACCGTCGAGCGCTCGCTGCGCGCTACCACTGGTGCCAAGACCGTCGCCGGTGTCGACGAGGTCGGTCGTGGAGCGTGGGCGGGACCGGTCACCGTGTGCGCGGCCGTCACCGGCCTCCGCAGACCTCCCGCCGGACTCACCGACTCCAAGCTGATCAGCCCCAAGCGCCGTGCGGAGCTGGCGCCGTTGCTGGAGCGTTGGGTCACCGCGTTCGGTCTCGGCGATGCCTCTCCGCGGGAGATCGACGAGCTCGGGATGACGGCAGCGCTGCGTCTCGCCGCCGTACGCGCCCTCGAAGCCCTGCCGGTGCGGCCGGACGCGGTGATCCTCGACGGCAAGCACGACTACCTGGGACAGCCCTGGCGGGTCCGCACCGTGATCAAGGGCGATCAGTCCTGTATCGCGGTCGCGGCCGCCTCGGTGATCGCGAAGGTCCGCCGGGACACGATGATGGCCGAACTGGGCGCGGATTCCGGCGAGTACGCCGATTTCGCCTTCGGGGCCAACGCCGGATACCCGTCGCCTGTACACAGGGCCGCGCTGGAGGAGTGGGGGCCGACACCCCATCACCGGCTTTCGTGGTCCTATCTCGACGCGCTGCCCAGGTGGCAGCACCTCAAGAAGGTCCGCTTCTCCGCCGAGGCGGCTGCACTGGAAAGCGGGGGCCAGCTCGGCTTCGATTTCTGATCGCGCACATGTACCCACCCGCCGACGCCCTGTGCGCCGGCGTTTGATAGACAACCACTCATGCCTCTCATCCCCGAGGAGCCTCAGATTCACGAGAGCGCCCAGGGTCCCCGCGTCACTCCGGCCGCAGGCCGCACCGCGTCGACCCCCCGTCCTGTACCCGGTCCGCGTTCAGCGGCCACGCCGCGTCCCGGTCGTCCCGGGCCCGGCCCCGCGAGGCCTGCGCCCCCGGCGCAGCGCCCGCACCCCACCTCCGACCGTCCCCGGACGGACCGGCCGGAGAATCGTTCCGCACCGCAGATCCAGTTGATCCCCGCCTCGGCGGACGGCGCACTCGACGCCGCCGACGAAGCCGTGGATCTGCTGCTCGACTCAGGCCGCGCACCGGGTGACATCCTGGTGCTCACCACCGGCGAACAGCACCCGTGGGCCGCGCACGAACTCTCCTTCGGAGAAGCCGCCTACTGGGCGCAGCACGAGGCCGGTGACGATGTCTTCTTCGCCGGTGCCGCAGCCGCGGACCGGGTGAAGACGCGTCCGGTGGTGATCGTCGCCGTCAACGGCGGTGACGCCGTCGACGGCGCGCTGACCGGAGCGCAGGAACGTGCCGGAGCACTGCTGATCGTGTGCGGGGACCCGCAGCGGATCAACACGGTGCTCGGCGTCGGGGTCTGATCCGCGGGACACACCGGACCGCGGTGCCCGGCTGCCCGACAGGGCTGCCGGGCCCGCGTCCACGGGTCAGCGGGCCGCGGTGCGCCGCAGCGCCTGCGCCGCACCGCCACCGGTGCGCAGCGGAGCCGGATCCCGGCCGAGCGAGGTGTCGGCGAGAGCGGACGGCCGCGAGGTGGAGCTGGGGCGGCGCCCGCCACGGCCCTCGCCCAGCACCTGCCAACCGGCCTGGGTCAGCGTGATGTACGCGCCGCACCGCAGGCCGTGCAGCGTGCAGGCGTCCCGCAGACCCCACATCCACGCCCCGTCCTCCTCCGTCCAACGCTCGTCGCCCTCACGGCAGTAGAGGAGCACTGCGGTACGGACGGGCGTGCGGCGGCGAAGATCGTGCGGGATGACCCGGCGCAGATGCGCCAGCAGCGCGTTGCGGAACTCCCAGCCGTCCGCGGCCGCGGAGCGGCGGGCGAACGAAGCGCTGGCCGTGAGGCGTTCCTCATGGTCGAGTACGGCGACCACAGCGGTCGTCGGGGTCGGCCTGTGCCGGGCGTGCAGGCCGCTGACGACCTCGCGGGGGCTGCGCAGCAACGGTATGCCCGCTTCGGCCCACTCGGCCGGTTCGAGCATCCTGGCAAGACGGTTGGCGGAGTCGGCGGACGCCGACATCGAAGTGGCTGCGGACGGAGCGAATCCGAAGGTCACGATCCTCCCTTCGCATACGCGCCCATGGAGCGGGCAGGGTCGAGTGAGGGCGCACCGCGGCACAGCCCTTCCGGGCCGCGAAAGGGACTGTGCGGGGAGCGAGTCCAATTCTTCCTGGCGTATCGGCAGGCGGCAACGAGCAATTGGCACAGGTGACGGGAATCAGCCGGAATGACTCTGATATCCCTGCCCACGCCATGCCCGGATGACGCCTCCCGCCACGCCTGAACGGCGAGGACCAGCGGAAACACCCACTCCGGCCCCGCCCCGCCGTGACAGCCCCGCTGCCACGCTCGGGGTCCGACGGGCGCCCGGGAGATCATCCAGGTGTCACGAGGGGTGGATTCACCGATTGTCGGTGCCATCGGGTTGCATGGAGGCATGGAAAACCTGGAGCTCCGCGCCGAAGCCGATGCCATCCTCGCCGAGCTCGTCGGCGACCCGGGGGGTTCGGCGCGGCTGCGGGAGGACCAGTGGCAGGCGGTGGCGGCTCTGGTGGAGGAGCGCAGGCGTGCGTTGGTGGTGCAGCGCACGGGATGGGGAAAGTCGGCGGTGTACTTCGTCGCCACCGCGCTGCTGCGCCGCCGTGGCTCCGGGCCCACGGTGATCGTCTCGCCGCTGCTGGCGCTGATGCGTAACCAGGTCGAGTCGGCGGCGCGGGCTGGTATCCGGGCGCGCACCATCAACTCGGCCAACCCGGAGGAGTGGGACACCATCTATGAGGAGGTCGAGCGCGGCGACACGGACGTTCTCCTCGTAAGTCCGGAACGTCTCAACTCTGTTGATTTCCGTGATCAGGTGCTGCCCAAGCTCGCGGCCACCACCGGTCTGCTGGTGGTGGACGAGGCGCACTGCATTTCCGACTGGGGGCATGACTTCCGGCCCGACTACCGCCGGTTGCGGGCGATGCTCGCCGAGCTCGCTCCCGGCGTGCCGGTGCTGGCCACCACCGCGACCGCGAACGCGCGGGTCACCGCGGACGTGGCCGATCAGCTGGGTACCGGTGCCGGTGAAGCCCTGGTGCTGCGCGGCCCGCTCGATCGGGAGAGCCTGCGGCTGGGCGTCGTCCAGCTACCGGACGCCCCGCACCGGCTGGCCTGGCTCGCCGAGCATCTGGACGAGCTGCCGGGCTCCGGGATCATCTACACGCTCACCGTCGCCGCAGCCGAGGAGGCCACCGCCTTCCTGCGGCAGCGCGGCTTCCGCGTCGCCTCGTACACCGGAAGGACGGAGAACGCCGACCGACTGCAGGCCGAGGTCGACCTGCAGGAGAACCGGGTTAAGGCCCTGGTCGCGACTTCGGCCCTGGGCATGGGCTTCGACAAGCCGGACCTTGGCTTCGTGGTCCATCTCGGCTCGCCGTCCTCGCCGATCGCCTACTACCAGCAGGTGGGGCGTGCGGGGCGCGGGGTGGCCCACGCCGATGTGCTGCTGCTGCCGGGCAAGGAGGACGAGGCAATCTGGCGCTACTTCGCCGATACCGCCTTCCCGCCCGAGGCGCAGGTCCGGCAGACCCTCTCGGCCCTCGCGGCTGCGGGACGCCCCCTGTCCGTGCCGGCCCTGGAAGCGGCGGTGGATCTTCGGCGCACTCGTCTGGAGTCGATGCTGAAGGTGCTGGATGTCGACGGCGCGGTCAAGCGGGTGAAGGGTGGCTGGACGGCCACGGGGGCCGAGTGGGTTTACGAGGCCGAACGCTACGCGTGGGTGGCGCGGCAGCGGGCAGCCGAGCAGCAGGCCATGCGCGATTACGCGAGCACGTCCCAGTGCCGGATGGAGTTCCTGCGCCGGCAGCTGGACGACGAGGGAGCGGCCCCGTGCGGCCGTTGCGACAACTGCGCGGGGGCCTGGGCCGATACAGCCGTTTCGGCTGAGACCTTGACGGGTGCGACGAAGGAGCTGGACCGCCCGGGGGTGGAGGTCGAGCCGCGCCGCATGTGGCCCACGGGGATGCCCGCACTGGGCATCGACCTCAAGGGCCGTATCCCGGCCAAGGAGCAGTGCTCCACCGGGCGTGCCCTGGGGCGGCTCTCGGACATCGGCTGGGGCAACCGGCTGCGCCCGCTGCTGGCCGAGAACGCGCCCGATGGGCCGGTCCCGGACGATGTCCTGCAGGCCGCGGTGGCGGTCCTCGCCGACTGGGCGCGCTCCCCGGGCGGCTGGGCGCCGAATGTCCCGGACGCCTCCGCCCGGCCGGTGGGAGTCGTCGCCGTACCGTCCCTGAGCCGCCCGCAACTGGTCGGTTCCCTCGCCCAGGGAATCGCGGCCATCGGCCATCTTCCCTTCCTCGGCACCCTCACGTACACCGGGCCGAGCGGTGCGCACACGGCACGCCGCAGCAATTCGGCCCAACGCCTCAGAGCGCTCTCCGGCGCGTTCGTCGTCCCCGAGGAGCTGGCCGCCTCCCTGGCCCGCACCCCTGGACCCGTCCTGCTCGTGGACGACTGCACCGACTCCGGCTGGACCCTCGCAGTCGCTGCCCGCCTGCTCCGGCAGGCAGGCAGCGAACAGGTACTGCCCCTGGTCCTGGCCGCGGCGGGCTGAGATCTTCCGTGGCCGTGCCACGGTGGCCGACTCGCGCCCCTGGCATGGACGGGGTGCGGTTGTTCGTAGAGGGCGAGCGGCCCGGTTGCGACTCGGGGTCACCGGGCGCGCCCGAAGCAGGCGCACGGGAAGTGGACGACGTCAGGGAGACGGGCGGACCGAATCGTCGTCCGACGTAGTGGCCGGTGAGTCACCGGCAGTTTTCCGACCGACTACCGGATACCCGGGCCGGATGCCGACTCCGGGCGCCGCCGATGTCGTACCGCTCAGCCCGTTGCGTGCCATGCCGTACTCCCGGGAGTGGTCGCCGGCCCCGGGCAGGGAGAGCGTGGCCCGGAATTCCTGCTGTGCCCCGGCGCGACGGCGATCCGGGACAGGCTCGCCGCGCGCAGTGGCAGCTCCTCGGCCTCGCGGGCCAGTGCGGCCGCCCGCCGCAGCAGGTTCGTGGCCTCGGCGGGCCGGCCGACGGCCAGGTGCTTGTCGACGAAGGTCATGGCCCCCATGCAACCCGACGGCTACGACACATGGCGAACGACTCCGCTCCCCTGTGGACAAAGTTATCCACAGGGGTCGCGGAATCCGGCCTCCCGCGGGACGGTCATGCCATGAACCAGCACCACGAATCCACCGGTCCGGCCGATGAGCAGCAGATCACCCTGCGAGGACCTGCCGAGCTCGCCGATGCCCTCCCCTATCTCATGGGGTTCCATCCGAACGACAGCGTGATCATGGTCGCTCTGCACGGCGGCAGGGGCCGCTTCGGCGGCCGGCTCAGGCTCGGCATCCCGCAGTCGCCCCAGGAATGGGCGCCCGTCGCCGAGCAGCTTGCCGAGTGCTTGATCAAGGGGAGCGAGCGGCGTGGGGAGCGCCCCGACGCGATCGTCATCTTCCTCTGCCAGGATCCCGCCGAGGGCGAGTCCGGCAGCCAGATCATGGAGCGGCTGCGGCCACTCGCCCAGCGTCTGCGTACTGCCTGCGGCGCGCTGGACGTACCGGTGCTCGAAGCGCTCTGCATCTCTGACGGCCGGTACTGGTCCTACTGCTGTCCGGACGAGCGCTGCTGCCCGACGGAGGGGAACCGGATGGCCATGCCGGGCACTTCGGTGATGGCCGCCGCTGCCGCCTACGCGGGCATTCAAGTACGCGGATCGTTGCGGGAGATGGAGGCGAGGCTCGCACCACTGGAGACTTCGGCGGCGGCAGGCCAGCAACGCGCACTCGACTCTGCGGGTGCCGAGTTGATGCCCAGGCTCCTCGACGAAGCGGGACGTGAGGAGGTGGCCCGGGAGACCCTGGGCCTTGCCCGGCAGCTCATGAAACGCCTCAGGGAGGCGCCGGTGTCGGCGCCCTCCGCCTCGGACGTCGATGACGACCGGCTGATCAGTCATGACGAGGCAGCCGCAGTGATTCTCGGCCTGCAGGACCGGGAAACCCGCGACAGGGCCGCGGAATGGATGGAAGGTCCGGAAGCCGATTCGGCGTTGCGGCTCTGGCGTGCACTGTCCCGTCGGTGCGTGGCACCGTACGAGGAGCATGCCGCGGCGCCACTGACCCTGGCCGGATGGGTCTCGTGGTCGACGGGCGATGAAGCGGGCGCGCGAGTCGCTTTGGGCCTCGCCCTGCGGATGGATCCCGCTTACACCTTTGCCCAGCTTCTTCACGAGGCGTGCAACCAGGGCCTCGACCCGGAGACCCTGCGCCGTTGCCTGCGCGGGGAGCGCAGTGCGCGAACGGGGCGGCACCGGCGGCGGACGGACCGGAGCGCGCGACCCCGCGCGGCGCGGCCGGCCGCCACCCGCCGGAAGAAGGCCCCGTCCGGCTCCGCCCGTCCCGAATCGGCGGCCACCCGGCGTCGGTCCGGGCGAGCGACCCCCACCCGGCGCGTATCCGGTGGCGAGGGATGACCCGTATGCCCCGTCGCCCGCGGCACCGCCGTGCATCGAGGTCCTCGACCGGACCTCCGCCGCCGTCGGTGTGCGGAACGCGACGATGCACCGGAGGCTGCCGGAGACGACGGTGCCGTGATGACAAGCGTTCTGGTGTTCTGCCAGGGCGCGCCATGACGGACGGAGATCACGACGACGGGAGAGATGGCATGAGGAGGGCGGGAGACGGGACATGCGGAAGGACGACGAAGAGCTCCTCGAAGAGCACCGAGAAGGGAGTGTTTATCGTCAGGCAGACGACTATGATCACCGCATGCCGCCCTACGACCCGTCGACCTTCCCGCCCTTCGCTGTCACCGTCGACCTGGTCGTGCTCACGGTGCGCCGCCACGCGCTCTGCGCGCTGGTGGTACGCCGTGGTGAGCCACCGTTCCAGGGACGATGGGCGCTGCCCGGCGGGTTCGTCAAAGCCGATGAGGATCTTGGAGCCGCAGCAGCGCGCGAACTCGTCGAGGAGACCGGCCTGTGCGCCCAGGACCCGGCAGCTCCGGCGATCGGGAACGGCGCCCACCTCGAACAGCTCGCCACTTACGGCGACCCCGCTCGTGACCCCCGGATGCGAGTCGTCAGCGTCGCCCATCTCGCCCTGGCCCCCGATCTGCCGGCCCCACGGGCGGGCGGCGATGCGAACAGCGCGCGATGGGCACCTGTCGACGATCTGCTCGGGGCGGAGGGGAGCTTCGGGCACGAGGGCGAGAACCAGGCCCCGCTGGCCTTCGACCATGCGCAGATCCTTGCCGACGGTGTCGAACGCGCCCGCTCCAAGATCGAATACTCCTCCCTGGCCACCGCCTTCTGTCCGCCGGCGTTCACGGTGGGTGAGCTCCGGAGGGTGTACGAGGCGGTGTGGGGGGTGGTCCTCGACCCGCGGAACTTCCATCGCAAGGTGACGGGCACCCCCGGCTTCCTGGTGCCCACCGGCGGGACGACCACTCGCCAGGGCGGACGCCCGGCCCAGCTCTTCCGGGCCGGCGCGGCCACCGTGCTCAACCCTCCGATGCTGAGGCCGGAAGTCTGACCTCGCGGAACGCCCACAGGGTTGGTGCTGCACGAAAAGTCGGATATGTCGCGTTATCTTTCTGCGGTACCCGCCCTGCCGCCGAGCGGTCTCACCTTCCGCGAGAGAAGCGATGCTCCAGGCCATCGGACTCACCAGCACCCCCCGCCGCGGCATTCCGGCCGCCGTGGACGATCTCACCTTCGAAGCCCGGCCCGGTCGCGTCACCGCGCTTCTGGGCGCCCCCGGCTCCGGCAAGACCGCAGCCCTCCGCCTCATGCTCGAGCTCGACCCGGGGCGGGGGGTCACCTACTTCCGGGGCAGACCGATGCACCGGATCCCGCACCCCGCGAGTGAGGTGGGCGTGCTGCTCGGGGACGTGCCGGGGCACCCCGCCCGTACCGCTCGCGGTCAGCTCCGGATGCTCTGTGCCGCCGCGGGTGTACCTGCGACGCGGGCCGATGAACTGCTCGAGCTCGTAGGTCTCGCCGGACTCGGGGACCAGCGCATCGGCACGCTCTCGCTCGGCATGGACCGACGCCTCGCCCTCGCCTCGGCACTGCTCGGTGATCCGCACACGCTCGTCCTCGACGATCCGGCGGAAGGCCTCACTCCGCGTGAGGGCTGTTGGCTGCACCGGCTGTTGCAGGCCCGTGCGGCCCAGGGCGGGACCGTTCTGTACACCACGACGGACCCCAAGGAGGCCGCGCGGGCCGCCGACCATGTGGTCGTCGTCGACGGCGGTCGCCTTGTCGCCGACCAGGACGCCGGGGACTTCTCGCGGACCCGCCTGCGCCCCCGGGTCGCGGTCCGGACCCCGCACGCGGCCCGCCTCGCGGCGGTCGTCAGCCGAGAGGCCCGAGCGTCCCGGCGCTCGGTCGAGGTGGTCACCGAAGCCGGTGGCCGCCTCGCTGTGTACGGCTCCACCTGCGCGGAAATCGGTGACACTGCGTTCCGCCACGGGCTCCCGGTGCACCAACTGGCCGACGAGATCGACGATCCCGGCTCCATCGTGCCCCGCGGCGGCACGAGCCGCGGAGAACCTGCGGGCTCCACGGAACGCACAGACCCAGCAGATCCAGTGATTCCTGGAGATCCAGCAAATCGCGCAGACCTCGCAGGGCCTGATGGCGGCGCAGGGTCACGCGATCCACGACCGGTCGCGAAGGCGTCGGGTCCGGATCCGGCACCACTCATCCGGCGTCGCCCGGCCCGTGGTCCGCTTCATCCGCTGCGCTACGAACTGCGCCGTCTGCTCGGCGTCAGAACAACAACCTTGATCATGACCGCTGTCCTGGTCGTCTCCGTCGGACTCTCCGTGCTCCTCGCCCGCACCGGCCACGCTCCGTTGCCGAAGGTGCTGGCGGCCTGGCCGTCGCTGCTGCCGCTGCCGCCCGCGGCGGTCGGGGCCGGACTGCTCGGCGCCCTCTCGTTCGGTGACGAATTCCGCTACCCCGCGCTTGCCGCGGGCCGAGGCACCGTCCCGCGCCGCCTGGGGCTGCTTCTGGCCAAACTGGTGGTGTCCGCGGGCGTCGCCGTGGTGCTCGCTCTGGCCGTCGTACTGGTCTCCGCCGAAACCCTTCGCCTCGTGTACGGCCACAGTTGGGTCCATGTCCCGCCGAATCCGGTTTCCCTCGGTGCGAGTTGGGTGGCGCTGACCGTGGGCTGTGCCTGGGCGGGCCTCTTGGCCGCCGGGGTCTTCAGGGTGACGACGGCCGGCGTCGCGGCGGTGCTTGCCGTTCCTGTACTTGTTGTACCGCTTGTCCAGAAGGTGCTGATGGCGCCGGGATCCCGTCCGGTCGCCGGGCTTACGGTCCGATTCCGCGAGCTGATGTGGCCGCGCTGGCCGCATGAGGCGGACCGATGGGTGGCAGTCGTCGTGGGCGTCGTGGCGCATCCGGTGGGGGCCGCATTGGTGTTGTCGCTGTCGGCCCTGGTCTTCGCCTATCTGTTCACCAGCCTTCATGGCAGGGCTCGTTGGCGGTCTCAGAGCGCCGCCGGATCGGGTCACGCCTCGTAACCACCACGAAGATGCCTGGTTTATACCAGTAAAGCGTCAATTGGGGGGCGGGCGCCGATCACCCTTTCGTGTGCTTTTCACCAAAGACCTCAAGAGCCGGGTGAGCTGCGCCGACAAAGGATGCGTGAGTACCCTTGCGCACACCATGATGACCGCCGCCCGCTCCGCCGATTCCGGCCTCGCCGGCCCGGGTGAACTCGATCGCTACCCGTACACGGAGGCGCCGGCCGGCGAGCGTGCCGCTCTTCGTTCCTGGGACGGCCCCGACGTCGACCTCGGCCGGGTGAGCCGACGGGGCTCGGCCAGCCGGGGCCGCGGCCTCCACGGCCAACTCGTTCAGCAGCTGGGTCAGATGATCGTTTCCGGTGACCTGGGCGCCGACCGTCCTCTGGTGCCGGAGGAGATCGGTCAGCGTTTCGAGGTCTCCCGCACCGTAGTACGCGAATCACTGCGTGTTCTCGAGGCCAAAGGCCTGGTCAGCGCCCGGCCCAATGTGGGCACCCGGGTCCGCCCCGTCAGCGACTGGAACCTGCTGGATCCCGACATCATCGAATGGCGTGCCTTCGGTCCTCAGCGCGAGGACCAGCGTCGCGAGCTCGGGGAGCTCCGGTGGACGATCGAGCCCCTCGCCGCGCGCCTCGCTGCGGGCCATGGCCGCGAGGACATCCAGCAGCGCCTCGGCGACATGGTGGAGATCATGGGACACGCGGTCGGGCAGGGGGATGCGATCACCTGCTCCCGGGCCGATGCGGAGTTCCACTCCCTGCTCATCCAGGCGGCGGGCAATCGCATGCTGGAGCACCTCTCCGGCATCGTTTCCGCGGCACTGCAGGTCTCGGGCGGCCCGGTCACGGGCTGTGACCGTCCCGGCGAGGCATCCCTCGGCCACCACGCCCGGATCGTCGATGCCCTCGCGTCCGGTGATGCAGCGGGCGCCGAAGCGGCCATGCGTCAACTGCTCGTCGTCCACCCCGAGGTGGAGCGTGTGGTGCCCGCGCCCCGCGAGCACTGAGTACAGCGCGGCCGGGGTGTGTGAACCGCGTGTCGCCGGGCCGCCACGGTCCGGCGACGCAGTTGCGGGGTTTTTGCGCCCTTGGTCACGTTCATCGCAAATGAGGTGTGACTCGGGCCACGCGGATTGGGCGTAACACTCCTCGAAACAGTGCGATGACTTAAGAGGTGACCGCCGCGGAAGGAATACAGCAGCCATTCAGTGCGCTGTGCAGTTCTGAGGCCAAACCCGCGCCGCCGGTACATTCCCAGCCCGGTGGTCGTCGGCTCAAGCCCTTTTCGGGCTGGGCCGGAAGCCGTTTCCATCGTTCCGAGAGGTTGTTCGTGTCGGCCAGCACATCCCGTACGCTCCCGCCGGAGATCGCCGAGTCCGAGTCTGTGATGGCGCTCATCGAGCGGGGGAAGGCTGATGGGCAGATCGCCGGCGATGACGTGCGTCGGGCCTTCGAGGCTGACCAGATTCCGCCAACCCAGTGGAAGAATGTTCTGCGCAGCCTCAACCAGATCCTCGAGGAAGAGGGTGTGACGCTGATGGTCAGTGCCGCGGAGCCGTCCAAACGTGCCCGCAAGAGCGTCGCAGCAAAGAGCCCGGTCAAGCGCACCGCCACCAAGACTGTCGCGGCCAAGACAACCGTGACCAGGACGGTCGCGGCCACTGCCGCCCCGTCGGCAGAGACCGTGGACGTGGTGGCTGACGACGCTGCCGCGGCCGGCCCTGCGAAGAAGGCAGCAGCCAAGAAGACGGCTGCCAAGAAGACCGCCGTGAAGAAGACGGCGGCCAAGAAGACAGCAACGAAGAAGTCCGGAAAGCAGGACGACGAGCTCCTCGACGGCGACGAGGCGGCCGAGGAAGTAAAGGCCGGCAAGGGCGAGGAAGAGGAGGGCGAGGGCGAGAACAAGGGCTTCGTCCTCTCCGACGACGACGAGGACGACGCACCTGCGCAGCAGGTCGCCGTCGCCGGCGCCACCGCCGACCCGGTCAAGGACTACCTGAAGCAGATCGGCAAGGTTCCTCTCCTCAATGCCGAGCAGGAGGTCGAGCTCGCCAAGCGGATCGAGGCCGGTCTGTTCGCCGAGGACAAGCTGGCGAACTCCGACAAGCTCGCTCCGAAGCTCAAGCGCGAGCTGGAGATCATCGCCGAGGACGGCCGCCGCGCCAAGAACCACCTGCTGGAGGCCAACCTCCGTCTCGTGGTGTCGCTGGCCAAGCGCTACACGGGCCGCGGCATGCTCTTCCTGGACCTCATCCAGGAAGGCAACCTCGGTCTGATCCGCGCGGTCGAGAAGTTCGACTACACCAAGGGCTACAAGTTCTCCACGTACGCCACCTGGTGGATCCGTCAGGCGATCACCCGCGCCATGGCCGACCAGGCCCGCACCATCCGTATCCCGGTGCACATGGTCGAGGTCATCAACAAGCTCGCCCGTGTGCAGCGTCAGATGCTCCAGGACCTGGGCCGTGAGCCCACGCCGGAGGAGCTGGCCAAGGAACTCGACATGACCCCCGAGAAGGTCATCGAGGTCCAGAAGTACGGTCGTGAGCCGATCTCCCTCCACACCCCGCTGGGTGAGGACGGGGACAGCGAGTTCGGCGACCTGATCGAGGACTCCGAGGCGGTCGTCCCGGCCGACGCGGTCAGCTTCACGCTCCTCCAGGAGCAGCTGCACTCGGTGCTCGACACGCTCTCCGAGCGTGAGGCGGGCGTGGTCTCGATGCGCTTCGGGCTCACCGACGGCCAGCCGAAGACCCTGGACGAGATCGGCAAGGTCTACGGCGTGACGCGTGAGCGCATCCGTCAGATCGAGTCGAAGACCATGTCGAAGCTGCGTCACCCGTCGCGTTCGCAGGTGCTGCGCGACTACCTCGACTAGGTCGCAGGAGTACACGGACCGAGGGCCCGGATCCCATGGGGGAGCCGGGCCCTCGGCCTATCAACGCGTGCGGTCGGCGACCGGCGGGATGACTCTGGGTGGGAATGGTTCACCACAGAGTCAGGAGTGCGCATGTCCCGTACCGTCTTCCGCGCCTTGACCGGGGCGTTCGCCCTGGCCGCCGCCACAGCCCTGATGCCGCTCGGATCTTCCGCCCGGGCGGCCGAGGACGGCATCGTCATCGGTGGTCAGCCCGCACATGTCAAGGACAGCCCCTGGGTTGTGGCACTGTCCAGCCGCGACCGGTTCGGAGCGGCGCGCGCCGGCCAGTTCTGCGGTGGCGTCGTGGTGGCGCCGAAGAAGGTGCTGACCGCTGCGCACTGTCTGAGCCGGGAGGCGCTCGGCATGGATGTCGGCAGCGTGCGTGATCTGCGGATCATCGCGGGCCGCGACGCCCTGCTCGGGACCGGAGGTCAGGAGATACCGGTGAAGGGGACGTGGACCAATCCGGGGTTCGACCCTGCCACGAACGCGGGGGACCTGGCCGTGCTCACCCTCGCCGACGCGGTCCCCGGGAAGAGCGTGATCCCGATGGCCGGATCCGGTGACGCGGCGTACGTACCGGGCACCGAAGCGGACGTCTACGGGTGGGGTGACACGACGGGCCGCAGCGACTACGCGTCGTCGCTGCGGTCCGCGAAAGTGAGCGTTCTGCCGGACACCGCGTGCGCGCAGGCCTACCCGGGTGGCAGGAACGGCACGTACGACGCCTCAGCGATGCTCTGCGCGGGCGAACTGCTGGGCGGGTACGACGCATGCCAGGGCGACAGCGGCGGGCCGCTGGTGGCCCGTGGGCGGCTCATCGGGCTGGTGTCCTGGGGGAACGGCTGTGCTCGGGCGGGGAGCCCCGGCGTGTACACACGGATCTCCGCCGCGATCGGCTGGATGCCGAAAGCCGACTGAACGACATCACCGCGCAGGTACGAGAACAGGCGACTCCCCTTTCGGGGAGCCGCCCGTCGGCCGGTCCGGGACCTGGCCCGTGCTCGTCGTGGATGCGAGGTGTCAGTGTTGTTCCTCTTCGGCGGCTTGGGCCTGTACAGCCGTGAGCCGGTCCGTCTCATCCTGTATTTCCGCGGCGATCTTCTTGAGTTCCGGCTCGAACTTGCGACCGTGGTGGGCGCAGAAGAGCAGTTCACCGCCGCTGATCAGGACGACGCGCAGATATGCCTGGGCGCCGCAACGGTCACAGCGGTCTGCTGCGGTCAGCGGGCTCGCGGGGGTCAGAACAGTAGTCACGTCGCCTCTTCTCTAGCTCGACGAGCTGTCGTACCAGGGTCAACATCCAACCAGGCCGAAAACGTTCCCGCTCGTGGCTTTTCTTCGAAACTTCTTCTCGAGATGGCTGTCTGTTGCCGGTTGGCGGCGAATGTGCCGTATTGCGTAGCGCTACGGTTTCGCGTTGCTTGTCTTGGTGGGATCCTCCCGGCTGGCTTGCCGGTTCGTTCATGAGGACGTGCCCGGAGCCTAAATGGTTCATGCCTGGAAGGGAACGTGATGTTCGCGTCACTCCTACGAGGGATCGAACGTGTATGCGAGGCTGGACTAGTGTGAGGGTTGTCGAAGGGTGGCGTTACAACCGCTCTACCAGGCCTCGGTACCCTCTCAGCGGCGACCGAAGCCGAGCCCGTTACCCACTGGGCCCCAAATGAAATTCAGCGAGGAGCGAACCGCGTGACCGCCGATACGTCCGTGCCGTCCACTGCGCTGCTGACCGGAGCAGACCGAGACGGTTCCAACTACACCGCGCGGCATCTGCTCGTACTCGAGGGGCTCGAAGCGGTTCGCAAGCGCCCCGGGATGTACATCGGGTCCACCGACAGCCGCGGTCTCATGCACTGCCTCTGGGAGATCATCGACAACTCCGTCGACGAGGCCCTGGGCGGTTACTGCGATCACATCGAGGTCATCCTCCACGACGACAACTCCGTGGAGGTCCGGGACAACGGTCGGGGCATCCCCGTCGACGTCGAGCCCAAGACGGGCCTGTCCGGCGTCGAGGTCGTGATGACCAAGCTGCACGCCGGCGGAAAGTTCGGCGGCGGCTCGTACGCCGCGTCGGGCGGCCTGCACGGCGTCGGCGCCTCCGTCGTCAACGCGCTCTCCGCCCGGCTCGACGTCGAGGTCGACCGCAACAGCGCGACGCACTCGATCAGCTTCCGGCGCGGAGTCCCGGGGATCTTCACCGAGCAGGGGCCGGACAGCCCGTTCGACCCGGCCAACGGCCTGCTCAAGGGCAAGCGGGTCCCGAAGGCGCGCACCGGCACACGGGTGCGCTACTGGGCCGACCGGCAGATCTTCCTCAAGGACGCCAAGCTCAACCTGGATACGCTCCACCAGCGGGCGCGGCAGACGGCTTTTCTCGTCCCCGGCCTCACGATCGTCGTCCGTGACGAACGCGGGCTCGACGGCGAGGGCAAGACCGAGGAGACCTTCCGCTTCGACGGCGGGATCAGCGAATTCTGCGAGTACCTCGCCCAGGACAAGGCGGTCTGCGACGTCCTGCGCCTGACCGGGCAGGGCACCTTCAAGGAGACCGTGCCGGTCCTGGACGAGCGCGGCCACATGACGGCGACCGAGGTCACGCGTGAGCTCGCGGTCGACATCGCCCTGCGCTGGGGCACCGGATACGACACCAACCTCAAGTCCTTCGTCAACATCATCGCCACTCCCAAGGGCGGCACGCATGTGACCGGATTCGAACGCTCCGTGACCAAGACGGTCAACGAGGCACTGCGCTCCGCCAAACTGCTCCGCGTCGCCGAGGACGACATCGTCAAGGACGACGCGCTGGAAGGCCTCACCGCGGTGGTCACCGTGCGGCTGGCCGAGCCGCAGTTCGAGGGCCAGACCAAGGAGGTGCTCGGCACCTCGGCGGCCAACCGGATCGTCGCCAACGTCGTGGCCAAGGAACTCAAGGCATTCCTGACCTCGACGAAGCGCGACGCGAAGGCCCAGGCCAGGGCGGTTCTGGACAAGGCCGTCGCGGCCGCGCGGACCCGCATCGCGGCCCGCCAGCACAAGGACGCACAGCGTCGCAAGACGGCGCTGGAGTCCTCTTCGCTGCCTGCGAAGCTCGCCGACTGCCGCAGCGACGACGTGGACCGCAGCGAAGTCTTCATCGTCGAGGGCGACTCCGCGCTCGGTACGGCGAAGCTCGCCCGGAACAGTGAGTTCCAGGCACTGCTGCCGATCCGGGGCAAGATCCTCAACGTCCAGAAGGCGTCCGTCTCGGACATGCTGAAGAACGCCGAGTGCGGCGCGATCATCCAGGTCATAGGAGCCGGGTCCGGACGGACCTTCGACATCGACGCCGCTCGCTACGGGAAGATCGTCCTGCTGGTGGACGCCGACGTCGACGGCGCGCACATCCGCATCCTGCTGCTGACGCTGTTCCAGCGGTACATGCGACCCATGGTCGAGGCGGGACGGGTCTTCGCCGCGGTGCCTCCGCTCCACCGGATCGAGCTGGTCCAGCCGAAGAAGGGCCAGGACAAGTACATCTACACGTACTCGGACAACGAGCTGCGCCAGCGGCTGCTGGAGCTCCAGCGGAAGAACGTCCGGTACAAGGACTCGATCCAGCGCTACAAGGGTCTGGGCGAGATGGACGCCGACCAGTTGGCGGAGACCACGATGGATCCTCGCCACCGCACCCTGCGGAGGATCAACATTGGCGATCTGGAGGCGTCCGAGCAGGTCTTCGATCTGTTGATGGGCAATGAGGTGGCGCCGCGCAAGGAGTTCATCACGAGCTCTGCCGCCACCCTGGACCGCTCGCGCATCGACGTCTGAGAGAAGCCGTCTCCACCCGTGGGTGGAGACGGCTTCTCCACCCGCGATCAACCCCTGAGCCGATGCCCCGACCCGGCCGTTTCCGTAGCGTCGAAGGCGTTCAACCTTCCCGCACATCGGAGGCTGCCATGTCAGGGCTCGTCAATGTTCTGGTGATCGGCGCAGTGATCGCTGTCGTCGTCGTGCGCCAGTCCTCGGCACGGCAGATCACGGACGACCGGCGCTGGTGGGTCCTGCCGGGCGTTCTCCTCGTCCTGTCGGTGCGCGAGTCCGGACTGGTGGATCCGCGTCACGCGGCACTGTCCGTGGCGGTCCTGGGCGCAGAGCTGGCGGTGGGGCTCGTGACGGGCGCCGGCTGGGGCTGGACCACCCGCCTGTGGCACGAGGCGGACGGCTCGCTCTGGAGCAAGGGCACCAAGGCCACCGTCTTCGTCTGGACCGGGGGACTGGCGCTGCGGGCGGCCCTCTACGGGGCTGCCGCGCTGATGGGCATACACCAGGGCACCGCGGCCCTTCTGTCGGCCCTCGCGGTGACGTTGGCGGCGCGCGGTGGTGTGCTGATGTGGCGGGCAGGGCAGATGGGTCCGGCGTACGGTGGCTCCGCCGGCGGGATGATGCCGCGGCCGGCGTGGAAGGACCGCGTGTGACGCGTACGACCTGGACCAGCTGGCCGACCTGGGAAGCCCTGTCAGGCACGAGCCGCACCCGTCCGCGATCGGTGATCACCTGGTCCGTCCGGGTGGGGCTGCTCACCGCCATGCTCTGGGGCACATTCAGCGGCGGACAGTTCGGGCCCTGGGAGATCGTGCTCGGGCTGGTGGGTGTGCTGGGCTGCGCGTTCGCCGCATGGGCGTTCTTCCGGACCAGCCTGGAGCACCGGCTGTGGCCGTCGCTAGGACTGCTGGCGCTGTTGATGCTGACGGCGTTCGGGGCGCAACAGGCCGGTGCCGACCTGCCCGCGCTGATCCTGTGGTGCGGCTGCGCGGTCACCGCCCTGGAGCGGTTGCCGCTCACGGCGGGCCTACCGGCGACGGTCGTCGCCCTCGGCGCGTACGCCGTCGTCAACACCGATGGCTGGCTCTCCACCGCCATGTCCACAGCGGGTCTCTCGCTGGCGGGCTATGTGCTCCGACTGGATGCCGAGGCACGGGGCAGTGCCCAGAGGCTCCTCGTGCAGGAGCGGGCGGCCCGCGAGGCGGAGGCCGAGACGGCCGCGCTGGACGAGCGGGCCAGGATCGCGCGGGAGATTCACGACGTCCTCGCCCACAGCCTCTCCGCCCAGCTGGTGCATCTGGAGGCGGCGCGGCTGCTGATCGAGCGGGAGCCGGCGGGGGAGTTCCGGGACCGAGTGCTGGAGCGGGTCGTGGCTGCGCGTTCCATGGCGCGTGAGGGGCTCGCGGAGACCCGCCAGGCTCTCTCCGCGCTCCGGGGAGAGGTCTCTCCGGTGGAGGACTTCCTGCAGCAGCTGGTGGCCGCCGAACCGGCGCAGGTCAGCGTGGCGGGGGAGCGGCGGACGCTGACCGCCGAGGCGTCGCAGACGGTTCGGAGGGTGGCGCAGGAGGCCCTGACCAATGTGCGCAAGCACGCACCGGGGGCCAGGGTTCTCGTGCGGCTGGAGTATCTGCCGGACGAAGTCGCCCTGGAGGTCAGGGATTCGGGTGGACACAGACCCGAGGACGAGCTGTCCGGCAGCGGCTCCGGATACGGTCTGCTGGGGATGAGGGAACGGGCCGAGCTGATGGGCGGGACGCTGGAGGCCGGCCCCGGCGAGGAGGGTTTCGTGGTGAGTCTGCGGGTGCCCGCGTGAACGCGCGGGTCGTGGTTGCCGACGACCAGTCGGTGGTGCGTGAAGGGATCGTGATGCTGCTGGGGCTGCTGCCCGGAATCGAGGTGGTCGGAGCGGCGAAGGACGGTGAGGAGGCCGTGGCGCTCGTGGCCGAACTGGCCCCCGATGTCGTGTTGATGGATCTGCGGATGCCCCGGTGCGACGGGGCGGAGGCGACACGGCGGATCCGCAAGGACCATCCGGGGACCCAGGTGGTGGTGCTCACGACATTCGCGGACGACGACTCGCTCTTCCCCGCACTGCAGGCCGGAGCCCGCGGCTATCTCACCAAGGACGCCGGGGGCGAAGAGATCGTACGGGCCATCCAGGCCGTGCTGTCCGGAGAAGCCGGCCTCTCGCCGAGCGTGCAGCGCCGTCTGCTGGAGCGCGTGACCACGAGCCCGCCGCTGCCGGCACCGGCGGCCGGGCAACAGCTGCCCGACGGCCTGACGCCACGTGAACTGGAAGTGCTGGTGCTGATCGCGGAAGGCCTGTCCAATCTGGAGATCGCCCGCAGGCTGCACATTTCGCAGGCCACCGTGAAGAGCCACATCAACAATCTCTTCGCCAAGGCCGGAGTGCGTGACCGGGCACAGGCCGTTCGCTATGCGTACGTTCGGGGCCTCGCACAGCCGCCCGGATCGACTGTCACCTGAAGAGGTGAAGACCGGCGAATGAAGTGCCCGGGATCTTCCCGATCTGCCCATTCTTGGGTACACGGCCGAAGTGGTCCGTGGACAAGGGGAGTTGTTCCGTGGAGAAGGAAGCAGGGCGTGAGGCCGCAGCGATGCGACTCGACGACCCGTGGTACGACGCGCTGGCCTCCGGATGGGGCGAGCTGGACGGTACGGGGAGTTTCGCTCCCACGGGACCACCAGGGCCCCCGGATCCGTGGCGCGGCCACAGTGTGGCCGACATCTATCTGGAGGTGCAGCGCAGCGGGGCGTTCCAGGAGGTGCGCCGCCGGTACCGGCGGTTCGTCATCCCCGCCAGCATCGCCTTCCTCCTCTGGTACCTCGTCTACGTCGTCGCCGCGATCACCGCGCCCGGACTGATGGCCCGCCCGGTGGCGGGGGCGGTCAACGTCGCGATGGTCGCGGGGCTCGGGCAGTTCCTCACGACCTTCCTTCTCACCGGGGCGTACGCGCGCCACGCACGGCTGCGCAGGGACCGGGCCGCACTCGAGCTGCGGTGGGAGACACAGGAGATGACGCGGGGGGCCGGGCGTTGAACGGGAACCACCAGACGCTGGCGCTCCTGTTGTTCAGCGCCTTCATCGCAGTGACGCTCGCCATCACCACCTGGGTGAGCCGTAACCGCCATGGCTCGGCGGAGGAGTTCTACGCGGGCGGCCGTCTGTTCTCCCCCATGGAGAACGGTTTCGCCATCGCGGGCGACTACATGTCGGCCGCGTCGTTCCTCGGCATCTCCGGTCTGATCGCCCTCTTCGGCTACGACGGCATGCTCTATTCGGTCGGCTTCCTCGTCGCCTGGCTGGTCGTCCTGCTGCTGGTCGCCGAACTGGTGCGCAACTGCGGCCGGTTCACGCTCGCCGATGTGGTGGCGGCGCGGATGGCGGAGCGCCCGGTCCGGATCGCGGCGGGCACGTCGTCCGTCACCGTCTCCGTGCTCTATCTGGTGGCACAGATGGTGGGCGCGGGCAGCCTGGTCGCGCTGCTTCTCGGCGGTACGAGCGGCGCCGCCCGCTCCTGGACCGTCATCGGCGTCGGGGCGCTCATGGTGATCTACGTGTCGCTCGGCGGGATGCGCGCCACCACCTGGATCCAGATCGTCAAGGCCGTTCTCCTGATGGCGGGAGCGGTCGTGCTCACCGTTCTCGTGCTGGTCCGCTTCCACGGCGACTTCAACGCCCTGCTCAACTCCGCCGCCGAACGGAGCGGCCACGGCAGCCGGTTCCTCGCGCCGGGTCTCCGGTACGGCGGTACGTGGACCGCGCGCATCGACTTCATCAGCCTGGGGCTGGCCCTGGTGCTCGGTACGGCCGGGCTGCCGCACATCCTGTCGCGGTTCTACACCGTGCCCACCGCCCGTGCGGCCCGCCGCTCGGTCGTCTGGTCGATCGGGCTCATCGGCAGCTTCTACCTGATGACCATCGCGCTCGGATTCGGGGCGGCCGCCCTGGTCGGCTCGGCCGAGGTACGGGCGTCGAATCCCGCGGGGAACACGGCGGTTCCGCTGCTGGCCCTGGTGCTCGGCGGCGGTGAGGGGTCCACCGGCGGAACGATCCTGTTCGCCGTGGTGGCCGCAGTCGCCTTCGCGACCATTCTCGCCGTCGTCGCGGGTATCACGCTCGCCTCGTCCGCCTCCGTGGCCCACGACCTCTACGCCTCGCTCAGGCGTCCCGGCTCCAAGCAGTACAGCGAGGTCGCCGTGGCCAGGGTGGCCGCGGCAGCGATCGGGGTGGCCGCCATCGGACTCGGCCTGGTCGCCCAGGACCTGAACGTGGCGTTCCTGGTGGGGCTCGCCTTCGCCGTCGCCGCCTCGGCCAACCTTCCGGTGCTCCTGTACTCCCTGTTCTGGCGGAACTTCACCACCCGGGGAGCGGTCTGGTCCGTCTACGGCGGGCTGATTCCCGCAGTGCTGCTCGTGCTGCTCTCCCGGGTCGTTTCCGGCAGCCCCGCCTCGCTCTTCCCGGGCGTCGACTTCCAGCTCTTCCCGCTGGAGAACCCCGGGCTGGTCTCCATCCCCCTGGGCTTCCTGGCCGGCTGGGTCGGAACGGTCACCTCCACCGACCCGCCGGACGAGGCCAAGCACGCGGAGACCGAGGTTCGCGCACTGACCGGTGCGGGTGCGGTGTAGTCCGGTGCCCCCGCACCGTACGGACGGGACCGGTCAGGCCTGCCCGCCGGTGGACCAGGTGTAGCGGTGCTCCGGGCGGCCCGTCTCGCCGTACCGCAGCGTCAGCCGCACCCTGCCGGTCCTTTCCAGCAGCTTCAGATAGCGCTGGGCGGTCTGCCTGCTCATGCCGGCGCTCTCCGCGATCTCCTGCGCGGAGAGCGGCCCGTCCGCGCTCCGGAGCGCCTGCCTGACCAGTTCCGCCGTGGTCGGCGAGTGCCCCTTGGGCAGATCGGGCTCGCCCGCTGCCCACAGGGCGCCGAAGAGCCGGTCCACCTCGCCCTGCTCGGCCTCGCCGCCGCGTTCCAGCGTGTGGCGCAGCGCCGCGTACGCCTCCAGCTTGGTACGCAGCCCCGAGTACGCGAACGGCTTCACCAGGTACTGCAGGGCACCGTGCCGCATGGCCTCCTGCACGGTGGCGACGTCGCGCGCCGCCGTCACCATGATCACGTCGGTGTGGTGGCCGAGCCTGCGCAGCTCCCGCACCATGGCCAGACCGTTGCGGTCGGGCATGTAGTGGTCCAGCAGTACCAGGTCCACGCGTCGGCTCTCGATCGTGGCGAGGGCTTCGGCAGCGGAGTGCGCCTGGCCGGTCACCCGGAAACCCGGCACCCTGGAGACGTAGGCCGCGTTGACCTTCGCGACCCGGATGTCGTCGTCCACCACCAGGACCTCGATCACTGAGTTTCTCCCGCGATGCCGGTGTTCGATTCGGTCATTTCCGGTCCAGCCACTTCGGACCCAGTCACTCCGGATCCAGTCACTTCCGGGTCCGTCAGGCCCGGGCCCGCAAGGGCCTCCGGCAGTACGACGGTGAACTCGGCGCCGCCGTCCACGGCCCCGTCGACGGTGACGCCGCCACCCTGCCGTTCCGCCAGCCGCCGCACCAGGGCGAGGCCCAGGCCGCGCTTGCCGTGCGCCGGGACCTCCTTCGTCGACCAGCCCTCCGTGAAGATCGATTCGCGCTGCCCGAGCGGAACTCCGGGGCCGCTGTCACGGACCCGCAGCACCACCGTACGGCCCTCGGCGCGCAGGCCCACCTCGACCAGGGCGCCGTCCGCTCCGGCAGTCGCGTCCAGTGCGTTGTCCACGAGGTTGCCGACGACCGTGACCAGCCCGCGAGGGTCCACCAGCCGGTCCGGTAGCAGCGTCCCCGGGGCCATGCGCAGCGCGACACCGCGCTCCGCCGCCACGGTCGCCTTGCCGACCAGGAGCGCGGCCAGCAGCGGATCCTGCACCTTCTCGGTGACCTGCTCGGCGGTCGCCCGGTGGACGCCCACGATCTCGGTGACGTACTCCATGGCGTCCTCGTGCATGTCCAGTTCCAGCAGCCCCAGGAGCGTGTGCATCCGGTTGGCGTGCTCGTGGTCCTGGGCCCGCAACGCGTCGATCAGGCCGCGCGTCGAGTCGAGTTCGCGGCCGAGGTGTTCGAGTTCGGTGCGGTCGCGGAGGGTGGCGACGGCGCCGCCGTCGTCGGTCGGCATCCGGTTGGCGAGCAGGACCCGGGCGCCCTGCACCGTCAGCAGATCGTCGCCGAGCACCCGGCCCGTCAGCACATCGGCCGTCCGCCCCGCGCCGAGCACGGTGTCCAGCGGGCGGCCCGCTGCGTCGGGGCCGAGACCGAGGAGCCGCTGCGCCTCGTCGTTCAGCAGCCGTATCCTGCCCGTCCGGTCGAGTGCGACGACCCCCTCCCTGATGCCGTGCAGCATCGCCTCGCGCTCCGTCAGCAGCGCGGAGATGTCGGAGAACGCGAGGTCGTGGGTCTGCCGCTGGAGGCGCCGGGAGATCAGGTAGGCGGCCAGCGCCCCGACGGCGAGCGCACCGCCCGCGTACGCGAACAGCCCGGGGATCGCGGCGAGGAGCCGGGCGCGGACACTGTCGTACGCGATCCCGACGGAGACGGCGCCCACGATGTGCTGTGCCTCGTCGCGCAGCGGGACCTTCCCGCGGGCCGAGCGGCCGAGCGTCCCGCTGTCGATCTCCATGACGTTCCGGCCCGCGAGCGCGTCGCTCGGGTCGGTGGAGACGACCTTGCCGATCTCGTCGGCGTCGGTGTGCGACCAGCGCACCCCGCGCCGGTCCATGACGACGACGTACTCGGCGCCGGTGGCACGCCTGACCCGCTCGGCCGCGGACTGCACGGGTCCGGTGGGCGACGGGTCCGTGGCGAGCAGCTCCTCGGTGAGCCGCGGCTGGGCCGCAGTGCTCTGCGCGATGGCCAGGGCACGGCGCATCGCCTGGTCGTCGAGCTGGGCACTGAGCGGTGCCAGGAAGAGGCCGGTGGCGAGCACGGTGACGCCGGTCGCGATGGCCAGCTGCATCAGCAGGACCTGGGAGAAGACCCGCTGGGGCCAGCCGAGCCGGCGTGTTCTCCTGGCGGTGGGCGGTGGGGCGCTCATCGTATGAACGGTAAAGGGCATTCCGGTGCTTTCCGAAATCCCTCGCGCGGCCGGGCGCTTGAGCGGGCCAGGCCGGGCCCTGCCCGGACGGCAGCCGTGCATCGCACCGCACCGCAACCGTCTATCGCGGCGGGCCACCCGTGGCGGCAGGCAGCGGTTGAGGCGGACGGGGGCCGCCGTACTCGCCGCTGGGACGCATCCGCAGCGGCCGCTCCCCGTACTCCTCCAGGGCATGGGCGATCCAGCCGGCCGTGCGGGACACCGCGAACACCGTCTCGCCGGCCTCCGCCGACATGCCGCAGGAGACCGAGAGCACGGCGAGCGCCAGGTCGACATTGGCGTGCAGAGGAGCGTGCCGGGCCATCGTGGTGACCACGTCGTGTGCCGCGGCGAGCGCCCCGGCCGCCTCCGGCACTCGGTCGAGCAGGGCGAACAGCGCCCGCGCCCGCGGGTCCTCGGAGGTGTAGAGACGGTGGCCGAGTCCGGGCACCCTGCGTCCGGTGCGCAGATGGTCCGCGACCACCGGGGCCGCCGAACCTCGCTCCAGGACCTCGGTCAGCATCCGGTGCGCCAGGCCGCTCGCCGCCCCGTGCAGCGGGCCCTCCAGGACTCCGAGGCCCGCCGAGACCACCGCGTACGGATGGGCGTGGGCGGATGCGGCGACCCTGGCGGCCAGTGTCGACGCCGCGAGGTCGTGGTCGATCAGCAGGGCGAGTGCGGCGTCCAGCGCGGCGACCGACGGCTCATCGGCCGGCCGCGGGGTGAGCTTCGACCACAACTGCCGGGCCAGTCCGGGGCCGACCGGGTCCGAAGGTCCCTCGGTTCCCTCGGCCGCCGACGGTGTGTCCGTGGCCAGGGGCAGTGCACCGACCAGGGTCGGAACGAGGCTCCGCGCGGCGGCGAGCACCGCCTCGCGCGAGAGGTCGAAGCGGAGCGGATCGGCGGTCGCCGCGGCGACCACCGCCACGCGCAACCGGTCCGTCGAGCCGCTGTGCGCGGGCAGCGCGTCGACCGCCCGGCGCGCCGCGGCCAGCGCCTCGGCCGGTGCCGTGAAGTGGACGCCGGGCCGCAGCTCGCCGGTCCAGAGCCACTCGGCGACTTCCTCGTAGGCGTACCGCCGGGCCAGCTCGGTCGCGTCGACGCCACGGAAGTAGTAGCGGTCGCCCTCGATCAGCGTGATGCCGGTACGGAAGACCAGATCACCGGTGGCGGGGGAGGGGGCCTTGCGGCCCGTGCGCCGGACCAGCGCGTCGACCTCCGCGGCGTCGAACGTGCTGCCGCGTCCGCCCGGAGCGCGCCTGCTGCTCAGCTGGCCACGACTGACGTACGCGTACACCGTCTCGGGCTTCACCCCGAGACGCTCGGCCGCCTCCCGGGTGCTGAGCCGCCGCGGAGCCGTCGCCTCCGGGCCGTCGCCGGGCGTTGCTTGATCCTTCATGTCGCCAACCGTATCCATATTGATTCAATCAATGTTGACAGGATTGAATCAATCATAGATGGTCGAAATCAATATCAATGAGACCCGCCGGGACGCTCACGGAGGAAGAGATGCCGACCATGACCAGCGGAACCCCGCTCGATGTACCCCGAGGCCTCGCAGGCGTCGTCGTCACGGACACGGCCCTCGGGGACGTCCGAGGACGCGAGGGCTTCTACCACTACCGGCAGTACTCGGCGATCGAACTGGCACGGACCCGCAGCTTCGAGGACGTCTGGTACCTGATGTTCGAGGGCGCGCTGCCCGACGCCGCGGCCCGTGCCGAATTCGCCGCCCGTACCGCCTCCCTGCGCCGGCTGCCCGCCGAGGTGCGCGAGGCGCTGCCCGCCATAGCGCGGGCGGGAGCCGTCTCCGGGCCCCTGGCCGGTCTGCGCACCGCCCTCTCGCTCCTCGGCGCCTCCGCCGGCTTCCGGCCGGTGTACGACATCGACGCCGACCGGCGCCGCGCCGACGCACTGGCCGCCTGCGCCGCCGTCCCCACCGTGCTCACCGCCCTGCACCGGCTCGGTCAGGGGCTTGAACCGGTCGAGCCGCGCGACGACCTGCCCCATGCGGCCAACTACCTCTACATGCTCACCGGCTCCGTACCGGATGCCGCGCGGGTCAGGGCCGTGGAGCAGTACCTGATCTCCACCATCGACCACGGCTTCAACGCCTCGACGTTCACCGCACGCGTCGTCGCCTCCACGGGCGCCGACATGGCGGCCTGCCTGGTGGCGGCCGTCGGCGCGCTCTCCGGACCGCTGCACGGCGGAGCGCCCAGCCGGGCACTCGACACCCTGGACGCCATCGGCACCCCCGACCGCATCGACGGCTGGATCCGCGAACGAGTGCTCGCCGGCGAACGGATCATGGGCTTCGGACACCCCGTCTACCGCACCGAGGACCCCCGCTCACGGATGCTGCGGGGCATCGCCCAGGGTTTCGGCGGCCCGCTCGTCGACTTCGCCGTCGAGGTCGAGCGCCAGGTCGAGGCGATCCTCGCCGAGCTCAAGCCGGGCCGGGAGCTGCACACCAACGTGGAGTTCTACGCCGGGGTCGTCATGGAGCTGTGCGGGCTGCCGCGCGAGATGTTCACACCGACCTTCTGCGCGGCGAGGGTAGTCGGCTGGAGCGCCAATATCCTGGAGCAGGCGGAGGACTCGAAGATCATCCGCCCGGCGGCCCGTTACGTCGGGACGCCCCCGCCGCAGCCGGTCCCCATGCCCTGAGGTCCCCGAGAGAGGTCCCCGTTGAACCCGTCGTCCCCGCCCCGCAAGCAGCAGATCCCGGTCATCGTCCTTGCGGGGTTCCTGGGATCGGGCAAGACGACGCTGCTCAACCACCTCCTCCGCAACCGTGCGGGGAACCGGATCGGCGTGATCGTCAACGACTTCGGCGCCATCGAGATCGACGCCATGACGGTCTCGGGACAGGTCGGTTCCACGGTCTCGCTGGGCAACGGCTGCCTGTGCTGCGCGGTCGATGCGAGCGAACTCGACACCTTCCTGGAGACGCTGACCGGGCCCGCCGCCCGTCTCGACGTGATCGTCATCGAGGCCAGCGGACTGGCCGAGCCGCAGGAACTCGTGCGCATGCTGCTGGCCAGCGACAATCCGCACATCGTGTACGGGGGACTGGTGGAGGTCGTCGACGCCGCCGAGTTCGACGCCACCCGGGAGCGTCACCCGGAGATCGACCGCCACCTCGCCGTCGCCGACCTCGTCGTGCTGAACAAGACCGACCGGGTCCGGAGCGAGGAACAGACCCGCATCCGGGACGCCGTCGCCGCGGCAGGCGCACCCGCCGGCGGCGCGGCAGCCGTCATCTGTGCCACGTACGGACGTGTCGACCCCGAGCTGCTCTTCGACCCGGCACTGCGGCCGGACAGCGAGGAGAAGGTGCGTCAGCTCACCTTCGAGGATCTGCTCCTGGCGGAGCGGGACGGGGAAGAGGACGGCGCCGGGCACGCGCACCACCTCCACGCCGCCTACGACAGCGTGTCCTTCGCCGCGGATGTCCCCATGAACCCCCGCCGCCTGATGGAGTTCCTCGACTCCCGGCCGCAGGGCCTCTACCGGATCAAGGGGTTCGTCGACTTCGGCGTGGGCGACCGGGCGAACAAGTACGCCCTGCACGCGGCCGGCAGGTTCCTGCGGTTCGACCCGCAGCCCTGGAAGCGCGACGAACCGCGCCGGACCCAGCTGGTGCTGATCGGCTCGGGCATCGCCCCGGAGGCCCTGCACAAGGAGCTGGCCGACTGCCGGGAGAGCGCCGCGCCGGGCCCGGACGCGACGCAGGACGCCGCACATGAACGGAGCATGTGGGGCGTCCTGCGGTACGTACAGAGGCCCGGCGACGACGCGTAGCGCTGCGCCACGCGTCGTCCGGCCGGCCCGCTACACCGGGCCGGCGATCACCGCGACCGGCTTGGCCAGCGGCGTCCCCGAACCGTCGCGCCGGGGGTCGGGCTCGGGCAGCTCGCTCGGCGTGCCGTTCTGCTGCGCGGCGCGGGCAGGCGTCTCGCCCGCCCAGCCGAACACCAGGACGTCCTCCCCCTTGAGGAACCGCTGGCAACGCACACCACCGGTGGCCCGGCCCTTGCGCGGGTACTGGTCGAACGGGGTGAGCTTGCACGTCAGCACCGAGTCGTCCAGCGTGCCGTGCGAGCCCGCGACCGTGAACACCACCGCGTCCACCGCCGGATCCACCGCGGTGAACGAGATCACCTCGGCGTCCGCCGTGAGCTTGACCCCTGCCATGCCACCGGCGGGCCGGCCCTGCGGCCGCACCTGCGCCGCCGGGTAGCGCAGCAGCTGCGCGTCGGACGTGATGAAGACCAGATCCTCCTCGCCGGTCCGCAGCTCGGCGGCGCCGACGATCCGGTCACCGTCCTTGAGGGCGATGACCTCCAGCTCGTCCTTGTTGGCCGGGTAGTCCGGCACCACCCGCTTGACGATTCCCTGAAGCGTGCCGATCGCCAGGCCGGGGGAGGCCTCGTCGAGCGTGGTGAGGCAGATGACGGACTCGTCGTTCTCCAGGGTGAGGAACTCGGCGACCATCGCCCCGCCCGAAAGACTGGGCGCCGCGTGGGTGTCCGGCAGCTGGGGCAGATCGATCACCGAGAGCCGCAGCAGCCGGCCGGTCGACGTTACCACGCCCACGTCGCCACGGGCCGTCGCCGGCACGGCCGACACGATCACATCGTGCTTGGAACGCTTGGCGTCCTCGGCGAGAACGATCGGCTCGTCGTTGGCGGTACGGGCCAGCAGACCGGTCGAGGACAGCAACACCCGGCACGGGTCGTCCGCGACCTCCAGCGGCACCGAGGCGACCTGCGAACCGGCCGACTCCAGCAGCACCGTACGCCGGTCGGTGCCGAACTTCTTGGCGACCGCGGCCAGTTCGGTGGAGACGAGCCTGCGCAGCTCGGTGTCCGATTCGAGGATGGCGGTCAGCTCGTCGATCTCGCTGTTGAGCCGGTCCCGCTCGCTCTCCAGCTCGATCCGGTCAAACCGGGTCAGCCGACGCAGCGGGGTGTCGAGGATGTACTGGGTCTGGGTCTCGCTCAGCGAGAAGTGCTCGATGAGCCGCTCCTTCGCCTGCGCCGAATTGTCACTGGACCGGATGATCCGGATGACCTCGTCGATGTCGATCAGCGCGACGAGCAGGCCCTCGACCAGGTGCAGCCGGTCGCGGCGCTTGCCGCGGCGGAACTCGCTGCGCCGGCGCACCACGTCGAAGCGGTGGTCGAGATAGACCTCCAGGAGCTCCTTGAGCCCCAGCGTGAGCGGCTGTCCGTCGACCAGCGCCACATTGTTGATGCCGAAGGACTCCTCCATCGGCGTCAGTTTGTAGAGCTGCTCCAGAACGGCTTCCGGCACGAAGCCGTTCTTCACCTCGATGACCAGGCGCAGGCCGTGCTCGCGGTCGGTCAGGTCCTTCACGTCCGCGATGCCCTGGAGCTTCTTCGCCGAGACCAGATCCTTGATCTTGGCGATCACCTTCTCCGGGCCGACGGAGAAGGGCAGTTCTGTGACGACCAGGCCCTTGCGGCGGGCCGTCACATTCTCCACCGAGACGGTCGCACGGATCTTGAACGTGCCGCGCCCGCGGGCGTACGCGTCCTTGATGCCGCCCAGGCCCACGATCCGGCCACCGGTGGGCAGATCGGGACCCGGCACGAACCGCATCAGGGTCTCCAGGTCGGCGCCCGGATGCTTGATCAGATGGCGGGCGGCGGCGATGACCTCGCCCAGGTTGTGCGGCGGCATGTTGGTCGCCATGCCGACCGCGATCCCGGACGACCCGTTGACCAGGAGGTTCGGGTACGCGGCGGGGAGTACGGTCGGCTCCGTCTCCTGGCCGTCGTAATTCGACTGGAAAGCGACGGTGTCCTCGTCGATCGACTCCGTCATCAGTGACGTCGCGTCGGCCATCCGGCACTCGGTGTACCGCATGGCGGCCGGCGGGTCGTCGTTTCCGAGCGAGCCGAAGTTGCCGTGGCCGTCGACCAGGGGGAGCCGCATCGAGAACGGCTGCGCCAGACGGACCAGCGCGTCGTAGATCGACGCGTCCCCGTGCGGGTGCAACTTACCCATGACCTCGCCGACGACGCGGGCACACTTCACGAAGCCGCGATCGGGGCGCAGGCCCATCTCGTTCATCTGGTAGACGATGCGGCGGTGCACCGGCTTCATGCCGTCACGGGCGTCGGGCAGGGCCCGTGAGTAGATCACCGAGTACGCGTACTCGAGGAAGGAGCCCTGCATTTCGTCGACGACGTCGATGTCGAGGATCTTCTCCTCGAAGTCGTCCGGCGGCGGGGTCTTCGTGCTGCGGCGGGCCATCGCTGCTGCGACTCCTTCACGGATTCTGTTCGGGCAACCTCAGGTTCTGACGCGGACCATTGTGGACCGCCGCACTGACATCGCCGACCTCGACCCGTCCCAAGAGGCGTTCCAGGCCCCGGTCGGGTCGGTTTTTCGACCCGTCGCGCGGGGGATGCGCCCCTCTTTCACGCGAACTTCCGCGGTATGGGAACTTCGCCAGGTGTCCGTGCGCTTGCTTAAAGTGGCAGGTCTCGCAGGAAATCCAGTATCGCGATCGAAGGGACGTACATGCCCATGGGTCACACGGCCACCGCTCAGGCCGGCTCCGGCGGCTTGACAGCGACCGAGCACCGCCTGGCCAACGGCCTGCGCGTGGTGCTCTCCGAGGACCATCTGACCCCGGTCGCCGCGGTCTGCCTCTGGTACGACGTCGGTTCGCGCCACGAGGTCGAGGGGCGCACCGGTCTGGCTCACCTCTTCGAGCACCTGATGTTCCAGGGATCCGGCCAGGTCAAGGGGAACGGCCACTTCGAGCTGGTGCAGGGGGCCGGCGGTTCGCTCAACGGCACCACCAGCTTCGAGCGCACCAACTACTTCGAGACCATGCCCACGCACCAGCTTGAGCTGGCCCTGTGGCTCGAGGCCGACCGCATGGGCTCGCTGCTCGCCGCGCTCGACGAAGAGTCCATGGAGAACCAGCGCGACGTCGTCAAGAACGAGCGCCGCCAGCGCTACGACAACGTCCCGTACGGCACGGCGTTCGAGAAGCTCACGGCGCTGGCCTACCCCGAGGGCCACCCGTACCACCACACCCCGATCGGCTCGATGGCCGACCTGGACGCCGCGACCCTCGAGGACGCCCGCACCTTCTTCCGTACGTACTACGCGCCCAACAACGCGGTGCTCTCGGTCGTCGGCGACATCGACCCCGAGCAGACCCTCGCCTGGATCGAGAAGTACTTCGGCTCCATCCCGTCCCACGACGGCAAGCAGCCGCCGCGCGACGGCGCGCTCCCCGAGATCATCGGCGAGCAGCTGCGCGAGGAAGTGCACGAGGAGGTTCCGGCGCGGGCGCTGATGGCCGCCTACCGGCTGCCGCACGACGGCACCCGCGAGTGCGACGCTGCGGACCTCGCGTTGACCGTGCTCGGCGGCGGCGAGTCGTCGCGGCTGCACAACCGCCTGGTCCGCCGTGACCGTACGGCCGTGGCGGCCGGGTTCGGGCTGCTGCGGCTGGCCGGTGCGCCGTCGCTCGGCTGGCTGGACGTCAAGACGTCCGGCGGCGTCGAGGTGCCGCAGATCGAGACCGCGGTCGACGAGGAGCTCGCCCGGTTCGCCGCCGAGGGCCCCACGGCCGAGGAAATGGAGCGCGCGCAGGCCCAGTTGGAGCGCGAGTGGCTGGACCGGCTCGGCACGGTCGCCGGCCGCGCCGACGAACTGTGCCGGTTCGCCGTGCTGTTCGGCGACCCGCAGCTCGCCCTGACCGCCGTGCAGCGGGTGCTCGACATCACCGCGGAGGAGGTCCAGGCGGCCGCCAAGGCCCAGCTGCGCCCCGACAACCGCGCGGTGCTGGTCTACGAGCCGGTCGAATCGACCGAGCCCGCGGACGCAGCGGACACCGACGAGACCGACGCCGACGACACCGACGCGCACGAAGGAGCGGACAAGTGACCGACGCTGCCGCGACTGGAGTTTCGATGCAGTACCACCCGCAGCCGGCCCCCGGCGTCGCCCGCCCCTGGGCTTTCCCCGCGCCGGAGCGCGGCGCCCTGCCCAACGGCCTCACGGTCCTGCGCTGCCACCGCCCCGGTCAGCAGGTCGTGGCGGTCGAGATCTTCATCGACGCCCCGCTGGACGCCGAGCCCGAGGGCCTCGACGGTGTGGCCACGATCATGTCGCGGGCGCTGTCGGAGGGCACGGACAAGCACACCGCGGAGGAGTTCGCCGCCGAGCTGGAGCGCTGCGGCGCCACCCTCGACGCGCACGCCGACCACCCCGGACTCCGGGTCTCCCTGGAGGTCCCGGCCTCCCGGCTGGCCAAGGCGCTCGCGCTGGTCGCCGAGGCGCTGCGGGCGCCCGCCTTCGCCGACAGCGAGATCGAGCGGCTGGTGCGCAACCGGCTCGACGAGATCCCGCACGAGCAGGCCAACCCGGCCCGGCGCGCCGCCAAGCAGCTCTCCAAGGAGCTCTTCCCGGCCGCGGCGCGCATGTCGCGCCCGCGCCAGGGCACCGAGGAGACGGTGGAGCGGATCGACTCGGCGGCCGTGCGTGCCTTCTTCGACGCCCACGTCCGGCCGTCCGCGGCGACCGCCGTGGTCGTGGGAGACCTCACCGGCATCGACCTGGACGCCCTGCTCGCCGACACCCTCGGCGACTGGTCGGGAGAGGCCGCCGAGCCCCGTCCCGCCCCGCCGATCACCGCCGACGACACCGGGCGGGTGGTGATCGTCGACCGTCCGGGCGCGGTGCAGACGCAGCTGCTGATCGGCCGGATCGGCGCCGACCGGCATGACAGCGTGTGGCCGGCCCAGGTGCTCGGCACGTACTGCCTGGGTGGCACGCTCACTTCCCGTCTCGACCGTGTGCTGCGCGAGGAGAAGGGCTACACGTACGGCGTCCGGGCCTTCGCCCAGGTGCTGCGGTCGTCGGCCCCGGACTCCGCCTCGGGCGCGACCGGCGCCGCGATGCTGGCCATCAGCGGCTCCGTGGACACGGAGTCCACCGAACCGGCGCTCAAGGACCTGTGGACGGTCCTGCGGACGCTGGCGGCCGAGGGCCTGACCGACGAGGAGCGCGAGACGGCCGTGCAGAACCTCGTTGGTGTCGCACCCCTGAAGTTCGAGACGGCGGCCTCCGTCGCGGGCACCCTCGCCGACCAGGTGGAGCAGCACCTCCCCGACGACTATCAGGCGCACCTGTACGCCCGGCTCGCGGAGACCGGCACGGTCGAGGCGACCGCGGCGGTCGTCAACGCCTTCCCGGGTGACCGGCTGGTCACGATCCTCGTCGGCGACGCGGCACGGATCGAGGAGCCCGTCCGGGCTCTGGGCATCGGAGAAGTGTCGGTGGTCACCGGCTGACGACCGCCCGCCGGACCGACCGCCCCGCCGTGGCCGTCCGCCTGGTCGGCCGCCCAGCCGTGGCCGTCCTGTCGGACAGCCAGTCCGGATATCCGGTATATCGCCACATATCGAGACAAGGGAAGGACTCGGCGAGCGATATCTCGCCGGAGCCTTCCCTTTTGTCCGTTCTGATGGGGAGGTTGCCTGTCCGCCCTGTGGGATGCGCTACAAAACGTCCTGTCCGTTTGGTGAATGAAAGCGACCCCGCTTAGCGTCGGCTCGACTGCCCGTCACTCGTATGCCGCATCCGCGACGTACCGGACAGTCATCGCCGAGTCCCCGTCAGGCGCGAGCCCGGGGAGCCGGGGACCCATGTAGTCCCTGGGGTGAATCGGATGCCTGAGCCTCGATGGGGCCGGGGCGTCCGTAGGAGACCTTCCTGCTCCGAACCCGTCAGCTAACCCGGTAGGCGAGAAGGAAGGAAAGGATCAGCCACTTCATGGCGTTCACCCGTGCCACCGGGAAGCACCGTGCCCCGAGCCGACTGACGCGCAGGAGCGCGAATGTCGTCGGCGTCGCGGCTCTGGCCACCACCGGCGTCATCGGCGGCATGGCCGCTCCGGCCCTCGCCGCCGACTCCGAGGCCCTCTCCGCCAGCGACACCGGCCTCAACCAGGTCATCGCCATCGACAAGACCCTCGCCGACCGGATCGACGCCCAGGCCGACGCGCAGCAGCACCAGGCCGACGTCGCGGCGAAGGCGAAGGCGGAGGCCCAGCGGAAGGCCGAGGCCAAGAAGAAGGCCGAGGCGAAGGCCAAGGCCGAGGCCGACGCGAAGCGCGCCGCCGAGGCCCGTGCCGAGAAAGCGCGTGCCGCCCGGTCCGCCGAGCGCACCCGGCTGGGCTCCTTCCAGCTCCCGGTCGCCGGTTCGTACGTCACCACCGGTTACAAGTCCAGCGGCTCGCTCTGGTCCTCCGGCAGCCACTCGGGCATCGACTTCCACGCCGCGTCCGGCAGCTCCGTCGTCGCCGTCGGCGCCGGTACGGTCGTCGAGGCCGGCTGGGGCGGCGCGTACGGCAACAACATCGTGCTCCGGATGACGGACGGCACGTACACGCAGTACGGACACCTCTCCTCGATCGGCGTCTCCGTCGGCCAGGGCGTCGGCGCGGGCCAGCAGATCGGCCTCTCCGGCTCGACCGGCAACTCCACCGGGCCGCACCTCCACTTCGAGGCCCGGACGACGCCGTCGTACGGCTCCGACATGGACCCGGTCGCGTATCTGCGCGCCCACGGCGTCAGCGTCTGACCGACGCCCCACCGCAGCACCTCGTCGAAGGCCCCGGCAGCATGCCGGGGCCTTCGGCATGCCGGCCGTGTGCCCGCGGACGCCGACCGCCCGTCGAACCGCTCCGTGGCCAAAAGATATTCATGAATTTCTGCCCGGCGTCGGAAATGTGGCCGCATTGCAATAGAGTCGCAGAACAGGCGTCGGTCGGCCGCGTTTCGCGGGGATTAAGGCGGAGGTTCGGGCATGCGCATTCCGGCGCATTCGGTATGTACGGCAATCCGTGACGACATCGTCTCCGGTGTCTTCGAACGCGGCAGCCGTCTCACGGAGGAGTTGCTGGCACGCCGTTACGGGGTCTCCCGCGTTCCGGTACGGGAAGCGCTGCGCACCCTGGAGTCCGAGGGCTTCGTGGTCACCCGCCGGCACGCGGGTGCCTGTGTCGCCGAGCCCACCGAGCTGGAGGCGGCCGACCTGTTGGAGGTCCGGATGCTGCTGGAGCCGCTGGGTGCCGCACGCGCCGCGCAACGCCGCACCGAGGCGCACCTCAAGGTGCTGCGCGGTCTCGTGCGGCTCGGTCAGGACCGGGCCAGGCGGGGCGAGAGCGGGGATCTGCGCTCGCTGGGCGGCTGGTTCCACGAGACGCTGGCGCAGGCCTCCGGCAGCCCCGGCCTGATCGCGTTGCTCACCCAGCTGCGACACAAGATCGCCTGGATGTACGCGGTCGAGCAGCCGGCCGGGCCGGTGGATTTCTGGGCCGAGCACGGTGCCATCGTGGACGCGGTGGCGCGCGGCGACGCGGAACGGGCCAGGGCGCTGGCCGCCCATCACGCGGAACGGGCCGCCGCCGCGCACCGGCTGCGCCGGACCGACCGGCCGGACCGGCGGCCCGCCGCTCCCGGCGCCGGGCGCGTGAGGACCTCGCAACATTCCGTAAACACCGCAGGCGTCCGGCATTAATAATTACGCCGTATACAAAGAGGAGCGATTTCGCGGGGACATTCCGGCCTGCCTGAAATTGGCGTGCCGGAATTTCGTGTGCTCCTCCGGGCGGTCCGTTCCGTGAAAAAGAAAGAGCCGCGGCTCCGGTTCAGGGTGCCGCGGCTCTCTCGGGAAATTGTTTCAGACGGTCTCCGGGAGCTCCTCGAGCCCCTCGGCGACCAGCTTCGCGAGACGGTCCAGGGCGGCTTCGGAGTCGTCGGCCTCGGAGGCGAGCACGATCTCCTCGCCACCCTGCGCGCCGAGGCCGAGGACCGCGAGCATGGAGGCGGCGTTCACCGGGTTGCCGTCGGCCCTGGAGATCGTCACGGGGACGCCGGAAGCCGTGGCGGCACGGACGAAGATGGAAGCGGGGCGGGCGTGCAGGCCCTCGACCCAACCGACGTTGACGCGGCGCTCAGCCATGGTTCTGCCCTTCACGAATCAACAGTTGTCTAGACCAGTCTCTCACGCGGTGCGCAGTGCTCCGGCCGACCCGGGGAACGCCCGCAGCGCCTGGTGAACCGCCGATCGGCCCTCTCAGACTGCCCCGGCCCCGAGACCTACGCGACCGCTGGCGGAGCCGTAGTCTTTGCCCATGCAGCCCGCGCCGGAGCAGAGTCCGCATCACGCCTATCCCGACCACTGGGAAGCGGACGTGGTGCTCCGCGACGGAGGCACCGCGCGCATCAGGCCCATCACCACGGACGACGCCGAACGGCTGGTCAGCTTCTACGAGCAGGTCTCCGACGAGTCGAAGTACTACCGGTTCTTCGCCCCGTACCCCCGGCTGTCCGACCGGGATGTGCACCGCTTCACCCATCACGACTACGTCGACCGGGTGGGTCTCGCCGTCACGGTCGGCGGCGAGTTCATCGCGACCGTCCGCTACGACCGGATCGACGAGCGCGGCAGGCCCGCCTCCGCACCCGCCGACGAGGCCGAGGTCGCCTTCCTCGTCCAGGACGCGCACCAGGGCCGGGGCGTCGCCTCGGCGCTCCTCGAACACATCGCGGCCGTCGCCCGCGAGCGCGGCATCCGCCGCTTCGCCGCCGAGGTGCTGCCCGCCAACAACAAGATGATCAAGGTGTTCCGGGATGCCGGATACACCCAGCAGCGCAGCTTCGAGGACGGCTCCGTCCATCTCACCCTGGACCTCGAACCGACCGCCGAGTCCCTTGCCGTCCAGCGCGGCCGTGAGCAGCGGGCGGAGGCGCGGTCCGTACAACGTCTGCTGGCCCCCGGCTCCGTCGCCGTCATCGGTGTCGGCCGGACCCCCGGCGGCGTCGGCCGCACGGTCCTGCGCAACCTCCTCGGGGCCGGCTTCACCGGACGTGCGTACGCCGTGAACCGCGCCTTCGCCGCCGACCGGACCACGGTCGACGGCGTCCCCGCCCACCGCTCGATCGGCGAGATCGGCGAACCGGTCGACCTCGCGGTCGTCGCCGTCCCCGCCGACCGGGTTCCGGAAGCCGTCGCGGACTGCGGCGAGCACGGCGTCCAGGGTCTGGTCGTCCTCTCCGCCGGATACGCCGAATGGGGCGCCGAGGGCCGGGAACGGCAGCGTGAACTGGTCCGTCAGGCCCGCTCGTACGGAATGCGGATCATCGGCCCGAACGCCTTCGGCCTCATCAACAACGCAGAAACGGTTCGGCTGAACGCCTCGCTCGCCCCCGAGCCGCCCGCCCCCGGGCGCATCGGCCTCTTCACCCAGTCCGGAGCGATCGGCATCGCGCTGCTCTCCGGGCTCTACCGGCGCGGTGCGGGCCTGTCCACCTTCATCTCCGCGGGCAACCGCGCCGACATCTCGGGCAACGACTTCCTCCAGTACTGGTACGAGGACCCCGACACCGATGTCGCCCTGCTGTACCTCGAATCGCTCGGCAACCCCCGCAAGTTCACCCGCCTCGCGCGGCGCACCGCGGCGGTGAAGCCGGTGGTCGTGGTGAAGGGCGCCCGGCACAGCGGCTCCACTCCGCCCGGCCACGCGGTGCCGATCAGCCGGATCCCGGACGCGACGGTCTCGGCGCTCATGCGGCAGGCGGGCGTGATCCGGGTCGACACGGTGACGGAGATGGTCGACGCGGGTCTCCTCCTCGCAGATCAGCCGCTGCCGGCCGGCCCCAGGGTCGCGATCCTCGGCAACTCCGAATCGCTCGGCCTCCTCACGTACGACGCCTGCCTCGCCGAGGGGCTGCGCCCGCGCCCGCCCCTCGACCTCACCACCGCCGCCACCCCGCAGGACTTCAGGAACGCCCTGGCCGCGGCCCTCGCCGACGACGGCTGCGACTCGGTTGTCGTGACGGCGATCCCGTGGGTGGGCGAGGACGGCGAGGCGGAAGCGGGCGACGGAGAGGTGCTCGCGGCGGCGCTCCACACGGCCGCCGCCGCAGGTCCGGCCAAGCCGGTGGCCGTCGTGCATGTCGAGATCGGCGGGCTGGCGGAGGCCCTCGCCGCGGCCACCAGCACGGTCGCGCAGCCGCGCCCCTCTGCGCAGCCCTCCTCGGCCCCGGCCGCGCCCCCCACACGCACCGGAGCCGCCAATCCGGCCGACCCCGGCCCGGCGCCCGCCTCCTCGGCATCCGCAGCCCCCCTCGCGGGCGACGGCGCCCCGGGCACCCGCAACGGCCGGATCCCCGCCTATCCCGCGGCCGAACGGGCGGTGCGGGCCCTGGCCGAGGCGGTGCGGTACGCGCAGTGGCGACGCCAGGCCGCCGTGCCCGGCAAGGTGCCCGAGTTCCTCGACGACACCATCGACGAGCCGGGCGCCGCCGAGCTCATCGACACCCTTCTCGGCCCCGACCCCGACCCGCGGGGCCGGCCGCTCGCACACGAGGAGGCCCGCGAACTCCTGTGCCGCTACGGCATCACCGTACGGCCGACGTTCCCGGCGCCCGACCCGGACGCCGCCGTCGCCGCGGCGCAGTCGCTCGGCTACCCCGTGGCGCTCAAGACCACCGCGCCGCATCTGCGCCACCGGGCCGATCTCGGCGGAGTCCGGCTGGACCTCGCCAATGAGACCGCGCTGCGCCGGGCGTACGGCGAGCTGACCGACCTGCTCGGCAAGCCCGCCGAACTCCAGCCCGTCGTCCAGGCCATGGCGCCGCGCGGCGTCGACACCGTCGTACGGGCCTCGATCGACCCGGCGGCGGGCGCCGTCCTCTCCTTCGGGCTCGCGGGCGCGCCCTCCGAACTCCTCGGCGACACCGCCCACCGCCTCGTTCCGGCCACCGACCGCGACGCCGCCGAGCTGATCCGGTCCATCCGGGCGGCCCCGGTGCTGTTCGGCTGGCGCGGCGCGGCGCCCGTGGACACCGCGTCGCTCGAAGAGCTGCTGCTACGGGTCTCCCGGCTGGTCGACGACCACCCCGAGGTGGTTTCCATCGCCCTGGAACCGGTCGTGGTCGCCACCCAGGGGCTGACCGTCCTCGGCGCGAGCGTCCGCCTCTCGCCGCCCCCGGCCCGCACCGATCTCGGCCCCCGCCGCCTCCCCAACTACTGACCCCGACGGTGTCCGCCCCGGCCCGGACGCCGTCCTGCCCGAGGGTCCCGGTCCGCCCTGCCGCGCAACGTCCCCGGCAGTCATCCGCCCCCCGTAGGATGGTCCTCATGGCTAAGACCGGTACGACGACCCAGGGGCTGCGCGCGGCGATCGAGCGCAGTGGCTACTACCCGGCCCTCGTGGCCGAGGCGGTGGAGGCCGCCGTGGGCGGTGAGCCGGTCGCTTCGTACCTGGTGCACCAGGAGACCACGTTCGACTCCAACGAGGTGCGCCGCCACGTCACGGTCCTGGTCCTGACGGACAACCGTTTCATCGTCAGTCACACCGACGAGCAGAACGCCGACACCAGCTCCCCGACCCCGTACGCCACCACCTCCACGGAGTCCGTCAAGCTCGACCGGATCTCGTCGGTGGTGGTCAGCCGTGTCGTGGCCAATCCCGAGAAGTACGTGCCGGGCACGCTGCCCCGCGAGGTCGTCCTCACCATCGGCTGGGGCGCGGTCTCCCGGATCGACCTGGAGCCGGCCGCCTGCGGCGACCCCAACTGCGAGGCCGATCACGGCTACACCGGAAACTCCACCGCCGACGACCTGAGCCTGCGGGTCAGCGAGGCCGGCGACGGCCCGGACACCGTGCGCCAGACCCTCGCCTTCGCCCAGGCGCTCTCCGAGGCCACGGCCGCGACCGCGGCGACCGGCCGCTGATGGTTCAGCCGGCCTGGCAGGAGCCCGATCTGCTCGCCGTCGGGAGCGCCCCGGTCCCGGAGTACGGCAGCGGATCGCTCGCCGACCTGCTGCCCACGCTCGTCGCCGGACAGGGCGTGCCGGGCTTCGCCGCGGCGATCCCCGAACTCACCCCCGCCGACCGGAACTGCGTGTTCCTGATCGACGGCCTCGGCTGGGAGCAGATCAAGGCCCACCCCGACGAGGCACCGTTTCTGCACTCCCTGCTCCCCACCTCGCGCGGCGGCACCGGCCGTCCGATAACGGCGGGCTTCCCGGCCACCACGGCCACCTCGCTGGCCTCCGTGGGGACGGGGCTTCCGCCCGGGGAGCACGGCCTGCCCGGCTACATGGCACGCAATCCGGAGACCGGCGAGCTGATGAACCAGCTCCGCTGGAAGCCCTGGACCTCCCCGAAGGTCTGGCAGCCGTACCCCACCGTCTTCAAGCTCGCCGACGCGGCGGGCGTGCGTACCGCCCAGGTCTCCGCCCCCGCCTTCGAGCAGACTCCGCTCACCAAGGTCGCGCTCAGCGGCGGCTCGTTCCTGGGCCGGCTGTCCGGCGAGGAACGGATGGACACCGCCGCCGAACGGCTCGCCGCGGGCGACCGGTCGCTCGTCTACACGTACTACAGCGAGGTCGACGGCAAGGGGCATCGCTTCGGTGTGGACTCCGACGCCTGGCGCGGACAGCTGATGTACGTGGACGGACTGGCACGGCGCCTGGCCGAACAGCTCCCGCCCCGCTCGGCGCTGTACATCACCGCCGACCACGGCATGATCGACATCCCGTTCGACGAGCAGTCCCGGATCGACTTCGACGAGGACTGGGAGCTGCGCGCGGGCGTCGCCCTGCTCGGCGGCGAGGGCCGGGCCCGCCATGTGTACGCCGTCCCGGGAGCCGAGAACGACGTGCTGACCGTCTGGCAGGAAGTGCTCGGCGAGCAGTTCTGGGTGGCGAGCAGGGACGAGGCGATCGCGGCCGGCTGGTTCGGCCCGAAGATCGACGAACGGGTGCGCGGCAGGATCGGCGACGTCGTCGCGGCGGCCCACGACGACGTGGTGATCACCGCCTCCCTCAATGAGCCGCACGAGTCCGCGATGGTCGGCATGCACGGCTCGATGACCCCCGTCGAGCAGCTCGTCCCGCTCCTCGAAGTACGCTCGTAACCGCGGTTTTCCGCCAACAGTCGCTTCCCCGCCCGAAAGGTGCTCAGTTCCTCATGCCCGAGCTTGTGTTCTTCTCCGGAACGATGGACTGCGGAAAGAGCACGCTGGCGCTGCAGATCGGCCACAACCGTTCGGCACGAGGCCTGCAAGGCGTGATCTTCACCCGTGACGACCGGGCGGGGGAGGGCAAGCTCTCCTCGCGTCTGGGACTGGTCACCGAGGCCGTCGAGGCCGATGAGGGCATGGATCTGTACGCCCATCTCGTCGACCGGATAAGCCGGGGCGGCCGGGCGGACTACGTGATCGTGGACGAGGCGCAGTTCCTGGCACCCGTCCAGATCGACCAGCTCGCACGCATCGTCGACGACCTCGACATGGACGTCTTCGCGTTCGGCATCACCACCGACTTCCGGACCAAGCTGTTCCCCGGTTCCCAGCGGCTGATCGAGCTCGCCGACCGGGTCGAGACGCTCCAGGTCGAAGCGCTCTGCTGGTGCGGCGCACGGGCCACGCACAACGCCCGGACGGTCGGCGGCGAGATGGTCGTCGAGGGTGCCCAGGTGGTCGTGGGAGACGTCAACCAGCAGGCGGGCGAGGTCGGTTACGAGGTGCTGTGCCGGCGCCACCACCAGCGCAGGACGACCAGTGCGAGCGCCCGTGCGGGCGCGCTGTCGCCGGACGTGCTGCCCGTCACCTCCGTCTGAACCCGCCCCGTCGGCGCCCCCGCGAGGCTGCTTAGTGGTCGGCTTTGGAAGTCCTTCGGGGGTTGACATGCGGTCAGGTCGAGTGGGCGGTGGGGACGAGGTGCAGACCGCACATGCAGTCCAGTGCGTGCTCGGGGGAACCGTCGAAGCTGACGGTGGGCGGTCGGCTGGCCTGGGGTGGGGGTGACTGCAGGCAGATGCCGAACGGGAGGTCGTGCGAGGTGTGAATGTGCCGATCGGCAGGTAGTCCCGGTCTTCCCTGGACGAGCGAGGGAACACTCTGCATGATCAACTGGTGACCACCCCAGAGACCATCGTCGAACGCCAGCTCGCCGCCTACAACAGCCATGACCTCGAAGCCTTCGCGGCGACGTACGCCCCCGACGTCTGCATCAACCGCCGCAGCGGCGACCGCCTGCTCGGGCGCGACGCCGTGCGGGAGGCGTACGCCGACATGTTCGCCAAGGGCCGCTGCCGGGCCGAGATCGTCGGCCGACTCACCGAGGGCGACTGGGTGGTGGACCACGAGATCGCCCACGGCATCACGGACGACCCCCTCCGCGTGCTGGTCGCCTACCGGGTCCGCGACGGCCTGATCGACCACGTCGACTTCCTCGGCTGACTGCCGGACCTCCCTGATCAGGTGCCCTTGAGCGCGTCGCGGACGGCATGCGGCGCAGGGTGCTTGACCGTCCTGAATGATCTTTCCGAGATTGGCCGTTGTCCTCCATGCCTGTGGCCCGAGCCGTGGCTCTTACCTTGACCGTCTCCGAGCGCCGCCGGTTGAAAACGATGGCCTACGGTCGCAAGACCGAATATCAGGCCAGGCAGCGGGCATCGATCGTACTACTGGCGGCACGGGGGCGCTCCAACGCGCGTATCGCCCACGAGACGGGCCTGCACCTGGACACGGTTCGTGTCTGGCGCGGCCGGTTCGCCCACGGCGGGCTGCCGGCCCTGGCCGACCGCAAGCGCTCCGGGCGCCCCGCCCACTTCACCCCCGTACAGGTCGCCGAGGCCAAGGCGCTGGCCTGCCAGTTACCCGCCGAGACCGGCGTGCCGCTGTCGCAGTGGTCCTGCCCGGAGCTGGCCGCCGAGCTGACCACAAGCGGGATCACCGACACCGTCTCCGCGTCCACGGTGCGCCGCTGGCTGCGCGAAGACGCGCTCAAGCCCTGGCAGTACCGGTCCTGGATCTTCATCCGCGACCCGGACTTCCGCGCCAAGGCCCAGCGCGTCCTGGACCTGTACGCCCGCACGTTCGAGGGCTTCCCGCTGGGCGAGGACCAGTACGTCGTCTCCAGCGACGAGAAGACCTCCATCCAGGCCCGCTGCCGCTGCCATCCGACCCTGGCCCCCAGCCAGGCCCGGGCGATGCGCGTCAACCACGAGTACGGCCGCGGCGGAGCGCTGGCCTACCTCGCCGCCTACGACGTCCACCGCGCCCAGGTGTTCGGCCGCTGCGAGCCGAAGACCGGCATCGTGCCCTTCATGAACCTGGTCACCCAGGTCATGACCACGGAGCCCTACGCCAGCGCCAGACGCGTCTTCTGGATCGTCGACAACGGCTCCTCCCACCGGGGGCAGAAGGCCATTGACCGTCTGACCACAGCTTTTCCGAACGCGGTCATGATCCACACCCCCGTACACGCCTCCTGGACGAACCAGATCGAGATCTTCTTCTCCATCGTCCAACGCAAGGTCGTCTCACCCAACGACTTCACGGACCTGACCCAGGTCCGGAACCGGCTCCGAGCGTTCGAAGGCCGCTACAACGCCACGGCACAGCCATTCCAGTGGAAGTTCACCACCTCCGACCTGGACAATCTGCTGGCCCGGCTCGACCGACACACACCCGCCGACCGACAAGAAGAATCCTCCGTCGCGCTGGCAGCCTGATCAACCCCCGACGGACTTCCGGAGCTGACCACTTAGGATGACGCTGTGAACACGGTGAGCGGGGAAGAGACCGGGTCCGGACCGGGCCCGCTGGGCAAGGTGCAGCCCAGACAGCTGATCGTGACCGTCTACGGGCTGTACGCACGCGACACCGACGGCTGGATGTCGGTGGCCTCACTGATCCAGCTGCTCGCCGACCTCGACGTCGAGGCACCGACCGTACGCTCCTGCGTGTCCCGGCTGAAGCGGGCCGGACTGCTGGAGGCCCAGTCGGTGTCCGGAGCGGCCGGATACCGGATCTCACCCGAGACCGAGCGGATACTGCGCGACGGCGATCCGCGCATCTTCGCAGCCCGGCGGGCCACCGTGGACGAGGGCTGGGTGCTGGTCGTCTTCTCGGTGCCCGAGTCCGAACGCGCCAAGCGGCACACCCTGCGCACCCAGCTCACCCGGCTCGGCTTCGGTTCCGTGTCGGCCGGCGTGTGGATCGCTCCGGGACATGTGCACGACGAGGCGGAGTCCATGCTGGCCAGGCACGGACTGCGCTCGTACGCCGACCTCTTCCGGGCCGACTACCTGTCGGCCGGCGGGGGCGACGGAGACGAACTCGCCGCGAAGGTCCGCTCCTGGTGGGACACCGCCCGGCTCCAGCGGCTGTACGTCGAATTCCTCGCCGCGCACCGTCCGGTGGCCGAGCGGATCGCGAACGGCACCGCGGTGACGGACCGCCAGGCGTTCACGGCGTACATCGGGGTCCTCACCGACTGGCGCCGGCTCGTCTACCTCGATCCCGGTGTCGCGCGTGAGCTGCTGCCCGGCGAATGGAGCGGGACGCACGCCTCCGAGCTCTTCGACGAGATGCATGCCCGGCTGGCCGGCCCCGCCCATCGGCATGTCGAACGGGTCCGGGCACGCTGACGTTCCCCGCTGCCGGGCCGCTCAGCGAGGGTCCGACCGGACGATCGTGAACACCGCGCCCTCCGGGTCCGCCACGGTCGCCACCCGGCCGCTCGACCCCTCCCGGGGCGGCTGCAGGATGTAACCGCCGAGCTCCACCACACGCCGGGCCGCCTCGTCGGTGTCGGCGACCTCGAAGTACGTCATCCAGTGCGGACCGCGGTCGCGCGGCAGGGCGTGGCCGACGCCGTGCAGCGCTCGTATGCCGACCTCTTCCGGGCCGACTACCTGTCGGCCGACGGGGGCGACGGAGACGAACTCGCCGCGAAGGTCCGCTCCTGGTGGGACACCGCCCGGCTCCAGCGGCTGTACGTCGAATTCCTCGCCGCGCACCGTCCGGCGGCCGAGCGGATCGCGAACGGCACCGCGGTGACGGACCGCCAGGCGTTCACGGCGTACATCGGGGTCCTCACCGACTGGCGCCGGCTCGTCTACCTCGATCCCGGTGTCGCGCGTGAGCTGCTGCCCGGCGAATGGAGCGGGACGCACGCCTCCGAGCTCTTCGACGAGATGCATGCCCGGCTGGCCGGCCCCGCCCATCGGCATGTCGAACGGGTCCGGGCACGCTGACGTTCCCCGCTGCCGGGCCGCTCAGCGAGGGTCCGACCGGACGATCGTGAACACCGCGCCCTCCGGGTCCGCCACGGTCGCCACCCGGCCGCTCGACCCCTCCCGGGGCGGCTGCAGGACGTAACCGCCGAGCTCCACCACACGCCGGGCCGCCTCGTCGGTGTCGGCGACCTCGAAGTACGTCATCCAGTGCGGACCGCGGTCGCGCGGCAGGGCGTGGCCGACGCCGTGCAGCGAGGCCACCGGGCGGCCCGCCAGATGCAGGGTCTGGTAGTCGAAGTCGGCCGAGACGACAGCCTCCGCCTCGTAGCCGAAAACCGTCTGGTAGAACTTGCAGACCGTCGCGGTCTCGCGGGTCACCAGCTCGTTCCAGACCGGTGTGCCGGGAGCCCCGGCGAGCGCCGTGCCGACATGCGCGGCGGCCTGCCAGACCCCGAAGACCGCACCGCTGGGGTCGGAGGCGAGGGCGAGCCGGCCCGCCTCGCCCGCGTCGAGCGGCCCCACGGCGACCGTGCCGCCGCAGGACCGGATGGTCTCCGCCGTGAGATCCGCGTCGTCGGTGGCCAGATAGGTCGTCCAGGCGACCGGCAGGTGCCGGTCGGGCGGCAGCTGTCCGATGCCCGCCACCACTTTCCCGTCGATCAGCGCCCGGACGTACGGACCCAGCTGGTCCGGACCCGGCACGAATTCCCAGCCGAACAGGTCGGCGTAGAAGTCCTGGGTCGCGCTCAGGCCGTGCACGATCAGACTCACCCAGCAAGGTGTTCCGGGCGTACGCGGGGCGGCAGCCTCGGTCATCGTCACTCTCTCCTCGGACCATCGGGGTGGCCGTACGGGGGGAACGGGGCCGGCGTGCCGCCATGCGGTACGGGATGTGTACGCCCCGTGCAGATGTTTGCACCACCCGGCGCACGAAGTGCTCCGGCCGCGCCGCACTTTCCGGGATCTCGACCATGGGAGACCGGTTTAGTGTGGTATGTCCGTTGCGACGGTGTTACGGGTGGGGTGGCTCCTGCGCGAGGATGGCACCCATGAAGCCCATCATCACCGCATCCGAATACGCGAGCGAGTCGGCGGGGCCACGTCCGCCGGTGCTCCTCGACGTACGTTGGCAACTGGGTGGCCCGCACGGGCGACCCGACTACGAGACCGGGCACATTCCTGGTGCGGTATTTGTCGATCTGGACGCGGAACTCGCAGGTCCGGCAGGCAGCGGCGGCCGTCACCCACTGCCCGATCCGGAGGTGTTCGGGGCGGTGATGCGCCGGGCCGGCGTCTCCCGGGAAACCCCGGTGGTCGTGTACGACGGTGGCCTGGGCTGGGCGGCCGCGCGCGCCTGGTGGCTGCTGCGCTGGACGGGGCACCCGGACGTCCGGGTCCTGGACGGCGGTCTCGCCGCCTGGCGGGGTGAACTCCAGAAGGAGGCCCCGGCCCCGGCCGAGGGCGACTTCCGGCCCGTTCCCGGTGCGCTGGCTCTGCTGGACGCGGACGGGGCGGCGGCGCTGGCCCGCTCGGGTCTGCTGCTCGATGCCCGTGCCGCCGAGCGCTACCGGGGCGATGTGGAGCCGATCGACCGGGTGGGCGGCCACATCCCGGGCGCCGTCTCGGCCCCGACCTCCGGGAACACGGGTGACGACGGCCGGTTCCTGGCCGCGGAGGTGCTGGCGGAGCGCTTCAGGGGGCTCGGCGCCGACCGGGCGGCTGAGATCGGCGTCTACTGCGGCTCCGGGGTCTCCGGCGCCCATGAGGTGCTGGCCCTGGCCGTCGCCGGCATCCCCGCGGCGCTGTACGCGGGCTCCTGGTCCGAGTGGTCCGGCGACGAGTCCCGCCCGGTCGCCACGGGGCCCGAGCCCCAGTAACGGAACGCGCGCCGACCGCACCGACCGGCATCGCGGCCCCCGGCCCCGTAAGCGCGAGGCGCGGCGGACGCGCACGGCACGAGGGCCCGCACGCAGTGGCGTACGGGCCCTCGTCATGCCGTGGTCACCCCGCTCAGTCCTGTTTCTTGCGGCGTGTGCCGAAGACGATCTCGTCCCAGGTCGGTACGGCGGCCCGGCGGCCCGGCCGGACGCCGTCCGCCTCGGCCTGGCGGTCCGTCGTACCGGTCAGCCGGTCGCGATGACCGGCCACCGCCCGCGGCATCAGCACATCCGCATAGGCGGAACCGGCGCCCGCGGAGGCTGCCGCGGCCGGCGGTTCGTCGGCCCCCGGCTCCTGCGCGGCGGGCTCGATCGCGGGCGGCTCGGGCGGAGCCGGCCGCTCCGGCACCACCATGTCGCCGCGGAAACTCGGCACCGCCTCCAGCAGGCTGGTCAGCGAGTCGCGCTCACCGGCCGAGACGGACGCGATGTGCTCCTCGGGCTCGGGCGGGGGCGGCGGGGCCGTGGGCCGCTCCATCTGGCGGTCCAGGGCGCGGTCCAGCGGCCGGTCGCGCGGCAGCCGGGCGATCCGGGGCACGAACGGGAAGCTCGGCTCCGGCGCGGCGACATCGTCGGTCTCGCCGATCAGCGAACGCGCCTCGTCGTCCACGGCCTGGACCAGCCGGCGCGGCGGGTCGTACGTCCAGCTCGCCGAGTGCGGCTCGCCCGCGACGCGGTAGACCAGCAGGACCTCCCAGGTGCCGTCGTCCCGGCGCCAGGAATCCCACTGGACGGTCTCCTTGTCGGCGCCGCGCAGCAGCAGCCGCTCCTGCACCGCCTCGCCGAGCTGGGGGCCGGTGTTCTCGCCGGGACGGCGCACGGGAGTCTTCCGGGCCCGCTCGGCCATGAAGGCGCGCTCCGCGAGCACGGGGCCCTCGAAGCGGCGGACACGGTCGACGGGGATCCCGGCGAACTGGGCGACCTCCTCCGCGGAGGCACCGGCTCGTATCCGCGCCTGGATGTCGCGGGGGCGGAGGTGGCTCTCCACCTCGATCTCGATCTGGCCGAGCCGCGCGCGGTCGTTACGCACGGCGGCTCGCAGCCGCTCGTCGATGGGAAGCGTGTACTCCGTGCTGTCCGCAGCCTTGAGCACCAGTCGTGTGCCGTCGTTGGAGACGGCCACGACACGCAGTTCGGGCATGGGGACCTCCCGGGTGGTGCCTGCCGACGTCACGTGCGTCGCTGCTTCCGCTAGTCGAGTGTGGCCTGCCCGGGTGCAGCCTGCCACAACATTGCCGTGTTGCCCGGCGTGTCGGGCGTGAGCCCTTGATCGCCGGTATGACACGGTGACCTATTCTGCAACAGAAAGTGACCGTTGGTCACCTCATGTAGCCAGTCCCCGTGCGATGCCGTGGCGCCGCCGGATCGAGTGCCTCCTTCGGCCCCCTCCCGAAGATCCCGGACACCCGCACGGGAGTCCGGCCCCAGGGCTCGCCACAGTACTCCATTCGGGCCACGAGGGTGGACCGCCGCGCCGCCGAAGTTCTCGTGAGGTGCGGGAGTTGAGTCGCCCGGCCCGGGGCGGTGCGCCCCTCGCGCGTGTCCTGCTTCACAGAATCTCCGGAAGCGGAACTAATCACTTCGCTCAAATGTCCCTTCCTGTTGCATGGTGGGAGAGATGTCAATCAAGGGCTGGAAATGGTGCAGAAGCCGGAAAGTGACATAGAACCCAAGGAAAGGCGTATCGATCTGAGCCTGCCGCAGGTGGCGGGCAGTGCCGTGGCGGCGGTCGCGGCAGCGGTGGCGGCCTCCCAGCTGGGTGTGTACGGAACGATCCTCGGCGCCGGAGTGATGAGCGTCGTCGCCACCTGCGGCGGTTCGGTCTTCCAGCACTTCTTCCGGCGTACGGGGGAGCAGATCCGCGAGGTCACGGTCCAGGTGAAGCACCCGGACCGTGAGGTGACCGTGCATACGCGTGAGACGAGCGGTGCGCGTGCGGCGAAGGGGACGCGCCGGCCGTCGGCCGGAACCCCCGCCGGAACTCCCGACGGAGCCACGGACGCCACCACGATGATGCCCGCCGTGGACGCCACGACCGTGCTGCGCAGGGCGGACGCCGCGACCGCGCCGGGTGACGCGGCGGACGATCCGGACCGTACGCGGATGCTGCGGCCCCTGGACGCGACCCAGTTGCTCACCACGGGGCGCCCGGACCCGGACGAGGAATTCTCCGACGCCACCACGCACGGCACCCGCATCCGCGGCTGGAAGCGGTCGGCGCTCGGGGCGGCCGTGGTCTTCGTCCTCACGATGGCCGGAATCACCACGTACGAGCTGATCTCCGGCAACGACCTGAGCGGTGGCCAGGGCACGACCGTCGGCTCCGTCGTGCGCGGCGGGGAGCGGAGTTCCGGGTCGGACGATCCGGCGCCGTCGACGGGCACCGACCCCGGCCAGGAGCGGACGCCGGGCCAGGAGGGCGGCACGACGCCCGGTACGGACCCGCAGGGCGGCCGGAGCCAGAATCCGGACGCCGGTCAGGGCGACGGCTCCTCGGCCGATCCGACGCCCGGTCCCACGCCGTCCGGCAACACCGGTGACCGTACGAGCCCGTCCCCGGCGGCCACTCCCTCCCCGTCGGCGCCCGGCGACGGCGCCACCACCGGCACGGACCCCGCGGGCGGGGGCGCGGCCCCGGCACAGGGCGACGGCGCCACCGTCGGCACGGACACCGGGCAGTGAACGGCCCCGGCGCCCGGGGCACGTACGCCCGGGGCGCGCGGGGCCGTGGCGGGCAGGGAAGCCCTACTCGCCCAGGACCCGGCGCAGGTAGTCGTTGCCGAAGAGCCGGTCCGGGTCCAGCCGGTCGCGTACGGCGGTGAACTCGCCGAAGCGCGGGTACACCCCAGCGAGGTACTCGGCATCGCGAGTGTTGACCTTGCCCCAGTGCGGGCGCCCGCCGTGGGCGGTCATGATGCGCTCGACCGCCGTGAAGTACGCCTGGTAGGGCGTGCCCTTGTAGAGATGGACGGCGATGTACGCGCTCTCGCGGCCCGAGGCCGTGGAGAGCGCGATGTCGTCCGCGGGGGCGGTACGGACCTCCACCGGGAAGCTGACCCGCAGCGGCGAACGCTCGACCATCGCCTTCACCTCGCGCAGCGCCTCCACGGCGGCCTCGCGCGGCAGCGCGTACTCCATCTCCACGAAGCGGACCCGGCGCGGGCTGGTGAAGACCTTGTACGGGATGTCGGTGTACGTACGGGCCGACAGGGCGCGGCTGGAGAGCTTGGCGATCGACGGAATGGTGGCGGGGACCGCCCGGCCGAGCGAACAGGCCACCTGGAAGATCCCGTTGGAGAGGAGCTCGTCCTCGATCCAGCCGCTGACCTTTCCGGGCGGGGCGGCGGGGCCCGCGCTGCGGTTGTTGCGCTTGGTGTTGCAGTTGCCGGTGTGCGGGAACCAGTAGAACTCGAAGTGTTCGTTCTCGGCGACCAGCTCGTCGAAGTCGCCCGTGACCCGGTCGAAGGTCATCGGCTCCTCGCGTGCCGTCAGCAGGAAGACCGGCTCCACGGCGAAGGTGATCGCCGTGATGACACCCAGCGCGCCGAGCCCGATCCGGGCGACGGCGAAGATGTCGGCGTTCTCCTTCTCCGAGCACGTCAGCACCGCGCCGTCGGCGGTGACCAGCTCAAGGGCGCGGATCTGCGCGGATATGGACGCCGAGTCACGGCCGGTGCCATGGGTGCCGGTCGAGGTGGCGCCCGCGACCGTCTGCTCCATGATGTCGCCCATGTTGGTGAGCGAGAGGCCCTCGCGGGCCAGGGCGGTGTTCAGCCGCTTCAGCGGGGTGCCGGCCTCGACGGTCACCGTCATCGCCTCGCGGTCGATGTTCCGGATGCCGGTGAGCAGGTCCGGGCGGATCAGCACGCCGTCGGTGGCCGCCGTCGCGGTGAAGGAGTGCCCGGTGCCGACCGGCTTCACCCGCAGGCCGTCCTCGGACGCCCGGCGCAGCACCTCGGCGAGCTCCGGCACGGAGGCGGGGGACACGGCCCGTACCGGGCGGGCGCTGACATTCCCCGCCCAGTTACGCCACGCGTTCGTCGTCGTCCGTGCGTCGGTGTCGGTCATCTTCCGCGCGCCCTTTCTCAGGAACCGGCCCGCTGAGCCGGCGATACCCCAGGAACGCCACCGCGGCCGCGAGCGCTCCCGCCACGACGGGTACCGCGTACCCCGCCTCGGCCCCCGACGCGTCGACCACCCAGCCGGCGGCCGAGGAGCCGAGCGCCACCCCGACGGCGAGCCCGGTGCTGGTCCAGGTCATGCCCTCGGTCAGTTCGGTGCGCGGTACGTGCTGTTCGACGAGGGCCATGGTGGTGACCATCGTCGGTGCGATGGCGAGACCCGCGACAAAGAGCGCCACGGCCAGGAACGGCAGGTTCCCGGCCAGTTGGAGGGGGATCATACTCACGGCCATCGCGCACACGCCCACCAGCCACCGGGTGGACGCCTTCCCCCTGAGGTGGAGCAGGCCGAAGACCGCGCCGGCCAGGCAGGACCCCAGCGCGTACACGGCCAGCACCAGGCTCGCCGCCGCCTTGTGGCCGCGCTCCTCGGCGAAGGCCACCGTCACCACGTCGACGGACCCGAAGATCGCACCGGTGGCCACGAACGTCACCACGAGCACCTGGAGACCCCGGGAGCGCAGCGCGGAGCCGCCGGTGTGCTGCCGACGCGGATGCGGAACCGGCTCGGTGGCCCGCTGCGCGGTCAGCCAGAGGACACCGACCAGCAGGAACCCGGCGGCCAGGAGCGGCCCCGCCTCCGGGAACCAGGCGGTGGACAGACCGATCGAGATGATCGGCCCGAAGATGAAGCACACCTCGTCGACGATCGACTCCCACGAGTACGCGGTGTGCAGCTCGCGCGGCGAACCGCGGTAGATCTCCGCCCAGCGGGCCCGGATCATCGAACCCACGCTGGGGACGCATCCGGCGCCCGCCGCGAAGACGAAGAGCGTCCAGTCGGACAGCCGCTGCTGCGCGCAGATCAGGAGTCCGGCCACCGCCGCCAGCGCGACGAGGGTGGCGGGACGCAGGACGCGGCGCTGCCCGTGCCGGTCGACGAGCCTGGAGATCAGCGGCCCGAGCACCGCCGCCGACATCGCCAGCGTCGCGGAGAGCGCGCCGGCGAGTCCGTAACGGCCGGTGAGCTGGGAAATCATGGTCACCACGCCGATGCCCATCATGGACAGCGGCATCCGGCCGAGGAATCCGGCCGCCGAGAACCCCTTGGTGCCGGGGGCGGCGAATATCGCGCGGTAGGGACTGGGCAAGGAGGGCTCCGGAACAGCGTGATCGCACACGCCTGTCATACGTGAAGGTAACCGATACAGCTTACGGTCGGGGCGATCGGTCCGTCAGCGGGGTGGGCCCGGGGGCAGATGTCGGTGGGAGGGCTGTCCGAGGCGGGTGGCAGGATCGGTGTCATGTCCGATCTGCGCGATCCCGCTCCCTACGACGCCCTGCTGCTGCTCTCCTTCGGCGGCCCCGAAGGCCCGGACGACGTGGTCCCGTTCCTGGCGAACGTGACCCGTGGCCGAGGCATCCCCGAGGAGCGGCTGAAGGAGGTCGGCAAGCACTACTTCCTGTTCGGCGGCGTCAGCCCGATCAACGCCCAGAACCGAGCCCTGCTGGACGCCCTGCGCAAGGACTTCGCCGAGCACGGACTGGACCTGCCGGTGTACTGGGGCAACCGCAACTGGGCGCCGTACCTCACCGACACCCTGCGCGGGATGACCGCCGACGGGCACCGCCGCATCGCCGTCCTCGCCACCAGCGCCTACGCCTCCTACTCGGGCTGCCGGCAGTACCGGGAGAATCTCGCCGAGTCCCTGGCCGCCCTGGAGGCGGAGGGGCTGCCGGTGCCCCGGGTGGACAAGCTCCGGCACTACTTCAACCATCCCGGGTTCGTGACGCCCATGGTGGACGGCGTCCTCGCCGCCCTGGCCGACCTCCCCGAGGACGTACGGGCCGGGGCGCACCTCGCGTTCACCACGCACTCCATCCCCACCTCGGCCGCCGACACCTCCGGTCCCGCGGAGGCGCACGGAGACGGCGGCGCCTACGTCGCCGAGCACCTCGACGTCGCACGGCTGATCGTCGACGCGGTGCGCGAGGAGACCGGCGTCGAGTACCCCTGGCAGCTCGTCTATCAGTCGCGCAGCGGCGCCCCGCACATCCCCTGGCTGGAGCCCGACATCTGCGACCACCTGGAGGCGCTGCACGCGGACGGCGTGCCCGCCGTGGTGATGGCCCCCATCGGATTCGTCTCGGACCACATGGAAGTCCTGTACGACCTCGACACAGAGGCCACCGCGAAGGCAGCCGAGCTGGGGCTGCCGGTGCGCCGGTCGGCGACCGTGGGCGCCGACCCGCGGTTCGCCGCGGCCGTGCGTGAACTGGTGCTGGAGCGTGCCGCCACCGAGCGGGGACGGGGCGGGGACCGGTGCGCGCTGGGCGCGCTCGGACCGGGCCACGACCGCTGCCCGGTCGGCTGCTGCCCGGCACGGGCCCCCAAGCCCGCCGCCGCGGGTGCCGACAGCCCGTACGCGTAGGAGTCCCGCCGTACCCCCGCAGACCCCTGGAGAGCCGTGACCGACCCGAACCTGTCCGAACTGCTCGACCTCGCCCTGGAGGCCGCCGGCCGCGCGGGCGCGCTGCTCCGTGACGGCCGCCCGGCCGATCTGGGCGTGGCCGCGACCAAGTCCAGCCCGATCGATGTCGTCACCGAGATGGACATCGCCGCAGAGAAGCTGATCACCGGCTTCCTGAGCGAACGCCGCCCGCAGGACGGCTTCCTCGGCGAGGAAGGGGCCAGTGCCGAGGGCAGCAGCGGTATCCGCTGGGTCATCGACCCGCTCGACGGCACCGTGAACTACCTGTACGGACTGCCCACCTGGGCCGTCTCCATCGCCGCCGAACGGGACGGCGTGCGGGTCGTGGGCGTGGTGGAGGCCCCGATGCGCCGCGAGACCTACCGGGCGGTGCTCGGCGGTGGTGCGTACGCCAGGGGCGGCGCTTACGGCGAGGGTGCCGCGCTGCGTTGCCGGCCCGCGCCGCCGCTCGACCAGGCGCTCGTCTCGACCGGTTTCAACTACGTCAGCGACGTCCGTACGCACCAGGCGGACGTGGCTCAGAAGCTGATCCCGCGCCTTCGCGACATCCGGCGCAGCGGCTCCGCCGCCGTGGACCTCTGCGATGTGGCCTCGGGCCGCCTCGACGGCTATTACGAGCGAGGGCTCCACCCCTGGGACCTCGCGGCCGGCGACCTCATCGCCCGCGAGGCGGGCGCGCACACCGGCGGGCGTCCCGGGCTCCCCGCCGACGGGGACCTGACCGTCGCCGCGACGCCGGGCGTCTTCGAGCCGCTCCAGGCTCTCCTGGAGGAGTTCGGCGCCTGGCACGACTAGGGCCACGAGAAGGGCCCCTGACACCGGTCATGGCATCAGGGGCCCTTCTCGCCGAGGTGCTCAGACGCTGGTGGCGCCGATCTCGACGCCGTGCTCGGCGGCGAGGCGGTGAAGGTCCTCCAGCTCGCTCTGCTCGACATCCGCGAGGAAGTCGTCGCCCGTCTCCCGAGCTCTCGTGAGGTCGTACTCGGTGGTCTTGATCCGCTGCAGCAGACCTGCGGTGAAAGCGTCCATAATGCGCCCCCTCATCGTGGGTCGGTGGCACGGGGGTGTGCCCGGGGTTTCCCTCCGCACGGAGGCGGTAGGGCGGGTGATCACGCGCTCTCCGGGGACGGAGTGGCCTGTGGCACGCCACATTCAAGGCGCGATCTCGGGTGTGAATTCGTCCTCCCCGGGCCGGGGACCGGAGAAACCTCAACTGGCCGGTAAATCCGGTGGATTCCGCTGAGCCCCAGGTCGGGCAGCGTCGTCTTACCGCCGGTTTATGCGCGTTGCGGGCAGGATGGAGCCGCACAGACCAGTGCCGACGGGTGTCCGGATCACGGACCGTGGGCACTTCGAGACGTTCTGAAGTTTCTAAGGAAGGACAGCGCCGTGCGCGTACTCGTCGTGGAGGACGAGCAACTGCTCGCCGATGCGGTGGCCACCGGATTGCGCCGGGAGGCCATGGCCGTCGATGTCGTGTACGACGGTGCGGCGGCCCTGGAGCGCATCGAGGTCAACGACTACGACGTCGTGGTGCTGGACCGGGATCTCCCCCTGGTGCACGGCGACGACGTCTGCCGCCGGATCGTCGAGCTGGGCATGCCCACCCGGGTGCTCATGCTCACCGCGTCCGGTGACGTCAGCGACCGGGTCGAGGGCCTGGAGCTGGGTGCCGACGACTATCTGCCCAAGCCGTTCGCGTTCAGCGAGCTCACCGCGCGGGTGCGGGCGCTCGGCCGGCGTACGACGGTGGCCCTGCCGCCCGTCCTGGAGCGGGCCGGCATCAAGCTCGACCCCAACCGGCGCGAGGTCTTCCGGGGCGAGACGGAGGTCCAGCTCGCGCCGAAGGAGTTCGCCGTGCTGGAGGTCCTGATGCGCAGCGAGGGCGCGGTCGTCTCGGCCGAGCAGCTGCTGGAGAAGGCCTGGGACGAGAACACCGACCCGTTCACCAACGTCGTCCGGGTGACCGTGATGACGCTGCGCCGGAAACTCGGCGAGCCGCCGGTGATCGTCACCGTGCCCGGTTCCGGCTACCGGATCTGACGGCCGATGCCCACCGCCCCCGCGCCGCCGACGGCGCCCCCGAAGCCCACCTGGGAGCCCAAACAGCAGGAGCCCCCCTACTGGCTGCGCCCGACCATCCGGATACGGCTCACGCTGCTCTACGGCGGCATGTTCCTGATCGCCGGCATCCTGCTGCTGTCGATCATCTACATGCTGGCCGCGCAGGCCCTGCACGTGGGCAGCGAGCTTCCGTTCAAGATCGTCAACGGGCAGGTCACCAGTAATGTCTGCAACCTGCCCGAGAAGGCGTCGCCGGAGTCCTTCAACGCGGCGATGAACTCCTGCGTCAATCACCAGCGACAGCAGGCGCTCGACACGCTCCTCAACCGGTCGCTGCTGGCCCTGGTGGGCCTGAGCGTCATCGCCTTCGCCTTCGGCTACGCGATGGCCGGGCGCGTGCTCTCGCCGCTGGGCCGGATCACCCGCACCGCCCGCCGGGTGGCCGGAACCGACCTGTCCCGCCGGATCGAGCTGGACGGCCCGGACGACGAGCTGAAGGAGCTCGCCGACACCTTCGACGAGATGCTCGACCGCCTGGAGCGGGCCTTCACCGCCCAGCAGCGGTTCGTCGGCAACGCGTCGCACGAGCTGCGCACGCCGCTCGCGATCAACCGCACACTGCTGGAGGTCCATCTCTCCGATCCCCAGGCCCCGCCGGAGCTGAAGCAGCTCGGCAAGACCCTGCTGGCCACCAACGAGCGCAGTGAGCAGCTGGTCGAGGGCCTGCTGCTGCTGGCCCGCAGCGACAACCAGATCGTCGAGCGCAAACCGGTCGACCTCGCGGAGGTCGCCTCGCGCGCGATCGACCAGACACGCGGCGAGGCCGAGGAGCGTGGTGTGGCGATCCGCGGCGAGCGGGCTCCGGCGGTCGTCCAGGGCAACGGCGTCCTGCTGGAGCGGATTGCCCTGAACCTCGTACAGAACGCCGTGCGCTACAACGTTCCCGAGGAGGGCTGGGTGGAGGTCACCACCGAGCTGCAGGGCGGCCAGGCCCTGCTGGTGGTCTCGAACACCGGGCCCGTGGTGCCCGCGTACGAGATCGACAACCTCTTCGAGCCCTTCAGACGGCTGCGTACGGAGCGAACGGGCAGCGACAAGGGGGTCGGGCTCGGCCTGTCGATCGCGCGGTCCGTGGCGCGCGCCCACGGCGGCCGTATCATCGCGGAGCCCCGTGAAGGCGGTGGTCTCGTGATGCGCGTCTCACTTCCGGTCTGAGAGGCCGGACGGAGCGATCCGTACACGAATTAGTTTGTTCGCTTTGAGCGGAATTTTCGGGACGTGCGCCCGGATCGTCCGTGTGTGATCGATCACAGAAGCGAATTTCCGACCGTCAACGCTCCGTGATCAGTGGCGCCACCGGAAAACCCGCAAAAGTCGGGGTTTTCGGGGCCCGATATCACGGGAAGTACACGGGGTGGCGCCCGTGAAGCGCGACACCGGGACCGTGTACGGTCCCCATCGCCACCCAAGCCGGCCGCTCCCCAGCGGTCCTATTGGGTGTCGATTGAGTAACAGACCTTGATGTGAGGCAAAATCTCCGCCTCGGGTCGGGCACAAGTCCGGCCTCTCACGCGTTACGTGCGCTGAGACACCGCAGACACCCAGAGGGGGAGAGCGACATGGCAACGGATTACGACACCCCACGCAAGACCGATGACGACGTCGACCAGGACAGCCTCGAAGAACTCAAGGCTCGCCGGAGCGACAAGACGGCGTCCGCCGTCGACGTCGACGAATTCGACGCGGCCGAAGGACTGGAGCTGCCCGGCGCAGACCTGTCCAACGAGGAGCTGGCCGTCAGGGTCCTGCCCAAGCAGGCCGACGAGTTCACGTGCATGAGCTGCTTCCTCGTGCACCACAGGAGCCAGCTGGCACGCGAGAAGAACGGCCAGCCGATCTGCCGCGACTGCGACTAGGTCGCGCCGACCGTGGCAGGCGACACACCGTTCCGGAAGCGACGCTTGCGGCGCAAGAGGTCGTCGGAGGCGTATCAGGGCGGCACAGGCCCGGCAGAAGGCGTAGCAGCGCCTGCCGAGCGGTCCGCCCTGCCGCCCTCCCCGGGTGAGCGGGACGACGAGCGAGGCCGGCCGGCCTCGCTCGAAGCAGTGGTCGCGGCAGTTGAAGGAGTCGACACGGCCGATGGGGCCGGACAGGTCGACAGGACGGAGCCCGTGACCGGGGCAGGCCGTCTGAGTTCAGTGAAACGGGGCGTACGCAAGGGCGGGGTGAGCGCCAAGGCAGCGATCGGTCATATCGCCGACCTGATCATCGAGAACGCTCCCCGCGTCCCTGTGCGCGATCTCGCCACCCTGCGCAAGCAGTTCCCCGGCCTCGGCCCGGAGGAGCTCGCCGACAAGCTCATCGCAGGTGCGAGCAAGGGCACCGCCACCGTCGGCGCCGGTATCGGCGCGGCGGCGATGATGCCCGTACCGCCCGCCATGCTCGCCGAGCTGGCGGCGGAGATCACCGGTGTGGCCGCGATCGAGATGAAACTCGTCGCCGAGCTGCACGAGGTCTACGGGCTCCGCCCGCCGGGCGGGCTCGGTCAGCGTTCCACCGCCTACCTCACGTCCTGGACGGAGGAGCGCGGAATCGACGTCGCCCACCCCACGACGGTCAACGCCGCGCTGGGCGGCCAGATGAAGCGCGAGCTGCGCCAGCAGATCATGAAGCGCATGGCGCGCGATCTGCCGAATCTGATCCCGTTCATGGTCGGCGCCGCCGTCGGCGCGATGATGAACCGGCGCGACACCAGAAAGCTCGCCGAACGGGTCAGGAAGGACCTGCGCAAGCGCCAGATCCCCTGGGACAGGCTCCCCGAGCTGCCCCCACTGGAGCGGCAGGTGGGCCCCCGCAAGGGCCTGCCGGGCCCAGGGGGCTTTCGTTCGGATCAGGCCGGCGCGGAGGAAACCTAGACGCGTACGGCGGCGAGCGCCGCCACCAGGGCCTGCGGCTCGCGCGTCGACAGATAGACGTACGGAGTCGGGTCCTGCGGGTCGGTGACCTCCACCCGGACGGCCGTCGGGATGTAGCTGCGCAGCAGCATGAACGCGCGGGTGTCCGCCTTGTAGGAGCGCCACGCGCGCGCCTCTTCCTCGTCCAGCACCTCGGCCTCGCCGAGTGCCGTCACCGGAATCCGCGCGTCGCCGGCGACCAGGGCGCCCGCCACGACCCGGATCCTGGCCGAGCCGTAGGAGCTCACCGCGACCGCGGACAGGGCCGTGCCGCCCGCCAGGCCGGCCAGCAGGGGCAGGGTGCCGAGCGGCAGCAGCATCAGTGCGCAGGCGATGCCGACCAGGAGGGCGATGAGCCACCACGAACGGGGTGCGGTCAGTCGTTCGTCGAAAGGCGGGGTGGAAGGCTGCATGAACCCAAGCTTGGCACGGCGCGACCCGCGGGTAGCCGCGCGGGTAAGGTCTGCGCCTGTGAGTGGAACATCTGAGGCTCTGAAGCCCCCGGCCGACGCGGTGAAACCGGTCCGGCACCCCGAAGCCCCGGCCCCCGGCGAACTCCTCGGCGCGCACTACGAACACTGTTTCGGCTGCGGCGGAGGACAGCAGCACGGGCTGCACCTCCAGGCGCGGGCCGGTGACGGCGTCGGCGTCACCGCCGAGTTCACGGTGAAGGCCGCCCACCAGGGCGCCCCGGGTCTGGCGCACGGCGGCATTCTGACCACCGCGCTGGACGAGACGCTCGGCTCGCTGAACTGGCTCCTGCGGGTGATCGCCGTGACCGGACGGCTGGAGACCGACTTCGTGCGTCCGGTGCCGGTGGACACCGTGCTGCACCTCGACGCCGAGATCACCGCGGTGCACGGCCGGAAGATCTACTCCCGGGCCACCGGCCGGATCGGTGGCCCGGACGGGCCCGTGGCGGTCCGGGCCGAGGCCCTCTTCATCGAGGTCAAGGTCGAGCACTTCATCGAGAACGGCCGTCCGGCCGAGATCCGGGCGGCGATGGCCGACCCGGACCAGGCCAGGCGGGCCCGTGCCTTCGAGGTGAACCCCTGATGGGCCGGCCCGTGGACGTACTGATCCGCCGGGTCGACCCGGACGTGCCGATTCCGGCCTATGGGCACCCGGGCGACGCCGGTGCCGATCTGGTGACCACCGAGGCCGTCGAACTTGCCCCGGGCGAGCGGGCGGTGCTGCCCACCGGGGTGTCGATCGCGCTGCCCGACGGATACGCCGCGTTCGTGCACCCGCGCTCCGGTCTCGCCGCACGCTGCGGAGTCGCCCTGGTGAATGCCCCGGGGACGGTTGATGCCGGGTACCGTGGAGAGATCAAGGTGATCGTCATCAATCTCGACCCGCGTGAGCCCGTGCGGTTCGAGCGGTTCGACCGGATTGCCCAACTGGTCGTCCAACAGGTCGAGAAGGTGCGCTTCCACGAGGTGGCCGAGCTGCCCGGCTCGGCCCGCGGCGAGGGAGGCTTCGGATCCACCGGAGGGCATGCTTCCGGTGATGTTGATGGCGTCAGGGGCGGGATTACCCAGGGCGGGAACAGCTACGCTTCGGTCGTACCCGACCGGGAAGGACAGTGACGTGTTCGGACGTCGCAAGAAGAGTGGTTCCGCCGAGGACGTGGCGGACGAAGCGCGCGAGGCCGAGCAGGTCGTCGACGAGCTCGATGACACCGACGGTGCCGACAGCGGCTCGCGTCGGGTGAACCTCCCGCCGGCGCCGCGCCCGGACGGGCCGTGGGACGTCTCCGAGGTCTCCCAGCCCGGCGAGGGCCGGGTCGACCTGGGCGGTGTCTTCGTGCCCGGCGTCGAGGGCATGGAGCTGCGTGTCGAGGTGGCCGGTGACGCGATCGTCGCCGCGACCGTTGTGCTGCGCGACAGCGCCATCCAGCTGCAGGCCTTCGCAGCGCCCAAGAAGGAAGGCATCTGGGGCGAGGTCCGCGAGGAGATCGCCTCCGGCATCACCCAGCAGGGCGGGATCATCGACGAGGTCGAGGGCCCGCTGGGCTGGGAGCTGCGTGCCCAGGTCCCCGTACAGCTCCCGGACGGGACGAACGGCGTACAGCTGGTGCGCTTCGTCGGCGTCGACGGGCCGCGCTGGTTCCTGCGCGGAGTGATCTCCGGCCAGGGTGCCGTGCAGCCGGAGGCCGCCGGGCTGCTGGAGACGATCTTCCGGGACACCGTGGTCGTCCGTGGCGAGGGCCCGATGGCTCCGCGCGACCCGATCGTCCTCAAGCTGCCCAACGATGCCCAGATGGTGCCCGAGGGCGTCCAGCAGGAGAGCCAGGAGAGCTCGAAGTTCTCCGGTGGCATGGGCCAGCTCCAGCGTGGACCCGAGATCACCGAGGTGCGCTGAGCGGGCACGGGCAGCCGCCCGGCACAGCTTCGGCCGGTGGGCCGTATCCCCATGTCGAGGGGGTACGGCCCACCGGCCGTTGTGCGTCCGGAGAGGGTTCCAGGAGGGCTCCGGACCGGTACCGCAAGGCGAGTTTCGGACAGCGCGTAAAAGGGGCGCGTATGGGGCGCGTATAGGGCACGTATGTGCGCCGTCAAGGGCCCGCCGTTCCCCGTAAGGAAGCCATCAACGCAGGCCAGGACGCCCATGGCGAGGGGTTTGCTCAAGAGGTCCGAGAATCCGTACCTCATCTAGGAGCACACGATGGCCGATGTGGCCTTCGTCGTCACCACGATCGCGGTGTTCGCGTTGGTGGCTCTCGTCGCCAAGGGGGTGGCGAAGCTGTGACTGCCGAGAACATCGTCGGCCTGATCGTGGCCGTCGCCCTGCTGGGCTACCTCGTCCTCGCCCTTCTGTACCCGGAGAGGTTCTGAGCCCGATATGAGCCCCGTCCTCGCTGGTGTGCTCCAGGTTCTCGCGCTCGTCGTGGCGCTGGGGCTGGCGTACCGACCGCTCGGTGACTACATGGCCGGCGTCTACTCCTCGACGAAGCACCTGCGCGTCGAGAAGTGGATGTACAAAGCCGTCGGCGCCGATCCGAACACGGAGATGCGCTGGCCCGCGTATCTGCGTGGGGTGCTCGCCTTCTCCGCGGTGAGCGTCCTCTTCCTCTATCTGCTGCAGCGGCTGCAGGGCGCGCTGCCCGGTTCGCTCGGCTTCGCCTCGATCGATCCGGACCAGGCGTTCAACACGGCGGCGTCGTTCGTCGCCAACACCAACTGGCAGTCGTACTCAGGCGAACAGGCCATGGGCCACGTCGTGCAGACCGGCGGCCTCGCGGTGCAGAACTTCGTCTCGGCGGCCGTCGGCATGGCCGTGGCGGTGGCCCTCGTACGGGGCTTCGCCCGCTCCCGCACCGGTGAGCTGGGCAACTTCTGGTCCGACCTGGTGCGCGGCACCGTACGGATCCTGCTGCCGATCGCCGTGGTCGGCGCGCTGTTGCTCGTGGCCTGCGGCGCGATCCAGAACTTCGCCGGCATCCATGAGGTCGGGCAGTTCATGGGCGGTTCGCAGCAGTGGAACGGTGGCGCCGTGGCCTCCCAGGAGGCCATCAAGGAGCTGGGCACGAACGGTGGCGGTTACTTCAACGCCAACTCGTCCCACCCGTTCGAGAACCCCAACGGGCTGTCCAACCTTCTTGAGATCTTCCTGATCCTGGTGATTCCGTTCGCGCTGACGCGGACGTTCGGCCGGATGGTCGGCTCGCTCAAGCAGGGTTACGCGATCCTCGCGACGATGGGCGTCATCTGGCTGGGCTTCACCACCCTGATGATGTGGACCGAATTCGCCCACCACGGGCCCGCGTTCGACATCGCGGGCGGGTCGATGGAGGGCAAGGAGACCCGGTTCGGGATCGCCGGCTCGTCGATCTTCGCGGTGGCCACGACGCTCACCTCCACCGGTGCGGTGAACTCCTTCCACTCCTCGTACACGGGCTTCGGCGGGGGCATCACGATGCTGGGCATGCAGCTCGGCGAGATCGCGCCCGGAGGTGTGGGGTCCGGCCTCTACGGCATGCTCGTCATGGCGATCATCGCGGTGTTCATCGCCGGACTGATGGTCGGCCGCACCCCGGAGTACCTCGGCAAGAAGATCGGCACCCGTGAGATCAAGCTCGCGGCCTGCTACATCCTGATCACCCCGGCGCTGGTGCTCTGCTTCACCGCCGCGGCGATGGCGCTGCCCACCCCGCCCCACTCGATGACCAACACCGGCGCACACGGATTCTCCGAGATCCTCTACGCCTACACCTCGGGTGCCAACAACAACGGTTCGGCGTTCGCCGGGCTCAACGCGGACACGCAGTGGTTCAACACCACGATCGGTCTCGCGATGCTGCTCGGCCGGTTCCTGCCCATGGTGTTCGTCCTCGCGCTGGCCGGCTCGCTCGCCGAGCAGAAGCCCGTACCGGCGACCGTGGGCACCCTGGGCACGCACAAGCCGCTCTTCAGCGGACTGCTGGTCGGCACGATCCTGATCATCACCGGGCTGACCTACTTCCCGGCCCTGGCGCTGGGACCGCTGGCCGAGGGGCTGGCGTCATGACCACTCGTACGGAGCAAGAGGACTCGATGTCCACTGTCACCCCCACCCGGGCACCGCACCAGGACGCGCCCACGGGTCACCAGAGCGAAGGACGTGTCGGCGGGGGCCTGTTCGACCCCGCACAGCTGATCCGGTCCTTCCCCGACGCGATACGCAAGCTCGACCCCAGGGTGATGGTCAAGTCCCCGGTGATGTTCGTGGTGCTGATCGGTTCGGTGTTCACGACCGTGCTGGCGTGCCTGGACCCGGGCGAGTGGTTCGGCTGGGCGATCACGGCCTGGCTGTGGCTGACCACGATCTTCGCCAACCTGGCGGAGGCGGTCGCCGAGGGACGCGGCAAGGCGCAGGCCGACACGCTGCGCAAGGCCAAGACCGACACCGTCGCCCGGCGGCTGACCGGCGGGAGCGAGGAGCTGGTGCCCGGCACCGAGCTGCGCATCGGTGATCTGGTGGTCTGCGAGGCCGGTGACATCATCCCCGGCGACGGCGATGTCGTCGAGGGCGTCGCGAGCGTCGACGAGTCCGCGATCACGGGCGAGTCCGCCCCGGTCATCCGGGAGTCCGGCGGTGACCGGAGTGCCGTCACCGGGGGCACGAAGGTGCTCTCCGACCGCATCGTCGTCAAGATCACCACCAAGCCCGGTGAGACCTTCATCGACCGGATGATCGCCCTGGTCGAGGGCGCCGCCCGGCAGAAGACGCCCAACGAGATCGCGCTGAACATCCTCCTCGCGTCCCTCACGATCGTCTTCCTGCTCGCCGTGGTCACCCTCCAGCCCTTCGCGATCTACGCCGGGCAGAAGCAGTCGATGATCGTGCTGACCGCCCTGCTGGTCTGCCTGATCCCGACGACCATCGGCGCGCTGCTCTCCGCCATCGGCATCGCCGGCATGGACCGCCTCGTCCAGCGCAATGTGCTCGCCATGTCGGGGCGGGCCGTCGAGGCCGCCGGAGACGTGTCGACCCTGCTGCTCGACAAGACCGGCACCATCACGCTCGGCAACCGGCAGGCCGCCGAGTTCGTCCCCGTGAAGGGCACGACCGAGGCCGAACTGGCGGACGCGGCCCAGCTCTCCTCACTGGCCGACGAGACTCCCGAGGGCCGCTCGATCGTCGTGCTCGCCAAGGAGAAGTACGGGCTGCGCGAACGACACCAGGGCGAACTGTCCGGCGCCGAGTGGGTGGCGTTCACCGCCCAGACCCGCATGTCCGGCGTCGACGTGGACGGACGCAAGGTCCGCAAGGGCGCCACCGGTTCGGTCGTCGCCTGGGTCAAGGAGCGCGGCGGCACCGTCTCGCAGGACGCGCAGAAGCTCACCGACACGATCTCCGGGGCGGGCGGCACACCGCTGCTGGTGGCCCTGGAGGACGAGCACGGCGCCCGGGTCCTCGGCGTCATCCACCTCAAGGACGTCGTCAAGGAGGGCATGCGCGAGCGGTTCGACGAGCTGCGCCGGATGGGCATCAAGACGGTCATGATCACCGGCGACAACCCGCTGACCGCGAAGGCCATCGCCGAGGAAGCAGGGGTCGACGACTTCCTCGCCGAGGCCACGCCCGAGGACAAGATGGCCCTCATCAAGCGCGAGCAGGCGGGCGGCAAGCTCGTCGCGATGACCGGCGACGGCACCAACGACGCGCCGGCGCTGGCCCAGGCGGATGTCGGCGTGGCCATGAACACCGGCACCTCGGCCGCCAAGGAGGCCGGGAACATGGTGGACCTGGACTCCAACCCCACCAAGCTGATCGAGATCGTCGAGATCGGCAAGCAGTTGCTCATCACCCGCGGTGCGCTGACGACGTTCTCGATCGCCAACGACGTCGCGAAGTACTTCGCGATCATCCCCGCGATGTTCGCCGTCGTCTATCCCGGCCTGGACAAGCTGAACATCATGCAGCTGTCCTCGCCCCAGTCCGCGATCCTGTCGGCCGTGATCTTCAACGCGCTGATCATCATCGCGCTGGTGCCGCTCGCCCTGAAGGGCGTGCGCTACCGGCCCAGCAGCGCCGACTCGATGCTCCGGCGCAACCTCGGGATCTACGGACTCGGCGGTCTGGTCGCCCCGTTCATCGGCATCAAGATCATCGACATGGTCATCTCCCTCGTACCCGGGCTGAACTGAATCTAGGAATCGGCTGACCTGCCATGAACAACTCCGTAGGAAACACCGCCCGGTTGCTCTGGGCCGGGCTGCGTGCCCTGCTCGTCCTCACCGTCGTCTGCGGCGTGCTCTACCCGCTCGCCGTCACGGGCGTCGCCCAGGGCATCTTCCCCGACAAGGCCAACGGCTCCGAGATCACCGCGAACGGCAAGGTCGTCGGTTCCGAACTCATCGGCCAGCGCTACGACCTGCCGCTGAAGAAGGGACAGGAGACCGCGGCCCCGGACCTCAAGTGGTTCCAGCCGCGCCCCTCCAACGGCCTGGGCGCCAACAGCGTCAACGCCCAGTACAAGCTGATCCTCTCCGGCGCGACCAACCGCTCCGGCGACAACAAGGAACTGATCGCCTGGGTCACCGCCGCCAAGGCCGCCGTGGTCAAGGACAACTCCGTCCCCGGCCACCCGGTCAGCCCCTCGGACGTGCCGGCCGACGCCGTCACCTCCTCCGGCTCCGGCCTCGACCCGGCCATCTCCCCGGCGTACGCACAGCTCCAGGTGCGCCGGGTGGCCGAGCGGAACCACCTCGCCGTCGACCGGGTGGAGAAGCTCGTCGAACAGCACACGGACGGCCGGATCCTCGGCTTCGTCGGCGAGCCGAGGGTCAACGTCCTCCAGCTCAACATCGCCCTGAAGCAGTTGGTGAACGGGGCCTGAGGAAGCCCGAACAGCGAGGTGCGGGGGCCGGCCACCTCGGCCGGCCCCCGCACCTCTCACCTGTTCACCGGGCCGGTGTGCCCAGGGTGCCGGGGTAGAGGTACTTCTGCGGCGGGAGCACCGTGCCGTCCACCCACGCCGCGAAGAAGCCCTTGAGGTCCTTGCCCGAGACCTTCGCCGCCAGCGCCTCGAACTGCCGGAACGAGGCATTGCCGTAGGCGTGGTCGCGGGTCCAGGTCCGGAGCGTCCGGAAGAACGCCTCGTCGCCCACCGTGCGGCGCAGGGCGTGCAGCATCAGCGAGCCCTTGAAGTACAGAGCCGCGTCCAGTTCCTTGCCCGGTCCCGGGTCGTAGAGCTTGACGGACCAGAACGACGGATCGTTCCTGTACTCCTCCACCTCGGACCGGTAGTAGTCCTGGTCCAGGTCGGCGCCCTTGTGCTCCTCCCACAACTGCCCCGCGTACTGGGCGAAGCACTCGGCGACGCAGCCGTCCCGCCAGTCCTTGAACGAGACGCTGTCACCGAACCACTGGTGGGTGTTCTCATGGACCATCGAGGCGTCGAAGAGCATGGAGCCGTAGGTGGGGCGGCTCTGCGTCTCCAGGGCGAGTGGGCCGTCGGTGGGCTCCTTCGAGGCCCCGACGACGATGGCGCCCGCGGAGGAGAAGGGATACGGGCCGAACCTCGCGGTCAGGAAGTCCAGGATCTCCGTCTGCTGGGCCTCCGCCTCGGGGTCGATGACGGCGTCCGGGCTGTACGCCGTGATGACCGGCGTTCCGGCGGCCGTCCGGCCGCGGTGGACGGTGAACCGGTCGATGGCGACCGTGCTGAGGTACGTGGCCATCGGCCTGTCCTCGAACCAGCGGAAGGTCCTTCGGCCGTCCTTGACGCTCTCGGGGCCGGGCAGGCCGTTGCCGATGGCCGTCCACCCGTCGGGGACCGTCGCGGTGAGGGCGAAGGTGGCCTTGTCGGACGGGTGGTCGTTGGCGGGGTACCAGGAGGTCGCGGAGTGCGGTTCGCCCGCCACGTTCGCGCCGCCGGTCTTCAGGGTGTGCCAGCCCTCGGGGTCGGGTCGGCCCGCGTACTCCACCCGGACCTCGAACGTCGTGCCCTTCGTCACCGGGCGGGCCGGGGTGATGACCAGCTCATGGGCGCCGGCCCGGGAGAACGCCTTCGCCGGGGCGCCGTTCACCTTCACCGATGCCACGGTGAAGCCCTTGAGGTCCAGGCTGAACCGGTCCAGGCCGGTCAGGGCGCGGGCGGTGACGGTGGTGTCGCCGTCGAGGCGGTCGGTGTGCGCCGGGTCGTAGGAGATGCGGACGTCGTAGTGGGAGACGTCGTAGCCGGAATTGCCGTCGTCGGGGAAGTACGGGTCGCCGAGGCCGGGGCCGCCGATGGCAGCCGAGGCGGGGACGGTGGCCAGCACGGAACCGCTCACGACCGCGGCCACCAGGGCGGCAACGGTCCTGCGGCGTCGGTTCAGGAGTCTGTACATGTCTCGTTCCTGGGGGTGGGGGTCAGTGCCGGGGTGCCGTGGCGGCGAGCTTCCACAGCACGCCGACGATGGCGTCGGTGCTGGTCGTCTCCGTCTTCGGATCCACGTTGGCGAGGTTGTCGCATGCCTCGTGGATGCAGTCCGAGATGCCGGTGCTGAAGCCGGACGACGGGATGCCGGCGTTTCCGAACGACTCGTGGTCCGAACCGCCGACGCCGATGTCGAAGGTGGGGATGGAGCGTTCGGCGAACCACGCTTCGAACGCCTGCTGGGCCTCGGTCTCGCCGTGCTCGTCGTCATGGACCACGAGCCACTGCCGGGTGTTCCTGCTGCCCGCCTGGTCGAAGTTGAGGTAGACGTCGATCCTGCGCCGGTCGGCCCCGGAGAGCTTGCTGACGTAGCTCTCCGAGCCGATCAGCCCCTGCTCCTCCGCGCCCCACCACGCGAACCGCAGATGCCGTTCGGGCTTCAGACCGGACTCGGCCACCTGGAGGGCGGTGGCCAGGACCGCGGCCGAACCCGAGCCGTTGTCGTTGATTCCCGGGCCCTCCTTCACGCTGTCGAGGTGGGCGCCGGTCAGCAGCACATGGTCCGGGTCGCCGCCCGGCCAGTCGGCGATCAGGTTGTTGCCGGTGGCGCCGTCGTGGGTGAAGGGGACCAGCCGGGTACGGAAGCCCGCCCGGTCCAGGGCGCTCTTCACGTACGCCACGGACTGCGCGTACCCCTTCGTGCCGTGCGCGCGGTTGCCGCCGTTGCGGTCCGCGATGCGCTGGAGGGCACGCAGGTGGGGCATCACCTGCTGCTCGGAGACGGTGGGGGCGGCGGGGACCCGGGCTTCCGCGATCGCGGTCGTGGCGGGGCCGGTGGACAGGGCCAGGGACATCACGAGGGCTCCGACGGCGAGCCCGGGAAGGGTCCTTCGTATCGTCATGCGCATGCCTTCGAGGACGGGGCACTCGCCCCGGTGGACCGGCGAACCGGCTGACGTCGGCCAGGCTGATCAGTCGATGTCAGGAAGTTGTCGGGAAGCCGTTGCCCTTCGATGAAGGATCCGTCCGGGATGGAATCGTCCGGCCCGAAGGGGCATCGTCCGGTCGGGCGAAGGAACCGCCAGAAGGAATCGTCCGGCCGGGCAATGGACTTCGGCCGTTGCCCGGCCGTGTGCCCGGCGCACATACTGGCGGCCGGTGCCCTCGGCGTGCCCCGGACCGGGCGGCCGGCGCCGGCACGCGGGGGAGCATCATGTACGGGACAGGCGAACGCGGGGGAGTGGCATGAGTGACGACAGCACCGGACGGGCGAACACCACCGGGCAGGGCGGTACCGCAGTCGCCGAGCAACCGGCCGGCGGGCCGATGGTCCGGGTCGAGGACCTGCACCGCTCGTACGGCTCCGGCGCCGGAGCGGTGCACGCGCTGCGCGGGGTGTCCTTCGAGGTGCCGCGCGGCGAGCTGGTCGCGCTCAAGGGGCGCTCGGGCTCGGGCAAGACCACCCTCCTCAACCTGCTCGGCGGGCTCGACAGCCCCGACGGCGGCCGGATCACCGTCGACGGCACGGACCTCGCCGAGCTCGGCGAGGACGGGCTCCTGGAACTGCGCCGGGACCGGATCGGCTTCATCTTCCAGTCGTTCGGCCTGATCCCGATCCTGACCGCGGCGGAGAACGTCGGCGTGCCCATGCGGCTGCGCAAGGCGGACCCGCGCGAGCGCGAGGACCGGGTGGCGCTGCTGCTCTCCCTGGTCGGCCTCGCCGACCACGCCGCCCAGCGTCCCGGCGAGCTCTCCGGGGGCCAGCAGCAGCGCGTCGCGATTGCCCGCGCACTCGCCAACCGGCCCGCGCTGCTGATCGCGGACGAGCCGACGGGGCAGCTGGACGCGGAGACCGGGCTCGCGGTGATGGAGCTGCTGCGGGCAGTGGTGCGCAGCGAGGGCGTCACCGCGCTGGTGGCCACGCACGACGCACAGCTGCTGGGGCTGGCGGACCGGGTGCTGGAACTGAGCGACGGACACATCGTCGAGCACGCGTAGGAGGGACGGGGGAGAACCTCCGAAGGGCGCCCGCGATCCGGCGGAGGGCGCCCGGGGTTCGTCCGGGGCGTCAGAATCCTGTCAATTCGGTCCCTCGCCCCGCCACCCGTCCCATTTGTCGACAATGCGCGGGGTAGCTTCGAACCGGCTGCCGCATCGGACGCAGCCGGTTCAAGAGAAGACAATGGGGCCATGGCACGCGGCAAGCTTCGGATCTACCTGGGTGCGGCACCCGGCGTCGGCAAGACGTACGCGATGCTCTCCGAGGCCCATCGACGGGTGGAGCGGGGCACCGACTGCGTCGTCGCCTTCGTGGAGCACCACGACCGGCCGCGCACCGAGGTCATGCTGCACGGCCTGGAACAGATCCGGCGCCGCGAGATCGAGTACCGCTCCGCCGTCTTCACCGAGATGGACGTCGACGCGGTCCTGGAGCGCGCCCCCGCCGTCGCCCTGGTGGACGAACTGGCGCACACCAATGTGCCGGGCTCCCGCAACGCCAAACGCTGGCAGGACGTCGAAGAGCTCCTCCAGGCCGGCATCGACGTGGTGTCCACCGTCAACATCCAGCACCTGGAGTCGCTCGGTGACGTCGTCGAGGCGATAACCGGTGTGCGACAGCGCGAGACCGTCCCCGACGAGGTCGTCCGCCGGGCCGACCAGCTCGAACTCGTCGACATGTCGCCACAGGCGCTGCGCCGCCGGATGGCCCACGGCAACATCTACAAGCCGGACCGGATCGATGCCTCGCTGTCCAACTACTTCCGCCCCGGCAACCTGACCGCCCTGCGCGAGCTGGCCCTTCTCTGGGTCGCCGACCGGGTCGACGAATACCTCCAGGAGTACCGCGGCGAACACAACATCCGCACCACCTGGCAGGCCCGCGAACGCATCGTCGTCGGCCTCACCGGCGGTCCCGAGGGCCGTACGCTCATCCGCCGCGCGTCCCGGATGGCGGCCAAGGGGTCGGGCAGCGAGATCCTCGCCGTCTACATCGCCCGCAGCGACGGGCTGACCTCCGCATCGCCCAAGGAACTCACCGTCCAGCGCACCCTCGTGGAGGACCTCGGCGGCACGTTCCACCATGTCATCGGCGACGACATACCGTCGGCGCTCCTCGAATTCGCCCGTGGGGTGAACGCCACGCAGATCGTCCTCGGTTCCAGCCGCCGCAAGGCCTGGCAGTACATCTACGGGCCGGGCGTGGGCGCCACCGTCGCCCGGGAGTCCGGACCCGACCTCGACGTCCACATCGTCACCCACGAAGAGGTCGCCAAGGGGCGTGGTCTGCCCATCGCCCGCGGCGCCCGGCTCGGCCGGGTCCGGATCATCTGGGGCTGGCTGGTCGGGGTCGGCGGCCCGGCCCTCCTCACCCTGCTCCTGGCCGGGCTGGACAGCGGCCCCGGACTCGCCAACGACGTCCTGCTCTTCCTCTTCCTGACCGTGGGCGCCGCGCTGCTCGGCGGACTGCTGCCGGCCCTCGCCTCGGCCGCCGTCGGCTCGATGCTGCTGAACTACTGGTTCACCCCGCCCACCCACACCCTGACCGTCCAGGACCCGGAGAACTTCGTCGCCATCGTGATCTTCTTCGCGGTGGCGGTCTCGGTCGCCTCGGTCGTCGACCTGGCGGCCCGCCGCACCCATCAGGCGGCCCGGCTGCGCGCCGAGTCGGAGATCCTCTCCTTCCTGGCCGGTAGCGTGCTGCGCGGCGAGACGACGCTGGACGCGCTCCTCGACCGGGTCCGCGAGACCTTCGGCATGGAATCCGTCGCCCTCCTGGAGCGCAGGAGCGACGTCGACCCGTGGACGTGCGCCGGGAGCGTCGGACCGGGCCCGGTGGCCCGGCCGGAGGACGCCGATGTGGACATGCCCGTCGGCGACCACATGGCGCTGGCGCTCTCCGGCCGGGTGCTGCCCGCCGAGGACCGCCGGGTGCTCGGCGCGTTCGCCGCCCAGGCGGCCGTCGTACTGGACCGGCAGCGCCTGGTCGACGAGGCGGAGGAGGCCCGGCGGCTCGCCGAGGGCAACCGGATCAGGACGGCGCTCCTCGCCGCCGTCAGCCATGATCTGCGTACCCCGCTCGCCGCCATCAAGGCCGCCGTCAGCTCCCTGCGCTCCGACGACGTCGCCTGGTCCGACGAGGACCAGGCCGAACTCCTGGAGGGCATCGAGAACGGCGCCGACCGCCTCGATCACCTCGTGGGCAACCTCCTGGACATGTCCAGGCTCCAGACCGGCACCGTCACCCCGCTGATCCGCGAGATCGATCTCGACGAGGTGGTCCCGATGGCGCTCGGAGGTGTCCCCGAGGACAGCGTCGACCTGGACATCCCCGAGACCCTGCCGATGGTCGCGGTCGACCCCGGGCTGCTGGAGCGGGCCGTCGCCAACATCGTCGAGAACGCCGTGAAGTACAGCCGCTACGCGGAACGCGTCACCGTGGCCGCCAGTGCGCTCGGCGAACGCGTCGAGCTACGGGTGGCCGATCGCGGCCCCGGCGTCCCCGACGACGCCAAGGAGCGCATCTTCGAGCCCTTCCAGCGCTACGGCGACGCCCCGCGCGGCGCGGGAGTCGGCCTGGGGCTCGCCGTGGCCCGCGGTTTCGTGGAGTCCATGGGCGGCACGCTGGACGCCGAGGACACCCCCGGCGGCGGCCTCACCATGGTGCTGACCCTCAAGGCAGCTTCGGGATACATTCCGGTCAGCCCCGACCTGCCCGCGCGGGTCACCTCATGACCGCGCGGAGACCTCCTGACCACGCGGGACACTCCATGACCACGCAGGTCACCTCATGATCACCGGTACGTCCCGGGAGATCGCCGTACAGCAGAAAGGCAGGGCCCCCATGACCCGGGTGCTTGTGGTCGACGACGAGCCGCAGATCGTACGCGCCCTCGTGATCAACCTGAAGGCGCGCAAGTACGAGGTGGACGCGGCGCCCGACGGCGCGACCGCCCTCCAGCTCGCCGCCGCCCGCCACCCCGATGTCGTCGTCCTCGACCTCGGGCTGCCGGACATGGACGGCGTCGAGGTGATCAAGGGGCTGCGCGGCTGGACCCGGGTGCCGATCCTGGTGCTCTCCGCCCGCCACACCTCCGACGAGAAGGTGGAGGCCCTGGACGCCGGAGCCGACGACTACGTCACCAAGCCGTTCGGTATGGACGAGCTGCTGGCCCGGCTGCGCGCCTCGGTCCGCCGCGCCGAACCCGTCGGGCAGCACGGCTCCGACGACATCGTGATCGTCGAGACCGAGGGGTTCACCGTCGACCTGGCGGCGAAGAAGGTCCACCGCGCGGGACGCGACGTACGGCTCACGCCCACCGAGTGGCATCTGCTGGAGGTCCTGGTCCGCAACAGCGGCCGGCTGGTCAGCCAGAAGCAGCTGCTCCAGGAGGTCTGGGGGCCCTCGTACGGAACCGAGACCAACTATCTGCGGGTCTACATGGCCCAGCTGAGGCGCAAACTGGAGGCCGACCCCTCGCATCCCCGGCATTTCGTGACCGAGCCGGGCATGGGATACCGCTTCGAGCGCGGCTGAACAGGTCACCGGGCCCGAGGCCGAACAGGTCGCCGGGCCCTCTCCTCTGACGCGCCCCGGCCACCCGTTCGAGTGAGACCGGGGACACCCGCCCGGGGCAGCCGGGACCGGTACCCTTCGGATATGAGTGCTGTTCCACGATCCGACAAACCCGGCAAGGCGGAGAAGCCGTCGGGCCGCTTCCGGCGGATGCTCGACCGGCTGTCCAGCTCCCAGGAGGACCTCGAGTCCGAGGAGCTGCAGGAGGACGCGCAGGCCTCGGGTTGCACGCGGATCTCCGAATGCACCGACCGCCAGATCGTGAAGGTGACTGGTACCTTGCGGACCGTCACCCTGCGGCCGCGCGCCGGAGTGCCCGCCCTGGAGGCCGAGCTCTTCGACGGCACCGCTCCGCTGGACGTTGTCTGGCTGGGCAGGCGCTCCATCGTGGGCATAGAACCGGGTCGCAAGCTCATCGCCTCGGGCCGGATCGCCATGAGTCACGGGCGCCGGGTGCTGTTCAACCCCAAATACGAACTCCGACCGCTCGGCAAGGAGTAGCCGGTGACGTCTCTCGACAAGCCGACGTCCGACACGGACCGCACCACCCGCACCGACCAGCAGGAGGCCGACGCGAAGGCGGTCACCGAGGCCGCGCTCTTCGAGGCGTTCGGCGGTGTCCGGGGCATGGTGGAGACAGTCCTTCCCGGGCTGTTGTTCGTCACCATCTTCACGATCAACAAGGATCTGCACCTCTCGGCCATCGCGGCCCTGGTGGTGTCGCTGGTCCTTGTCGCCGTACGGCTGATCCGAAGGGACACCGTCAAGCACGCCTTCAGCGGTGTCTTCGGTGTGGCCTTCGGCGTGGTCTTCGCGATGATGACGGGCAATGCCAAGGACTTCTACCTGCCGGGCATGCTGTACACGCTCGGCCTGGCCCTCGCCTACCTGATCACCACCCTCGCGGGGGTGCCGCTGATCGGCCTGATCCTGGGGCCGGTGTTCAAGGAGAACCTCTCCTGGCGCACCAGGAACCCCGGCCGCAAGCAGGCGTACGCCAAGGCCAGCTACGCCTGGGGGCTGATCCTGCTCGCCAAGTGCGCGATCCTCTTCCCGCTGTACTGGTGGGCCGACACCACCCAGTTCGGCTGGGTCCTGGTCGCTCTGAAGATCCCTCCGTTCCTGCTCGCGGTCTATCTGACCTGGGTCTTCCTCGCGAAGGCGCCGCCGCCCATCGATGTCTTCGCCGAGATGGAGGCCGAGGAGCAGGCCGAGAAGGACCGCAAGGCGGCCGCGGCCGCCGCGGTCCGCAACCAGGAGTTCTGAGAGCACTCGACATGTGGGAGGGGCCCGGAACCGTGTCACACGGTTCCGGGCCCCTCCTCGTACGTTCCGCCCCGCGGCTCAGTCGTCCGAGTCGCCCCGGCGCACCGACAGCAGGTCCTCCAGCTGCTCCTCGCGCGCCTGCGCGGCCACGAACAGCAGCTCGTCACCGGCCTCCAGGGTCTCCTCGGTGCTCGGCGTCAGCACGCGCTGACCGCGGATGATGGTGACCAGCGAGGTGTCCTCGGGCCAGGCCACATCGCCGACCCGGGTGCCGGCCAGCGCCGACTCCGGGGGCAGCGTCAGCTCGACCAGGTTGGCGTCGCCGTGGCTGAAGCGCAGCAGCCGGACCAGATCGCCGACGCTCACCGCCTCCTCCACCAGGGCCGACATCAGACGCGGCGTCGAGACCGCCACATCGACGCCCCAGGCCTCGTTGAACAGCCACTCGTTCTTCGGGTTGTTGACCCGGGCGACGACCCTCGGCACGCCGTACTCGGTCTTGGCGAGCAGTGACACGACCAGATTCACCTTGTCGTCGCCGGTCGCGGCGATCACGACGTTGCAGCGCTGGAGCGCCGCCTCGTCGAGCGAGGTGATCTCGCAGGCGTCCGCCAGCAGCCACTCGGCCATCGGCACCCGCTCCACCGAGATGGCCGTCGGCGCCTTGTCGACGAGCAGCACCTCGTGCCCGTTCTCCAGCAGCTCGCCCGCGATGGAACGACCCACCGCACCGGCCCCGGCAATCGCGACACGCATCAGTGACCGCCCTCCTCAGGACCCTCGGCGAAGGCCGCCTCGACCTTCGCGATCTCGTCCGTACGCATCATCACGTGGACCAGGTCGCCCTCCTGCAGCACCGTCTGCGAGGTGGGCAGTATGGCTTCGCCCAGCCGGGTGAGGAACGCCACGCGGACGCCCGTCTCCTCCTGCAGCGTGCTGATCTTGTGGCCGATCCAGGACGGTGTGGTGTGCACCTCCGCGAGCTGCACACCACCGCTCGGATCCCGCCACAGCGGCTCGGCGCCCGAAGGCAGCAGCCGCCGCAGCATCTGGTCCGCGGTCCAGCGCACGGTGGCGACCGTGGGGATGCCGAGACGCTGGTAGACCTCGGCGCGGCGGGGGTCGTAGATCCGCGCCGCGACATTCTCGATGCCGAACATCTCGCGGGCCACCCGGGCGGCGATGATGTTCGAGTTGTCACCGCTGCTCACCGCTGCGAACGCACCGGCGTCCTCGATACCCGCCTCGCGGAGGGTGTCCTGGTCGAAGCCGACACCCGTGACGCGCCGCCCGCCGAATCCGGACCCGAGGCGACGGAACGCCGTCGGGTCCTGGTCGATGACGGCGACCGTGTGCCCCTGCTGCTCCAGGGTCTGCGCGAGAGCGGCTCCTACTCGCCCGCAGCCCATGATGACGATGTGCACCTTGCGCCTACCTCGCAGTCCTGGTTGTCCGGCTGACCTGCGAAAACACCCTGCTCACACTTCTTTCTCAGCTTGCCGGGCAAACAACGGGGCAACGGTCTGCCCCGTTGCCCAGGATGAGCTTATGCGGCCCGGAGTGCGAGGCCTCATCCGAGTGCGCTTTCCCCGTATCCCGCCCGGCGGACGCCGAAGGCCGCCGATCGCGGCCGCCGGCGGACGAACTCTTGAGCGCGAAGCACACAGACATCTAACATGTCAGTTCATGGAGACCCTGCGCCCCGTCCGACGGACCCTGCTGCGGGACACCGCCTACGAGGCGATCCGCGACGCCATCGTCCGCGGTGACCTTCCGCCCGGCGCCCCCGTCCGCGACGCCGACCTCGCCGAACGCCTCGGACTCTCCCGGGCCCCGGTCCGCGACGCGCTGTCCCGGCTCTGTGGCGAGGGCCTCGTCGAGTCCAAGCCGCAGAGCTACACCCGGGTGACCCGGCTGGTGCCGCGCGACGTCCGGGACGCGGCGGCCGTCGTACGGGCCATGCAGGAACTGGCCGCCAGGACCGCCGTGCCCCGCCTCACGGACGCGGACATCACCGCGATGCGCGAGGCCAACGACCGGTTCCGGGACGCGACCCGCCGCGGCGACGTGGCGGACGCACTGCGCGCCGACGACCGGCTCCACGACGTCCTCGTCACGGCCTGCGACAACCGCGCCGTGGCCGCCACCGTCGAGCGCTACACCCCTCTGATCCGGCGCCTGGAGTGGCGACAGTTCGGCACGGCCGGCTCCGCGCACGGCTCCGCGGAGCTGCACGAGCGGCTGATCGAGGCGTGTGCGGAGCGCGGTGCCGAAGCCGCGGCCCGGATCACCGCCGAGATCTGGCAGGCGCTCGAAGAGCTCGCCGACGAACCGACCGAGTAGCCCGACGACCCACAGCCATCCACCCCACCACCGAGCCAGGGAGTTCCGTGACCACCACAACGCCCACCTCCCCGTCCTCCTCCTCTTCCCCCTCCATCTCCTCGTACGACCGCTACCCCCTCCTCTTCGGCCCCTCGCCCGTGCACCGGCTCCACCGGCTCACCGAGCACCTCGGCGGCGCCGCGCTCTGGGCCAAGCGGGAGGACTGCAACTCCGGCATCGCCTACGGCGGCAACAAGACCCGCAAGCTCGAATACCTCGTCGCCGACGCCCTCGCGAAGGGCTGCGACACACTCGTATCCATCGGTGGCGTCCAGTCCAACCACACCCGCCAGGTCGCGGCGGTCGCCGCCCGCGCCGGTCTCAAGTGCGTACTCATCCAGGAGAGCTGGGTCGAGTGGCCCGACGCCGTCTACGACAAGGTCGGCAACATCCTGATCAGCCGCCTGGCCGGTGCCGACGTCCGCCTGGTGCGCGCCGGGTTCGGCATCGGCGTCAAGGAGAGCTGGGAGCAGGCGCTGCGCGAGGTGGAGGAGGGCGGCGGCAAGCCGTACGCCATCCCCGCGGGCGCGTCCGACCACCCGCTGGGCGGGCTCGGCTTCGCCAACTGGGCGTACGAGGTCGCCGAGCAGGAACGCGCGCTCGGCGTGTTCTTCGACACCGTGGTCGTCTGCTCGGTCACCGGCTCCACCCAGGCCGGCATGGTCGCGGGCTTCGCCGCACTGGAGCAGGCGGGCGCCCGCCCGCGACGGGTACGGGGCATCGACGCCTCCGCCGAACCCGCTCGTACCCGCGAGCAGATCGCCCGGATCGCGGCCGCCACCGCACGGCTCATTGGCGTGCACCGGGAGCTCACCGTGGACGACATCGAACTCGACGAGCGCTACCACGCGGGCACCTACGGCATCCCCGACGACACGACCCTCGACGCGATGCGGCTCGCCGCTCGTACCGAGGGCATGGTCACCGACCCCGTGTACGAGGGGAAGTCGATGGCGGGAATGGCCGACCTCGTGGCGCGCGGCGAGATCGCCCGCGATTCCACCGTCCTTTACGCGCATCTCGGCGGCCAGCCCGCATTGAATGGTTACAGCGCCCTTTTCGCGGACGCCTGAGTGCAAGGATTTCGTTAAGGATTTTGTGGCTTTTTCGGCCGGGCGCAGGAGATTGCGGGGCCACGGGGGTGGTGCGTCTGCGGCTTCCATACGGAACGCTTACGATCCTCTGCGTGTCCAAACTGACCGACGTGCCCAAACGGATTCTGATCGGACGGGCGTTGCGCAGCGACAAGCTGGGAGAAACGCTCCTCCCCAAGCGCATCGCACTTCCCGTCTTCGCATCCGACCCGCTGTCCTCGGTGGCCTACGCGCCTGGAGAAGTCCTCCTGGTGCTCTCCGTCGCGGGCGTGTCGGCGTACCACTTCAGCCCCTGGATCGCGCTCGCCGTCGTGGTGCTGATGTTCACGGTCGTCGCTTCGTACCGGCAGAACGTGCACGCGTATCCGAGCGGTGGTGGCGACTACGAGGTCGCCACCACCAACCTCGGCCCCAAGGCCGGGCTGACCGTGGCCAGCGCGCTGCTGGTCGATTACGTGCTGACCGTCGCCGTGTCGATCGCCTCCGGGGTGGAGAACCTCGGGTCCGCGATCCCGTTCGTCGTCGAGCACAAGACGGTGTGCGCCATCGCCGCCATCGTGCTCCTGACGCTGATGAATCTGCGCGGCGTCAAGGAGTCCGGCAAGCTCTTCGCCATTCCCACGTACCTCTTCGTGGCCGGCGTCTTCATCATGATCATCTGGGGTGCGTTCCGTGGACTGGTCCTCGGCGACACCATGCACGCCCCGACCTCCGGCTACGAGATCAAGGCCGAGCACGCGGGGCTGAGCGGCTTCGCGCTGGTCTTCCTGCTGCTGCGGGCCTTTTCCTCCGGCTGTGCAGCCCTCACCGGAGTCGAGGCGATCAGTAATGGCGTGCCCGCCTTCCGCAAGCCGAAGAGCAAGAATGCCGCGACGACCCTCGCGATGATGGGCCTGCTGGCCGTCACCATGTTCTGCGGCATCATCGGCCTGGCCATGGCCACCGATGTGAAGATGGCCGAGAATCCGGCCAAGGACCTGATCAACCACGGTGTTCCGGTCGGCTCCTCCTTCGTCCAGGACCCGGTGATCTCACAGGTCGCGGCCGCGGTCTTCGGCGACGGCACGTTCTTCTTCGTCGTCCTCGCGGCGGCCACCGCACTCGTTCTCTTCCTCGCCGCCAACACCGCGTACAACGGCTTCCCGCTGCTCGGCTCGATCCTCGCGCAGGACCGCTACCTGCCCCGCCAGCTCCACACCCGCGGTGACCGGCTCGCCTTCTCCAACGGCATCGTGCTCCTGGCGGGCGCGGCGATCCTGCTGACCTGGATCTACGGGGCGGACTCGACCCGGCTCATCCAGCTCTACATCGTCGGCGTCTTCGTCTCCTTCACCCTCAGCCAGACCGGCATGGTCCGGCACTGGAACCGCCACCTGAGGACGGAGAAGGACCCGGCCAAGCGCCGCCACATGGTGCGCTCCCGCGCGATCAACACCTTCGGCGCCTTCTTCACCGGCCTGGTGCTCGTCGTCGTGCTCGCGACCAAGTTCACCCACGGCGCCTGGGTCGCACTCCTCGGCATGGTGATCTTCTACGGGACGATGACCGCGATCCGCAGGCACTACGACCGGGTCGCCGAGGAGATCGCCGCCGACGAGACCCCGTCCGACGAGACGATCCGGCCCTCCAGGGTCCACTCGATCGTCCTGGTCTCCAAGCTCCACCGGCCCACCCTGCGCGCCCTCGCCTACGCCAAGCTGATCCGCTCCGACCAGCTGGAGGCGCTCTCCATCAGCGTCGACCCGGCCGAGACCAAGGCGCTCAAGGACGACTGGGAGCGGCGCGGCATCGACATCCCGCTGAAGATCCTCGACTCCCCGTACCGCGAGGTGACCCGGCCGGTCATCGACTACGTGAAGGGCCTGCGCCGGGAGAGCCCGCGCGACGTCGTGAGCGTGTACATCCCGGAGTACGTGGTCGGCCACTGGTACGAGCACCTCCTCCACAACCAGAGCGCCCTGCGCCTCAAGGGGCGGCTGCTCTTCACCCCGGGCGTCATGGTGACCTCCGTGCCGTATCAGCTGGAGTCCTCCGAGGCGGCCAAGAAGCGCGCCAGGAAGCGCGCCGAATGGAACGCGCCGGGCTCGGTGCGCCGCGGCCCCGTGGAGCGCAGGCCCAAGGAACCCAGCGGCAAGAGCTGACCGCCCCCGCCCGCTCGTGGTAAGCGGCCGGACGACACCCACGTAGACTCGTGGGTTGTTGTCCGGCCGTTCTTCCCTTGATCTCTGGAGCCACCCCCTCATGCAGAACGAACCCACGTCGTCGCTGGTCGGGGAGGAGTACGAGGTCGAGGTCGGCCCCGTCGCGCACGGCGGCCACTGCATCGCCCGTACCTCGGAGGGCCGGGTCCTCTTCGTACGGCACACGCTCCCCGGCGAGAAGGTCATCGCCAGGGTCACCGACGGCGAGAGCGACTCCCGCTTCCTGCGCGCCGACGCGGTACGGATCATCGAGGCGTCCAAGGACCGCGTCGAGGCACCCTGCCCGTACGCCGGCCCCGGCAAGTGCGGCGGCTGCGACTGGCAGCACGCCAAGCCCGGCGCCCAGCGCCGGCTCAAGGGCGAAGTGATCGCCGAACAGCTCCAGCGCCTCGCGGGCCTCACCCCCGAGGAGGCGGGCTGGGACGGCACGGTCATGCCGGCCGAGGGCGACAAGCTCCCGTCGGGTGAGGTACCCGCCTGGCGCACCCGCGTCCAGTACGCCATCGACGAGGACGGCAAGGTCGGCCTCCGCAAGCACCGCTCGCACGACGTGGAGCCCGTGGAGCGCTGCCTGATCGCGGCACCCGGCGTCACGGAGCTCGGCATCGAGAAGCGGGAATGGCCCGGCATGGCCTCGGTGGAGGCCATCGCCGCCACCGGTTCCCACGACCGCCAGGTCATCCTCACCCCGAGGCCCGGCGGCCGGCTGCCCCTGGTTGAGCTCGACAAGCCCGTCTCGGTGATGCGCGTCGACGAGCGCGACGGCGGCGTCCACCGGGTCCACGGCCGCGCCTTCGTCCGCGAGCGCGCCGACGACCGCACCTACCGGGTCGGCTCCGGCGGCTTCTGGCAGGTCCACCCGCAGGCCGCCAACACCCTGGTCCGCGCCGTCATGCAGGGCCTCCTGCCCCGCAAGAACGACATGGCCCTCGACCTCTACTGCGGCGTCGGCCTGTTCGCCGGCGCCATCGGCCAGCGCATCGGCGAGAAGGGCGCGGTCCTCGGCATCGAGTCCGGCAAGCGCGCCGTCGAGGACGCCCGCCACAACCTGAAGGACCTGGACCGGGTCCGCATCGAACACGGCAAGGTCGACCAGATCCTCCCGCGCACCGGCATCACCGAGTGCGACCTGATCGTCCTCGACCCGCCCCGCGCGGGCGCCGGCAAGCAGGTTGTCAAACACCTCACGGGCCTGGGCGCGCGCCGCATCGCGTACGTCGCGTGCGACCCGGCAGCGCTGGCACGGGACCTGGCTTACTTCCGCGAGGGCGGGTACCGGGTGCGGACGCTGCGGGCGTTCGATCTGTTTCCGATGACGCATCATGTGGAGTGCGTGGCCATCCTTGAACCGGCCTCGAAGGGCGCCTGACCTGCGGTTTCTCCCGTGCGCATTATGTGCGTTGTGGGCGTTACGGGCGATATCTTGACGCTGAAATGACGCTCGTGACGCTCATTTGACGCTCGTTTTGATGGGGTGTCAGGCGCACGTTGGGCAGGTCAAGCGGCGTCAAGGCTGCGAGTGACGATGCAACGCCGAAGGCTGGTGACGCTCAATGCGGAGTCGCCGGGTCCTGCAGATCAGATGTCGCGGAAGAGACCAGTGAACGCGGTGACCTGCCGCGATGAGTGGCTGATGGTGGCTGACCTGGGCGAATGACCTTTCAGCTGTTTCACGTTCGTGCCGGTTGATGGGGCCGGAAGCCCCAGGAAGGTCCCAGAGGGCTCCCACCGCTGACAGGCACCCTTTCAGGTCTGTACGCCACTGCGAGCTCGACGAACGCCCTGTTGCCGACGAGGGTGCTGCACCTTGTTGTCGGGTGACTGGCGCTCGGTGGATGCCTTGCGGGATCGTAGGTTCCTGATGATCGACAATGACTCTGTGGTCGCTGGTGGCAGTAAGCCGGCGGTGTCCGCCAAGCCTCGGGCTCCCTACAGCGAGCGGCCCGTCGCGCAGGCCCGGCGGGCCAAGGCGAAGGAGCTGGTTAAGCGGCTCATCACTGAGGGACGCATCCGGATCACCGCTTCGGATGACAACGCGGTCGCGGAGTGGCGGCGTGTCGTCAACTATGCGAAGCGGCACGGCCTGGAACCGGAAGGCAAGCGCATCGAGAAGCTCCCGTACGGTGGGCCGGGGCTGGAGTTGTTCCTCGCGGAGGGACCGCATCCCAACGCACGGAGTCAGAGGCCGAAGGAAGACGGGGGTCTGGTGCCTGTCCCCACGCGACTGGGGCACTTGCACCCGATGGTGACAGCGCTCAAAGACGACGAGCGCCGACTGGTCATGCCGTCTGCGCTGCGCCGTAGGTCGCTCCTGCTGTTGCAGGGACTGGCGGCTGAGGCGGTCCGGCGAGGGTACGAGGTGCGGAAGGCCGGGTCGTCCTTCTACCCGCGCGAGGGCGGAGTGGACGTCGCTGTCGACGGATTCGCATATACCGTCACCGTCAGACAGGAGTTCCCGGAGTCCACAGATCCGGAGCGCTCCGTTCGTCTCGTCGTGGAGTTGGCCCATGGCCTGACCGGTCGGCCCGGTCGCTGGCGGGATCGGAAGACCCGGACGCTCGAAGAAGCCCTGGGCGTGATCCTTGGCGAGATCGAGGCGCGGGCGGTAGAGGACGCTCGACGTAGGCAGGAGGAGCAGCAGGCCGACGTAGAACGCGAACTTCGTTGGCAAGCGGCCATGGATGTGGCGAAGGAACAAGCTGTTCGTGAACAGCTTGCCCAGGCGCTGCGGGAAGAGGCCGCGCGCTGGCAAGAGGCCGCTGCCCTCAGTGCGTACTGCATGGCATTGGAACGTCGCATCGGCGAGTTGAACGGTGTTGCGGACGAGTCGGCTCTGGGCTCGGCTCGACTGTGGTTGGAGTGGGCAAGGGAGTACGTGAGGTCAATCGACCCCTTGACCCCGCTTCCAGAACTGCCGCACACCCGTGAGCCCACGCGTGAGGAACTCAAGTCATTTCTCAGGGGTTGGAGTCCCGATGGACCGGAGCGTCTAGGCGGACGGTGACGCCCGAGTGAGCAGTGGGCCGACGTGTTGCCGATGACGCATCATCGGAGTGCGTGGCGATTCTTGAACGGGCGGTAAGGGGACCGCGATGATGTTCTTGAAGGCCGTGACGATGATAGAGGTGAAGCTGTCCACGGTGCTGTGCCCGGTGGCCCGACTATAGGGTCGGCCAGCGGGTGCTGCTGCCGGGCCCCGTTCATCCAGCCGAAGCCGGGGACCTGGTCATGCCTTCGGCACGGTCAGCGTACGCACGGCCGGAACGAACCGCACGAGGATTCCGTGAGCCCCCGGAGCACCAGGCCACGAGCAGCTTGGTGGCGGAGTGGCCGGGGATCCACGCAATGACCTGTCCAGGCGGAAAGTCCACCGAATCCAGGCATCTGCCCTTCCGCTGTGGCATCTCCTTCGGAGCGGGCACGGCGTCGGGAATGACAGCGGTGCGTGCGGCTCGCTGCTGGGCACGGCTCTCGTGCACCCTGGGCCTGAGTGCATTGACAGAGTCAACGCGTAGGCTTCGCTCGTCGGCTGCACCGTGCCTCAGGTGCGTCGTTGCCCGCCATATTCAGCTAGACCATCCCTGAAACGAGAGACCATGGAGCAGCACGATGAACCGGTCACGCTCAGCCTTGCAGGGATCGCGCGGCTTGCCGGAGTCGGTCGTGCCGCCGTGAGCAACTGGAGGCGGCGGCACAGTGACTTCCCGGAGCCGGTCGGCGGCACGGATGCCAGCCCTTTGTTCTCCCTGGCGGATGCGGAGTCCTGGCTTCTACGGCACGGCAAGATCGACGAGTCCTCCAGTGGCTGGGACCGTCTCTGGCCGCGGATCGAGGACCTCGGCGACCGGGACGGGATGGCCCATCTACTGGCCTCGGCGGGGGAGCGCCTGGCGATCCCGGCGATGAACCCGCCGCGCGGAGCCCCGGAACTCAGTGCTGCCGACCGGAGGGTGGCGGACGAGGTTGTGCGGCTGGCCCTTCGTCAGTCGCCGAAGGAAGCCTTCGCCGTGCTGCTGGATCGTTGGCACGCTGTCCACGTACGTCAGTTGATCGTCAGTCCCCGCCAACTGGCGGACACCATGGTGACTCTGGCGGCCGAACTCCGTGACGGCAGTGCGCCGGTGCGTCGGGTGCTGGACCCTGCGTGTGGAATGGGTTCGCTCCTGGCTGCGTCCGGTCGGCGATGGTCGGGACAGGTACCTCCGCCTGCGCTGGCAGGTGTCGACAACGATGCTGCTGTGGCTCGCCTGACCCGAGCCAGGTTGGCTCTGGAGTTCCCGGGCTGTGAGCGACACGTGCAGTCTGGGGACACACTGCTTGATGCCCCCCTGCGGCACGCCTCCCGCGCCGACGTGGTTCTGAGCTATCCACCGTCCAACGAACGTTCCTGGGGACACGAAGAACTGGAGACCGATCCTCGCTGGACGTATGGCACGCCACCACGGACCGAGCCTGAGCTGGCGTGGGTGCAGCACTGTCTGTCCGTGCTGGAACCTGGGGGAGTCGCAGTGCTGGTCCTACCGCCGGGTGTCGCTTCGCGCCGGGCCGGACGGCGAATCCGGGCGGGGTTGGTGCGCACCGGAGCCGTGCGAGCCGTAGTCGCGCTGCCGCCCGGGAGCGCGCCGCCGCATGGGGTGGGGTTGCACCTGTGGCTGCTGGCGACGCCCCGTGAACACCCCGCGGACGAGGTAACCTTCGTGGACGCTGCGGATTGCCGGACGACTGCGCTCACCGGTCGCGGCATGGCCGTCGACTGGGACGGTCTGCGTGAGCGTACCGTGGCGGCCCTGCGTGGCAGTGACCTACCTGGCGTCACACGGGTGCCGACCGCGGAACTGCTCAGCGACGAGACCGAGCTGACACCCTCTCGCCGTACTGTGACCGAGCGGTCCGTGGGGCCGGTGGAACTGCGCCGCGCCTGGACCGGCTGGGACAAGGCGCTGATGGACATGGACGATGCGGCCAAGGCCGTTCGCGAACACGAGGCGAGTGCCGCAGTGCCGGACGACTTCGGCTACACCTTCGTGGGTGATCTGGAGCGTTCCGGTGCTCTGGACGTGACGCCCGGCAAGGTTCTCGCTGACGATCTGATCCAGCAGGGAGCGCAAGCCGAGGATGCTCTGCGCGTCGTCACCCCATGGGCCGTACGGGGTGAGGAACCATGGGTTGCCACGGCGCAGGCCGCCAAGTTGGAGGCTGAGGGGCAGGGGGTTCTGACGTCCTTCGGCGATGTCGTGGTCGTGACCGCGGCCGGCGGATTCGACGTCTGGGTCGAGACGGCCGGACCGCGACTGCTGGGTGCCCACACAGTCCGGCTGCGGACCGACCCTGCACTGCTCGACCCGTTTTTCCTCGCCGCGTGTCTAAGCGCGCCAGGCAACGACCAGCGGGCAGGGACGCGTGCCTCCTCTTCCTCTCGGGTCGACGTACGCCGACTGCGCGTCCTGCGCGCGCCGGCGACGCAGCAGCGACGGATCGGGGAGGTCTACCGCCGACTCGTCCGGTTCCAGGAGGCGGTGGCTGACCTGGGCAGGCACGGTGATGTGCTCTCCGTCATGTTGTCGGGGCTGATGGCCCAGGGCAGGCTGACGGGGGAGTGAGGGGCGGGGCCCGGCAGAGGCCGGGCCCCAGTAGTTTCTGCGGAGCTCGTCAAGCTGGCCCTGGCAGGCGATCCAGCAGCTTGCGGATTGCCTCGGGCAGCACCGGGGACACTTCACCTTCCCTCGCGTCCAGAACAAGTTCCTTCACTTCGGCTCCCACTTCTCGGCAGAATTCCACGGTCTGGTGGGATGGTCCCGGCTTGGGCCAGGACGCGAGTTCCTCGGCCAGCTCTAGCCAGGTGTCGGCCACCGTCTGGACCGGGCTCCTTTCCGCAGTCATCACCTGGACCGCGCCGAGCCGTGCCCGTGCTCGCAGTTCACCGGTATCCGTGCCGGCCGATGCGTCCGCGAGCCGCCTGGCGACATCCCGGCAGATGCGGCCCGCGGAGGCAGTCTCTCCGCGCAGCAGCTGAGCACGGGCCACGACGAGGCGCGCGCCCTGCACCTCGCGGACCGCCCCAGGAAGGCACTGCTCAGCGCGCACCACCATTGCGGTCAGCTCGTCGACGGCCTTGTCCGGTTCGCCGCGTTCGATTTCGATCTCGGCCTCGGCGCACAGATTCCGGAGCGCGGACCGGGTGGGACCGCCGACGGGTCGGCGATGCACCCGAGGGCGGCGCGGACCCGTGGGCGGTGCTTCCGAGAGCGGGGGCGCAGCGATCTCCGGGGCGCGATGGGGCAGCGTCGGGTCCGGGTCGAGGGCGGGGCGTGGAGCGGGGTCGCTCGGCGAGGGCAGCAGGGGCCGCCAGATCTTAAGCGCCAGTTCCAGAGGCGGCCGATCGGCGGGCGACTTGGCGAGCATACGGTCCGTGATGTCCACGATCTCGGACGGCAGGCCGGGGACGTCGTCGCTGAGCAGCGGCGGCCGCTCCTCGCAGTGCAGGCGGGCCAAGTCGTAGTCGGAGTGGCCGGCCTCGAAGACCAGCCGTCCGGTCACCATCTGGAACGCGATGCAGGCGACACTGTAGAGGTCAGCCTCCGGGCCCGGGTTGCGTTCGCCGCGGTGGATCTCCGGAGCCATGTAGCCGATAGTGCCGGGCGTCCGGCCGTTGGTGTATCGGGTGGCCGCCGGGTCTTTCGGCAGGGCGATGCCGAAGTCGGTTAGGTATACGACGCCGTCGCGTCGGGCCAGCAGGATGTTGGCTGGCTTGACGTCTCGGTGCACCACGCCCGCGCCGTGCACCCGCCCGAGCACTTCCAGCAGCGGGACGATCACACACGCCGCGGCCGACAGGGTGGGTCTGTTCCGAGTGAGAAAAGCATGCAGGTCATCGCCATCGACGTACTCGGTGACGAGGTATGGGCGCAGCGGGGAGAGATCCGCGTGGACGAACGCTGGCACGCCCCGGCCACCGAAGCGTTGGTGCATCTCGCACTCGCGGTCGAAACGCCGTAGCTCTTGTGGGGTGGGAGTCCGGTACCCGCGCAGGGCGGCCTCCGGATCTCGAGGCCACAGGAACTTCACCGCGACCGCCCGCCCGACATGCCTGTCGTCGGTCGCCCGGTAAACGACCCCCATGCCACCCCAGGCGCCTTCGCCGGCGCGGCTGAATCTGCCCGCGAGCTTCTTCCCCGCTGGCCATGGCTCCACCACGCACACTCCCTGCCTCTCCTGGCGAACCGTCAGGCATCAAGCTACAGGAGATTCTTGCGTGCCTTGACTTTGTTCACAGAGCTCTGTCACGGTGATGCTCTCACCGTCGAGACCGCAAGGAGCCCGCACCGTGCAGCTCTGGGCCAACCCTCCCGGTACGGTCGGCGTCGGGCGCCTGGCCCGCATTCCGGTTCGCCATCTGCGCGACGAGGAGCCCGGTTGTCCGATGAACCGTGCTCTCAGTGTCCGTCGCGACGTGTTCGCTGCGAAACGGGTTCCGTCCAATACCCCACGCGAGGAGTTCCCGTTCGCGCTCGTGCAGGAACTGCTCGACCAACTGGAGTCCGGCGCGGCGCAGAGCATCGAAGAGGCCCTGGAACGGTGTCGCCCGACGCGGTCCCGGTGCCTGCCGCAGCACGTGACCTGGTCGGTGGCGGCCGCCGAGCGCTACCTCGACGCCCGCCGCAGGGACCAGGAAAGTCGCAACGGCGCCGATCTCCCCCGCACGTTCCGCGCCCCGGACGAATGGATCGCGTTCCGCACGCTCGATGAACCCGACAAGCGCGGCATCACCGACTACGAGCGCACTGTCTGGGGGCGGCAGTACGTCTCGGACGACGCAAGGCTGCGTGAACTCGTGATTCCCGCCAAAGGAAATGCCAAGGAGCGTCTCCCGCTGCCCGAACTCGCCGCTGTCGCCTCTGTCCTGTACTACGGGACTCCGGCCCGCATCCCTGCCTTCGAGCATCACTCCCCAGCCCTCAGACACCCGGCGCCACCGCCGCGGCCAGAACGTGTCCGGGTCTACTCCGCCGGCCTCACCGAAGGCCGGGTCCGTCTTCTGCGCACAACGGAGACCGACGTCTTCGCGGACTGGACCGCTGAAGAGATCATGGACTTGCACGAGCAGCACGTTGTGCCCCGGCTCGGCCGTGTCCTCGACAGCCGCGAACGCATCGCCGGTGCCCATTGCGCGGGTTGCAAGGTGTTACCCGAGTGCTCCGTCGTACCGCGGGTGCCCGCTCTCCTCGTGCTCCCACCTCCCACGCGGCCTCGCAAGCGGCGCACGGTATCGGTCAGCGACTTGAGAGCACACCACGACTGTCCCGCCCGCTACCACCTGACCCGCGTACTCAAGCTCCCGAGCTCCGTTCAGGAGAACGAGGCCGTGCGCAGAGGCCGGGCCGTCGACAGATGGCTCAACGTCCGGCACGCCTCGGCGGATGCCCCGCCGTGCCGCGAAGTGCCTCTGCCCGCACACCTGCCCGGCCTCACGGACGACGAGCTGGCCCCCGCCCTCGGCATGCTCCGGGCTCACCGGGCCAGGTGCCCGCTCGATAATCCGGCGGCGACGCGGTTCCGCCCGCAGCATCGAGTGATGGCCCACGACCCGCAGTCCGACGTTATGGTCATCGCCTCGTGCGATCTTGTCTACGAGGAACGCGGCGGCGTAGTCGTTCGCGAGACCAAGACCAGCGCGTTTCCACCGGGCGGCCGGTCCGTTCTGCTGGAGAAGCATCCGCAACTCGCCCTCTCGGTACTGCTTCTGGAGGCCGGCGTGCTCGGCGGCGATTCGCGACGGTCCCGCGTGGAACTGGAGATCCTGCGCCCGGACGGGGTTTCCCTTGAGGAGTTCGATCCGGGCGATGAGGGCACGGTCGAGCACGCCCGTACCGTCCTTGCCTCGTACACCGTGCCCTGGTCCGCCGAGACCCGCTACGACGCGGTGCCCCGGCCCGGTTACGACTGCACGGGCTGCGAGGCGCTGTCCTGGTGTGCCACTGGTAAAGAGCGCGCGGCTGCCGCAGGTTGAGCAAAGTTCCCGTTGTCTCCGTCATGTCGCTCGTCGCACCACCTGGAGTGGAAACCCGTGCCCGCGAGTCCCCTTGCCACCTTCGATTCGTCCGCCGAAACGCTCGATGCCTGGGCTGCCCATGACGGCGTGCCGCTGCTGGCCACCGTGGCCCGGGCCCTGTGTGTCCTGGACCACACCACTGGGTTGGATGCCTTCTGTCTTCCCTACCCTCCCGTCGTCCAACTCGCCCTGGACCGGGCGGTCGTCGCCTGGCTGCGCGGCGGACTCCGGCCACCCGCCTCACTTGCCGAACTCGTCCAGCGATGTGCCGACATCCCGTTGGAGGACTGGCCGCTGTCGCTGCCGTCGGACGCTGTCGGCCCGGACGACGTTCTGCTCGACCCGTACTCGCATCGCCCCACCCAGTTGTGCCATGAGTGGAGCGACTGGGAACGTTCGGCGCCCGACCCGGCTGTGCGGCATCGCGACCAGCAGGTGATGCGGACCGCTCTGGACCGCTGCCGCAGCCACGGAGAGGAGGACGCATACACCGAGTTCCGCAGCCTGCTGGTGCGGCGGCCGGTGCTGACGGCCCAGGAACTCTTTGCTCTGCACGGCGACTTCACGCTGGAGCCGGTCTGGGAGCTCATCGACCTGATCTACCCGGAGGTCCCTCATTCCTGGAGCCGGGACGGTTGCTACGCGGTGTGCGGCCGCTGCGGAACACTGCTTACGCCGCTTGCGGGCGGAGAGTGGTGGTGCGAGCGGGATCGCTGCCGACGGCAGGGAGACCCGCCGGTCGGCCGTCTGATCGAAGCGGCTCACGCCGGCACTGTGTACCAGCTGGAGCGCCCGCTGCGCCGACACGTCACCGGGCCCGGACTGGCCGAGGTGGAACTGGAGCACCGGCTTACCGGTCTGGGCCTCGACGTCACCATGTGGCCCGGTTTCGACGCCTACGACTTGCTGGTGGTCTTCCCCGACGGCCACCGCTGGGCCGTCGACGTCAAAGACTGGGCGCACCCGGCCTTCCTCGGCCGAGCCGCCCGCCCCGTGCGGCCCGAGCCTCCGTATGACGAGGCGTTCTGGGTAGTGCCTGTCTACCGGGTACGCGAGCGCCCCGGCTATCAGCAGGCGTTTCAGCGAGCCCGACCCGCGGCGGCCGCTGCCGTACGCCTGCTCACCGACGACGAATTGACTCGGGCTGCCCGGATGCGGCTGGCCGAGCCACGCCGTGGCACCCGCGCCGACAGCCAGGAGGGCACAGATGCGTGACGAGAAAGCCTGGTGCGAAGCGGTAGCGGGGGAGTTGAGGGACGAATGGCCCGAGGCCGGTGCCCCGGACGGGTTCGGGCCGGTCGAGTTGTGCCGCGTCGAGCTGGGGCTGCGACTGCTCGAACGGCTTGCCCCTACGGCGGATGCCGTGGACGCCTATGCGCTGTTCGGCGGTTATCCGTTCGCGCATCGCGCCGGGCTGGCGCAACATCCGTGGCAGCGCATGGCCCTCGCCGCCGCCCGGCACCTCCTGTGGCCGCTGCGGCGGCGCGCCTGGCGGCAGGCGCTGGACGCCTACCGGTCGGTCGCCAACAGGCTGCGGGCTTACGAGCTGCCGCCGGCCGGAACCACCGGCGGTCCCCGACCCGTGGTGCCGATGGTGGCCGGGCGCCGGATGGACGTCTACGACCAGGCCCTCAGCCGGCTGCCGGACCTGGTCACCCGTGCCCTCAAACCGGCCCCCGCAGGGACGAGTTCCTTCCAGGAACGCCGCCGCAACGCCTCGGTCACCATTCCCGAGGAACTCGTCCGCGCCAACCCACCCGGCCACGACCTCGCCGCAGGACGGCCCGGGGGCGGCGAGCCACTCAGCGTGTGTCGTGCCGAACTGCGCGCAGCGGCCCGGTGGATGGACGAGCGCGAGCGCGAGGCGGGGGTCCAGCATCCCGGTCACTGGGAACAGCGGCTGGAGGGGGTCAGGTTCGCGCCCCGCGATGCCGCGGGAACGGACTACACCGAGGCTGACGAGGTCGAACTGGCCGGCATGGTGCACCTAGCCGGCATGGTCGGTGCTGGCAAGAGCACGTTCATGATTGTGGTGGCCGTCTGGGCCGCCCGGCGCGAGATCCCGCTGTGCACCACGCTCGTCGTCGGAGACGTCGCCGAACAGCTACGGCTGTGCGGTCTCTTCGAGGCACTCGACATCGCCGTCGCGCCGGTGCTCGGCACCACTACACGCGAGCAACACGTCCAGCGGCTGCACCGGCGGCTCTCCGCCCGAGGGTTCGACAACCTCCTCGACCACGACGACTCCGGCTTCGACCTGCTGAGCACCGCCTGTGGAGTGAGCGGGCTGCGCGGCGTGGACGGCGATCCACTGCAATACCGCGACGCACCATGCACCCGGCTGCATCCCGAGCCACAGCGCGGCCCGGTGGAACCGGAATCGGTCGTTCTGGAGCAATGGACTCCCGACCGGAGGAACACCGCACCCCGCCAGGCCCACGCCCCGGACCGCCTGCCCGGCCGCACGCACGGTTGCCCTCTGTGGGCCGAATGCCCGCGCCACGCGGCTGCCCGCGCGCAGGTCGACGCTCTGATCTGGGTGGCCAACCCGGCCAGCCTGGTGCAGAGCCAGGTGCCCGCGCACCTCAACGACGAGCGGCTGCGTCAGCTGGAACTGGCCTGTTTGCGCAGCGACCTGATTTTCGTGGACGAGGCGGACAGCGTGCAGATGGCACTGGACCGCCTCTTCACCCCATCCGGCACGCTGGTTCGCCCCGACACCGACTCCTGGCTCGACCAGCTGAACCGCTACAAGATCGAGGAGCTGAGCAGGCGCGCCCGCCTGCCGCTGACCGACGGCCAGGTCGCCCAGTGGAACCGGGCCCTGGGGACCGTCACCCTTGCCGTCGATCCGCTCTGCGCTCTGCTGATCAAGGATGAGGACCTCCGGGAGTGGGCTGATCCCGCGTACTTCAGCCCGTGGACCCTCCAGCAGAGCCTGCTCGACGACCTGTTCCGCGATGTGACCCGGCGCCACCGCGAAGGCGTGCAGTGCCAGGCGGAACGGGAGGCGTCCGCCGTGGACGACATGGTCGACGACAGCGCTGAACTCTACGAGGGCTATGACGACGTGGTGCATGAGCCCGGCCGCTCCCCGAACCTCGCGCTCTCCCCGGCCCGCCGCCTGCTCGAGGAAGCCTGGGATGCCTTCCGCGACGATCCGTTCGGAGAAGGCGACGCCCCTGACCCGCTCACAGGCGTTCTCACCGACACGGCCGACGCCCTCCTGCACCACATGGCAGCGGGGCGCACGAGGGATCGGGTGCGTGAACTGGCCGGTCAGCTCGTCGACCGGGTGACGGAGGAGGTACGGGCCGAACAGCCCGCATCCGCCACGCCCCCGCCGGAGCCGACGAAGGACTGGTGGGACGTCCTGTGCCTGCGGCTCTCCTTCCTCCTGCTGCTCAGCACCCTCCATCACAGGCTGGAGCGGCTTACCTTCCTGTGGCCGCACGTGGAGGCTGCCCTGCGACTGGATTCCCAGGGCAGGGAGCTGGCTCGGCGCGTCCCGCTGGACTACGCCCCGCTGGTGCCCGAGGCGCCCATGGGCAACATCCTCGGCTACCAGTACCTCCCGGACGGCGAGGAACGCGACGACGCCGGTCGCCGCGGCGGCACTCTGCGCTTCTTCCGGTGTGCCGGAGTCGGGCGCGAGCTGCTGCTGAACCTGAACAGCCTCGGCGCCGACCCGGCCACCGGCCTTGGTGGCCCGCACGTCGTGTTGATGTCCGGTACCAGTTGGGCCGGCGAGTCCAGCCGCGCCCACGTCCGCGTCCCTGTGAGTCTCGTCCTCAAGCCCACCGACGCGTCCCGGGCTGCCGTGGCCCGAACCTCGTTCGCCACCCGTTTCCTCTATGACCGGGACGGCCGCCCGATGAGCCTCTCCGGCACACCGCCGCGCGACCGGCTTGCCCAGGCGGTCGCGATGGCCCGGCGGCTTGGCGAACCGGGGCCGGGCGGCACTTCGGTGCTGGGGCAGGAGATCAGTCGTATCCCCGAGACGACCCGGCGCCGAGCGCTGATCCTCGTGGGCAGTTACCGGGAAGCCGCTGCGGTGGCCGAGGCACTCCAACGGTTCGACGCCTGGCGCGGCAAGGTGAGTGCGCTTATCCCGGACGACGAGGCCCACGGCAGCGACGGACCAGCCGGCACCGCCCCGGGGCAGCGGGACGACACTCCGGCGACGCTACGGCGTGGCGACGTCGCCCGCTTCGCCGACGATCACACCGCAGAAGTCCTAGTTGCTCCGCTTCTGGCCGTCGAGCGCGGCCACAACATCCTCAACGAGGAGGGCAAAGCGGCCTTCGGCACGGCCCTGTTCCTGGTCCGCCCGCACCCCCGCCCCGACGACCTTGACCTGTCCGTCTTCGCCGTCAACGACTGGCTGAGCGGCATGCTGCGCGACCAGCCGCGCCGCGACAGCCTCGACGGCCCGCACACGCTCACCGAACTCATGGAGAAAGAGGGATCGCTGGACGAAGCGGCCGGAGCCCTGCGCCAGCAGGGCCGCCGCGAATGGCGCCGGCTGCTCAACCGCAGGTATGCCTACAGCTCACTGCCCGCCTGGGAGAAGCGCGCCTTCGCCTGGGACCAACTCGTCACGCTCTGGCAGGTCATCGGCCGTCTGGTGCGCGGTGGAGTGCCCGCCCGGGTGGTGTTCGTCGATGCCGCCTTCTCGCCTCGCCTGGCGAGACAGCTCGCACCCGGCAGCACTGATCAGCCGTCCTCCGGGACCGATGTGCCGGGCACCGACGGCCTGCTCCACGCCCTCGCTGGCATCCTCGACCCCTACCTGACGGACCGGCCCGACACCGCCCCGCCCCACCCCGACCCGGCGGCTCGCTCTCTGGTCCGTCTCCTGTACCAGCCCTTCTACAACGCCCTACGCACGATGACCCATCGCTGACCCCCCAACTCTGCTTGCGAGGAGCCGTCCCATGCCACCCGTCTACCGCTCCGCCCGCACCACGGCCTGGCGTCCGGCCGACGCCTTGGCCTCTCACACCGCGCCTTACCGAGTCCTGCCCTTCCCCGAGCAGTGGCGGGACGCCGTCCTGACCCTGTGCAACGCGCCCCGGGTGGCAGCGGGCAAGGAGCCGTGGAAGACAGCACCGACCTGGCGCCTGGAACAGGTCCTGCAGGCTTTCGCACCCGACGTCCTCGCGCTGCCACGCCCCTTCCACGACCGCGACCCGGGGGCGCCGGCCCACTGGCTGTGTGCGCCCGCCGACCTCCCCGACCCGCTCCCCGGCCCGGTCCTGGGCACCGTGCTCAAGCACTGGCTGCGTGACCTGCGGCCCGAGCCCGAGTACCGCGGCCTGCTGAAGGAGACCATCGCAGAACTGGCCGCCCATCCGCCGCGCTGGGAGACCGTCCACCATGAACTCATGCCGCGTGACGCCCCGACCGATGGCGGCACCGCACGTCCGTCACCGCACCAGTACAGCCTCAGCCCCGACTGGCTGGCCCGCCGGATCCTCGCCCTGGGCCCATACCTGTACGACGGTGGGCAGCTCACGTTCCGGGCCATGCCACGTGGACCGCGTGACCAGGGTGCCCAACTCGTCTCCGAGCCGATCCGGTTCCCCGGGCCGGACGAGAAGCAGGACTCCTGGTGGTCGGTGACGCTGTCGATCACGCTTCAGACCGTGCCGTTCGACCCGCTGCCGCGCTTCAACCTCCGCTGGTCGGTTCGCCGCTGGGCCACTCGTACCAGCGCCAAGACGGGCCGCTTGCGCCTCCCGTGGGGTGCGAGCACCACCGTCCTGCTGCGTCCGCGCAGGCCGTTCCTGCCGGGCACCCCCCGCAGCGAGCGGTTCGCCGTCGCCGCTCTGGAGCGCTACTGGGACAAGGACCTGGGCGAGAAGGGCGAGTTCGCCGACCGGTGGCGCGCGGGCGGCCCCGCAGCGATGCTCGCCGGGCTGCCCCTGGGCGAGCCCTTCCCGGACGCCGACGCGATTTTGACCGACCCCGCGTCCTGGCTGCGCGACGACGCCCGAGCCGGCATTCTGTACCGCACCGCGATGGGCCGGCATGATGTGGGCCCCGGCTTCATGGCACACCAGCTCTCGCAGCTCACAGCCTGGGCGGAAGGCGCCCTCACGTCCGAACTGCGCCGCGCCCCGGACCTCTCGCTGATCGACCGGGGCACACCCGCGAACATCCCCAAGGGCGACAAGGAGACGGTCGAAGCGGAACGGTGCGCTCAGCGCCGGCTGGCGACGGCCTACGCGCTGGACGCTCTCGACGGCGTGGCGCGCCAGGGCGGCGCTCCCGTGCTTGAGGCACGGCTGCTGTGGCAGTCGCCGCGGCTGCGCGACGCCGCCTTGGCCTCCCTCGCCGAGCATCTGGGTCTCAAGGGCGACGGCGGGTCCTTCACCGCACAGCAGTACGACGACGCCACGGCCGGCGCATCGGTCGTGCACGAATGGTCCGCTCCGGAGCTGACCGTGAGGGTCCACTGCCTGCGCCCGCTCGTCGCGCTCGGTGACCGTACCGCCGACAGCCTCCTTGCCCCCCTCGACCTGCCCACCGGCACTCATATCAAGGACGCCCAGGTGACCGCCGCGACAGTGGCCCGCCGCGACAGTGCCGCACAGTGGCTGGCCGCGGAACGCACCACCGAAGCTCCGGCCCTCGCCCTCGTGGAGATCGGCCGCGCTGCGTCCTATCCGAGCAGACTGCACGACCCGAAGTTCGCCATGCGACTCGGCTTCGCCAAGGCGGGCTTCGTCACACAGTTCACCACGGTGCCCGTAGCGGGCGACGAGAACGGCAAGGGGGCGGAGACAGCGTCCAGCCTGAGGCACCGCACGCTCAGTGCCTGGAACGACGGCCTGCGGCAGCTCGGCGCGCGCACTCTCCCCCGGCTCGCCGAGGACGATGGACTGCCCGACGGACTGCGGCATGCCGCACTGTGGATGGTCCGCAAGAACCGTACGACCCGGAATCGCTGGGCTGCGTACCTCCCGGTCGGCGTCATGGTCACCCCCGATCAGGCCGGCACCGGCGCGGCCCGCGTCGAAGGCTGGGACCCCGAGGCGCGCTCCGGCGCCGGCGCCTGGGTCCCCTACCCCGAACTCCTGCTGAGGCTGACCACAAAAGCTGAGGTCAAGCCCGTTCTGCCTAGCCAGCGTGGCTCACAGGACGACGAGGCCGACACCTCGGAGGTGCAGACGGAAAGTGGAACCGAGCGCCCGAAACGCTACAAAGAACGCGAACGGCAGCGCCGTGAGGCCGCCGAGTGGCTCCAGGGCCTGCGTGCCTCCCTGCGCACCGCACCAACCGTCTTGTTCGCTGAGGCCCACAACGCCCGCTCGCACTGGACCTGGCTCCAGGACGGCCGGATCGAACGGGATCGACTGCAGGACGGCCTCGCTCCCGCTCGTCGCCTCGACCCCGACCTGCGGATGGTCCGGGTCCGCGCAGGCGCCCGGAACGAGACTCCGCAGTGGTGGGGGAGAGCCCCGGAGGGCAAGGCGAACGGCATCCAACAGGGCTTGTGGGTGCCAGAGGATGCCGCTGAAGACGGCCGCGTGTTCTTCAGTACGACGGCCAAGCCCGTGCAGTTCAAGCACGCGGCGGTGACCGCCGACAAGCTCTCGCCCCGGCCGATCGCTCAGGGCAAGCGCAAGGGTGAACCCACCATCGACACCGGCCAGGCGGCCTGGATGCCGGGGCTGCTGGAGATCGCCGTCGTCGGTTGCCATCGGGACGACGGCGACGACCCGAGATCCCTCGCGCTTCTCACCCATGTTCTGCGCCAGCCCTCGGACTACGACCAGGCCCTTGCCCTGCCTCTGCCACTCCACCTGGCCGGTCTGGCGCAGGAGTACGTCCTGCCGACACCGAAGGACGACGAGGCGGAAACGGGAGACGCAGGGGCCGCGGGCCAATCCGGTGCTTCGGACGATTTGGATGACGCGCAGGACGCATCGCCGGTGGAACAGCCTGTGCCGAACTTGGAGTTGGAGGCACCCGACGTCGACGCTGAAGGGCAGCTGCAACTGTTCGAGATGTAGGTCTGACCCGGAGTCGGTGGTAACGGTGGGTAATCATTACCGATCATTACCGATCAGTCGCTGTGTCATACGGCCGGTGACCGCCGCGCCCAGGTCAGCTGCCACGCGAGCCCGGCGCCCGGACTGCCACGCCCGCAGCAGGCCCACGGCCACGCTCACGCAGAAGCCGTCCTCACAGAGCAGATCTTGCTGGGTAGGGTGATCCGTGTTGCTGCAGGACTTGGCATCGAGTCAGGAACGGGGGTGGGGACGGGTGTCGATACCCGCACTGCAGGCCATGGAGCGCGCCCGGGCCGCCGGAGGCCGCCTCGTGGACTTCACTCAGCGGGAGAGCCGCGGCATCGGACAGGTCTGCCCGTGGGACTTGGTGGCAACCATCGGGCCGGAGCCCGAGGACCGTGATGCGGCAGCCTGGATCATCGCCGACGAGATCATGCGGGCCCGCACCGACCTGGACGACCTCGCATACCGGCTCTGGCGCGACAGTGCCCTGGCCGGCACCCCGCTGGCTGGCCCCGATCGCGCGCACGTCCTGCTCTACGTCGGCCCGGTATTCGAGGCCAACGACACCACTGGCGTCACCGGCTACGTGGGCGAGTGGCTCTGGTACCTCTCCACCCGCGACCTTCCTCCCGAGCCGGGGCGCAGCGTGGAGATCCTGGACCCGCCCTCGTCGACGGTGACGGACAGCGGGCCGGACGGGCTGGTGATCCACCGGGTGCCCGGCAGCGAGCTGGGGTTCGTCTTTCGGTTGTGGGAGATGAAGAAATTCACTGCGGAAAAGACGAAGCCGAGCGACACGATCCGCAAGGCGTGGCAGCAGTTGAACACCTGGGGGGCGCGGTACCTGGGCCAGATCTCGTGGGGAGGCCGGGAGCTGGCCCCCGACACCCGGGAGTTCGTCGCCTCAATGGCTCGGCAATGGGTGGACGCGAAGGCGTCGGGGAACGGCGGGGTCAGTATCGCGCTCGACGCCGCAGACACCCCGGACACGGCCTTCGAGCGCTCGCACCAGCACTTCACCACCCACACCCACCCGGGCGCGCTGCGGGGCGTGGTGGTGGCGATCGGGGATCTTGAAGACTTCGCGAAGGACGTGAGGAGGTACGTGTGGAGCGCACTCTAGACCCGGAGGTGCTCGCGTCCGCGCTCGGCGAGTACCGGGTGGGCGGGGTGCTGCCCAGCGCACAGGACCTGCTGGCGGCGATGACCGAGCTAGAGGTCGCGGCCTTCCGCGGTGAGCGGGAGATCGAGGACGAGACCCTCGCCACGGCGTGGTACCTGCACGGGCTCGCCGCGCTCGCCCCGGAGACTCCTGGCTACGACGCGGTGCGGGTGCGGCGAGCCTTCGCCGCAAGCGCGCACCTGATGGACCTCGCCCTGGGCGACGAACGCCGCCCCGAGGCTGAGCGGCTCCAGATCGCCTTCGCCGCCCAAGCCGGGTACCGGCGCAGCGAGCAAGACCCGAACGCCACCGCCGTCTACCGGCAGGTTCGCGCTCTCGTCGACATCACCGGTGAACTGCGTGGGCACATCGGCACCCTGGCGGCGGAGGCCGGCGTCGTCTTCCTCAGCTTCGACCGCCCGGAGCTGGGCCGGGCGCTGCGTGCGTGGCGGCGGCAGCTGCGCGGCCTGCGGGCGGTGATGCGCCGCGAGTCCCTGGCGGGGACGATGTACGGGCCCGCAGAGGCCGTCGTGGAGGCCGTTTTCCACCTGTACCAGTTCCTGGGGTTTGGCGAGGAGCGGGATCTGTTGGCGGCGCAGCGGCTGCTGCGGGACGTGATGACGCAGATGGCTGGCCGAGGCGATCGGCTGGCGCGGTGGGTTGCCGCGCACCTGTTCCAGCTAAGCGGGGAGATGGCGGCAAGCAGTCTGTACCAGCTGCTCCCCCCGGGAACTCCCCCGGAAGTGGCGCGGAGCTTTGCGCTGTCGAAGCCGCCGGTGATGACGCTCTGGCCGCCGCAGCGCCAGCTCCTGAAGCTCGAGCGTGGCAACCCGCTCGACCCGGCGACGTCACGAAGCCTGATCAGCGTGCCGACCAGCGCGGGCAAGACGCTGATGGCCCAGCTGGTGATCTGCTCGCACCTGGCGCAGCGCCCCGGGCGCGTGGTGTATGTGTCGCCGATGCGCAGCCTGGGGCGGGAGATGCGCGGAACGCTGCGGGGCCGGCTGCGGGTGCTAGGGCGGCGCCTGGCCGCAGAGCAACCGGAGTTCCCGCTGGGCCCCTGGACCTCCTCGGCCGAGCCAGACGGCGGGGACGTGGAGATCGTGACCCCCGAGCGGCTCATGCACATGATCCGCAACAACCCCGGCGAAGCACTGGCGGAGGTCGGGCTGGTCGTCGTCGACGAGGCCCACCACCTGGGCCAGGGGCGGCGCGGCTTCGTGCTGGAGAGCCTGCTCACGCTGCTGCAGGCCCGCAGCGACATCCGACTCGTGCTGCTGTCCGCGGCGGTCGGCAACAAGGGTGACATCGCCTCGTGGCTCGACCCGCATCGCCCCGAACGGGAGGTCTACTTCACCGACACCTGGCGTGGCCCGCGCCGGATGCACGGGCTCATGTATCCGAACCTCATGACGGAGCAGGCCGAGCTGACGGAGCGGCGGCCGACGGCGAAGCATGCCTCGCCAGGGCTCGCCACCGTGCCCGTCGAGACCCTCCTCGATGTCCGGCCGACCGCCTCCTCCGCCATTGCCCGGCTGACTACCGGCGAGGTGGGCACGCGGCGCTTCGCCGGCACCGCAGGCCGGTGGACCGCGCGGACCCGTCTGCCAGGCGGGATCGCCGACTACCAGGTCTTCGCCGCCGGCGCCGCGGAACTCACCGCGAACGGCAGCGTGCTCATGGTTGTCGGCACCCGGCGGGCAGCCCGTGACGCGGCACTCGCCATCGCCGAGCGCCTCCCCGAGCGGCCCGAGGCCGCGGCCCTGACCGACTACCTCGCCGACACCCTCGGCGCGGAGCACCCGCTGGTGCGCTGCACCCTGCACGGCGTCGCCTACCACCACGGAGCCCTGCCCGAGGACGTCCTCCACGCTGTCGAGGGCGCGCTGCGCCGCGACGAGCTCCTGGCGATCGCCAGCACCAGTACCCTCACCGACGGCGTCAACCTGCCCGTGCGCACCGTCATCGTCCACCACAAGGTCGACGGCGACCCGCTCACCTACGACGGCCAGCGCGCTCTGTCCCCCGCCGAACTCCTCAACGCCATCGGCCGCGCCGGGCGGGCCGGCCGCGAAAGCGAGGGATGGATCTTCCTGACCCGCCCCTACCCGCCCCGCCCCGCCGAGTTCGACTCCCTCAACCCCGACCCGGAGCAGTTGCGCGTCGTCTCCGCGCTGCTGACCGACGAGGCCCTGACCGCACTCGCCGACGCCGAGGACACCCTGCGACAGGACGCTGACGGAGTCTTCGCGCTAGCGGACGATATCGCCGCAGACTTCGCCTCGTTCGTCTGGCTCGTCCTGCAGCTCCACGCTTCCTCGCCAGCGCCGCACGGCAATCCCATCGACGCCCTAGACGCAATACCGGTGATTTAGGTCTTTTTCCGGGAGGTTGGGGCTGGTTTGGTGGGTCCGACGAGGGTGACTACTGGGGTGTCCGGCCGGGGCTGGTTGTTGTGTTCGGTGCGTTTGAGGGCCCAGTTGGACATCTTGCGTTTGATGACACGGGGATTGGAGCGTAACCGCCGTGGTTCCAGGAGCCGTTGACCGATTTCAAGCAGAGTCTGTGCGAGGGCCCGCGTGAGTCGGGAGGGGGGAAAAGCCCGCCTGGGCGGTGACCTGGCGGCGGACAACGCGCACGGCGCGGGTGAAGGAGATCCGGTCCGGATCGTGTCCCTCCTGTCGTGCGGCTTCGTGCATGAGGTCCCGCACGGCATGGTGAACGAGGAGGAACGCGAATATCTCCTGCTCGGCCCCGGCCGGGTGCTGGGAGCGCAGGACCAGACGTGGCCCGCCCAGGTGCGTCTTGATCTCGTCCAGCGTGGTCTCGATCTCCCAGCGTTCGGCGTAGAGCGCGGCAAGTTCCGCCGCCGGCGCGGTGTCCGGGTCGAGGAGGGTGGTGACCAGCCGGTAGACGGTGCCGTCCTTCCCGCGTGGGCCAAGGGTGTACTCGATGACGCGGACCCGGGCCGGGTCGGCCCGCCGGTTCTTGTCACGGGCGGCGACGATCTCCGACAGGTAGGAACCATCGGGCAGCGACGTCACCACAGGCAGCACCGCGTTGCTTTTGACCCGCCAGAGCAGGTCGGCGCCGGTTGCCGCGGCGGCCCGCCACAGGTCGAATCCGAGGAACCCGCGGTCGGCCATCAGCAGCATTCCCCGGGTCAACGAAGAGAACAGGCGCCCGGCCAGCACGGTCTCGTGCACCGCCAGCGGACCGACCTCGGCAGCAAAGACCGCATGAGTGCCGCACTCGACCAGAGCCGCAACCCTGGCCTGCGGATACGCACTCCTGCCCTGCCCACGGCCGGTCCCCGGACGCCCGAAATACCCGGCATTCGCCACCGTGTCCGGCAGATCGAACGTCGTCCCGTCCACAGCCACCAACCGCAGCCCCCGAAACCAGGCGCCCCGCGACCCCGCGACGGCCACCGGCCGGCACACCCGGGCGAACAACGCCTTCAGCACCTCCGGCCCCAGCCGCAGCCGCGCCCGCCCGATCGCTCCGCTCGTAGGCACCCGCCACCCCTTTACCCAGCGGCCCTGACGCTCCAGACCCTGCGTGAGAAGACGCCCGACCTCCTCATACCCCTGCCCCGAGAACAGGCACATCGCCAGCACGAAATACACCACCACCCGTGCCGGAAGCAGCCGCTGACGCTGCTCAACACGCCCGCACTCCGCCACCACCTCGTCCACCAGATCAGGCGTAAACGCACGCGTTAACACTCCGAGAGCGATGCGATCCGAAAACCGCTCGCCCCCCACCGACTTCACCTGTCCCGGCCTTGGCACACCCAACACAACGAGCCGACACCCTCAAAGTCACCGGTATTGGCCCTAGACGCACTGTTCGCCCTGTCCCAGAGAGGCAACGGGCGGCACACCAGCCGGTGGCTCACCCTCGCGGACAAGGTCGCCACCGTGTTCGAGACCACCGACCCGGCCCAGGCCGGCCGGTGGGCCGCCACCGGCACCAGCCTGGGGTCGGCCCGCTACCTCGACTGGCTCGCGAACCAGTTGGTCGTGCTGCTCGACCGGCACACGGTGGACGACGCCACCGGAGGCGACCGGCTCGCCGAGCCGGAGGAATGGTCGCTGCAACGCACCCTCGACTTCCTCACCGAGCACCAGGTCTTCGACCGTCTACTCGACCACGTCCCAGAGGTCACCAAAACCTGGAGCTTCAAGGACAAGGAGACGCGGGGCACGCAGATGAACGTCCCGATCGCCCCCGCGTTGCGCGAGTGGATCTCCGGCAGCACGATGCCCGACCTCGCCCGTTCCTGGCAGCCCGGCGTCGCTGCCGGGTGGGCGCTCGAACAGGCGGTACGCAACATCAGCACCGCCTTCGGGCACGCCCTGAGCTGGACCGTCGGCGCCCTGATCAACCTGGTCAACACCAGCCCCGCGCTCTCTCCCGGCGCGCCCAGGCTCAACACACACACTGCGTGGCACATCCGCCACGGCGTCGACACCGAGCAGGCCCTGACCCTGCTCACCTCCGGCATCACCTCCCGACGCATCGCCCACCTCCTCGGTCGCGACGCCGCCCGTCTCGGGCACCGGTCGGCCGGCCTGCGGCAGTGGACCGCCCAGCACCACATCGGCGGCTGGACGCAGCAGTATGGGGCGAGCGACTATGAGATCCAGGATCTCCTCGACTACGTCCGCACTCCCTCCGACCCGATCAACCAGCTTCTCGAGAACCGCGCCGCCACCACTCCGCTGACCTGGCTGATAGAAGGGACACCTGACGGCCCGGTCAACGTCGCACGGCCCAGCGAGCGTCACCCGACCATCCGCGTCGCCCGCGACCGCCGCCGGGTGGCGACCGTGCCGGCCGACCGCCACCTCGATGTCCTTGCGATGCTCGACAGCGGACTCGACCTCGACCACCGTCTCCACAACGGCCAACTCGTCACCACCCGGCGCACCCGGTAGCGCCTGGCCCTGTCGCAGGGAACCAAGCGCGGGACTGCGGCTCAACAGGAGGGCGATGCACCGCAGAGTTACCGACTTGCCGCCGCCCGTGGAGGCGTTGACACGGACGCACGGGGACTCCGCGCCCAGGTTGACTGAGACGACCCGCCCGGCGGAGCCGATCCCGGTGATGGGCGCGGACTCCTTGGCGGCTGCCACCATCTCGCGCACCTTGGGGTTCTACCTTCGCCGGTCTCATCGGGTTCGGCATCGCCCGCCTGGTCAAGGCGCCGGGTGGACGAGGCGATCGGTTGGGGCAGCATCGCGGCCCTCAGCTTGATGACGCTGTGCATCGCGCTGTTGGACGGGGTCATCATGCCGCTGGCGACGTCATCCGCTGGAGGCACGGCCCCCTGATCGATCGCAGGGCCCGCTGACCGTGCCGCACACGCTGGGCCCGGTCCTTCCGTCGGAGGGCCGGACCCAGCAGTCTCCGAGTGCCCGACAAACATGCGGGACGGAGTCGAGTACGGACGGCTAATGTGTGCGCAGCCGCTTGAGGAACGTTCTGACCAGGGCGTCCAGCTCAGAGTCCTTGGCCGTCTCTTCCACCAGGATTCGTTCGATGTGAACGAACCCGCTGTTCCGCCAGTGCCGATCCCTGGTCCCGTCAGCCGCCAGTCGGCCGCGGTGATGGGGTCCGTCGACCTCGATCAGGCCCGCTCTGCCTTCGCGAACGACTAGGAAGTCGGGTGTCCATGTGTTGCCGACTCCTACGCGTCCCAGCGGCAGAGGAAAGATGGAGATGGTGGCATCGGCGGGGAGGGCAGCCTGGGCGCGCTTGAGCGCCTCATAGACCCGTACCTCCTCGCGGGAGTCAAAAACGAATCCGTCGCGTCGCAGTTCCGGTTTCGGATCGGTGACACGCGCGGCGTGGTTCGTTGTGGTGTCGGCGGTGAGCCGCCCCTGAAGAGCTGACCTCCAGTCCGCGGCCACGTCTGGTAGCGCTGGCCCGACGTAGACAGAGTGTGCTTCGACGCCGTTCCGTTCAGCGATCGGCAGGAGGGCGTCCCGGATCCGCGCAAGCAAGTCCTCAGAGAACCGGTCCATCAGCCATCCGGGAACCAGAAGGCGGGCATCCATCCAGTCGCCGAACCTGTTGCCGGGAGACCACTCGATTCCTTCAACATCCAGTAGAAGGGCTGCCGCCTGAACGTCTCCTCGCTCATGAAGGAACCAGGCAGTCTGCCCGAGGATGGTCTCCTCTACAGATAGCGCTGCCTCTTCGCTTGAGACCTTGCTGACGTCTGAAGTCACCGTTCCACACTAAAACCTCGGTCTGACAGTCGAACCCCGTTGACCAGAATGATCGCGGCGACATCGCCGCCCCGGTCCGCCATTTACCGTGGGGCCGTGACGACGCCCTCCGGCGACACTGCCGGGACCGGCCAGGGCACGGGCCGTACGGTCAGGAGCGTGTTGCGCGCGATTGGGACTGTAAGACGTTCGGCCCTGACCCGTAGTCGGTGGTGACGCCGCAGCAGATCACGACTTCCGTTCGTCGCCCATCGGCGACCCCGGTACAGGGTGTCGAAGCGCTGTCTGGACGGCGGTCTGTGCCGACCCGATCGCTGAATAGGAAGGAGCAGGTGCTTAGAAGGCGCCTGCTCTGTCCCTGGCTCCTCGCTGCCCGGCGCTGGTGCAGCTGGCAGTGCCTCAACGCGGTGCTTCATTGTGCTGATTCGCCGACGGCAGACACGTTGAGGGCGCAATTGACTGGAATGACGCGCCGAAGCAAGCAAACCTAGAACAGTCCGCAGCAGCGCGACTACGCGCTGCTTTCACGTTTGTGCGCCAGGGCGTCGGGAGTATCGAGTCGGGCGCAACATAGCCGACGATCGCCGGTTAGCCAAACCGGCGTTTCTCCAGACCATTGAACTACCCGCTGACCTGCCGGGTGTGTTCCGTCGTTCCTGCAAGGAGTTCAAAACTATGTCGGTCGAAGTCATGGAAGAAGAGGGGCTGTATTCCGAGGAGCAGGTTCGAGCCCTGCTTGAGTGGGTGTGTGGACGGGAGGGTGTTGAACGTTCGGTGTACCCCTTCATGCGTGTTGTGGCCGAGCAGGCTCTGCGCCCGGGCGAAGCCCGTGAGCTGCGAGTGAGCGACGTGGTGCTCCCGGAGCGTGGCCTGGGCAAGCTGACCGTCCGCTACTGCGGGAAAGCGAGGGAGGTTCCTCTCCGTTCGCAGTCCGTCGAGTTTCTGCGGGCATGGATAAGCGATGCCGGCCTGCGGGAGGACGATCTCCTGTTTCCCGACCTGCGCGAACGTTCAGCCTCGACTCCCGTATACCAGCAGGTATGGGAGCAGGCCCAAGAGGCCGTTCTGCCACGGGACGAGCGGTACTCGTGGCGCCTGGGGGAGCCCATCTCTATTCTCCGGGAGTCCTGCCTGGTGAAGTGGCTCGGGGTGGGCATCTCACCTTTCACGGTCGCTGAGTTGGCCGGTGTGAATCCGAGCTGGCTGGCCCTGCGTTACCCGCACTGCTTCCGTGAAAAAGACGCCGAGATCGACTGGGGCCGCCTGGCGGACGTCATGGGTCTTCGAGAGTCACTGAAGTCGTGAGTTTCGCCCCGCGCTCTGGCTGAGGTCCAGAGCGCGGGGCGCGTGGGGAAGAACCGCCCTGTTGGTATGAACTCCTGAGCGCGATGAAGCCGCCGTGCGATCAAGCTTCGTTCGCGGCCGAGGCTTCCTACGCGTTTCCCCCCGGCCGGGTGACTTGCCCGCCCTTGCACCGGCCGACGCTCTGATGGCCGTCTCGCCGGGCGCCCAGTCCCATTCCAGAATTCCGAGGCCCTGCTATGTCCGCACGCCTGCTGTCCATACCCACCGTCGCCGCCGCCCTGGACGTCGACCGTCGAACCGTCTATCGCTTCATCGCAGCCGGCGACCTGTCTGTCGTCGACCTCCGCACCGGGCCAGGCCGCTCCCGTGTGCGGGTCCCAGCGGCCAGCCTTGACGAGTTTCTCAGCCGTCGCGCCGTTGTCATGCCGACAACTCGCCACTGACCTCGATCATGGCCTCTCTGTCGTCGAACAAGGAGTAGAACCTGTACCTCCGCAAGTTGAAGTCCGGCAACTGGCAGGCGACCGTACGCAACCGGGCAGGAGACCGGTACAGCGAGTCGTTCCCCCTCAAAGCGCAGGCCCGCGCCTGGGGCACCGAGATGGAGACACAGTCCGCCCGCGGAAGCATGCGCGACCCGCGGGCCGGCGAAATCACGTTCCGTGAGTGGCACGACAGGTGGTGGGACGCCCGCATCGTTGAGCCCCGCACCCTGCGCGGCGACGCCTCCACCATCAAAAACCACGTCATGCCCCACTGGGCGGACTGGGAGATGCGGGCCGTTACTCGCATGGACGTCCAGAGCTGGATCCGCTCCCTGGTGGAGAAGGGCGTGGGCGCTGCCGCGATCAAGCGGGCGTACAACCTGACCTCGTCCATCATGCGCGCGGCCGTGGACGACGACGTGATCGCGTTGAGCCCGTGCCGCCGCATCGACCTGCCCCAGATCGCCGTCAAGCCGCCGCAGTGGTTCACGACCGACCAGGCGCAGAGCATCCTCGACGAGCTTCCCGCCCCCTGGAAGACGATGTGCCTACTGGGCGTCTACACCGGACTGCGCTGGGGCGAACTCTCCGGCCTTCACCGTCACCGCATCGACCAGCGCCGCTCGCGCCTCTTCGTGGTCGAGGTCAACACCAAGAGGGGCATCAAGGAGTATCCCAAGAGCTCCAGGAGCCGCCGGGAGGTCCCGCTCCCGGCCCATGTCCTGGCAGCACTTGAACGTCACATATACCGGCTCGACCGGGACGCCGTGGTGTTCACCACCGTCACCAAGGGCAGGGCTGGACGGCTCCTCGATGACGGCAACTGGCGCCGACAGACCTGGTGGCCAGCCATCGAAAAGGCTCACTACTTCGATGACGACGGGGAGCAGCAGCTCGTCCCGCACTATCCGCCCCACTCCATGCGCCACACCTGCGCCTCATGGCTGGTGCAGAAAGGAGTCTCACTCTACGAGGTCCAGCACCTCCTCGGCCACGAGAGCTTCCAGACCACCCAGCGCGCCCACCTGCAGCCGGATGCGCACAAGGCCGTCCTCGGGGCCTGGGAGCGGATGGAAATCCCCCTCACGATCGCCGCATAATCGTTCCTTCGCCCCTGTCCTGCTTGGACAGGGGTGAAGCCGGTTGCGAGCGGAACGCGGTCACGATCACGTTCGAATCGGTCGGCTGTTCCCGCGAGAGCCCCAGCGGCCGTCAGCGTCCAACTGCCACGGGTGGGCGTAGGCATCGACCTTTGCAAGCTCGCGCAGAACCCCCGCCTGGCCGGGGGCTCAGGCCGAGTGACCAGCGCGTGGTGCAGCGGGTCGAGCCGTGCGGCATACGCCTCCGCCCACTCAGCTATTGCGCCTCGTCCCGGTCTCGACGGAGAACCGGTAGCCGAGATGGCCAGCCTTCCCATCATGGAGGGAGCTGCACGATGGAACGGCCCCCTGCTCCATCCATTCGAGAGTTATGAACTTTCCCACCAGCTTGCTGGACGGCAGCGCCATCCTTAACCCATGCTCGCATCCAACCCTGCCCAACGGCTCGCCGACCACGTTCGACACTTTCTTGGCAGCGGACCGTTTCTCCAGCCTGGCGGATGGACCCACATGGGTGCTGTCATCTGCGACGTCAGCTTCCAGCCACGGTGCAACTACGAGAGGACTCTCCGACCGCGGCTTCTCCATTTGCAGCTGAGCTGGGCTGATGCAAGGACAGTCCGCGGATTTCAGCGCCGGCTCTTCACGGCAGACCTTGCCATGGCCATGAAGTTCAACCACGCACAGAAGGTCGCGAAGGCTCACGCCATCACCGACCTCCTCGCTGCCAACGGGGTCGATACCCGCGAGGACCTTCACGCCTGGCTCGATCATCAGGTCAATCGCGCCGCTCTGCGCACGGTGAAGGGAGTGGGGCCGAAGAGCGTCGACTACATAGGCAATCTCGTTGGCCGTTCGCACGTCGCCGTTGACGTACACCTGCGTGCCTTCGCCGGGGACGCTGGTGTTCCGGACCTCCCATACCACCAGTTGCGCGCCGTGTATGAGGAAGCCGCCGCGCTTCTCGGGCACGACAAAGGCGGGCTGGAGCATGCCGTTTGGAGGCATAAGTCGAAGGCCATGTAGCCAGCCAGCGGGCCTGTCAGTTGTAGGTGTGGTTGCAGCAGGCTGACCTGCTCGCCGAGTTTGTGGACCTTGTCTCCGGTTTTCCCCTCCCCAGGATCGGGGCGCGGACGGCCAGGACCTCAATGGCCTCACGCCGGGCCGCGCCCGCAACCGGCCCGGGCGCTTCGGGAAGCCAACTGTCCGGTTCTGTCCCAACAGTGACGCGCCGACAGAAGCGGGATGTAATCTTCTCTCCAATCCAGAGAAGAGGAGACGCAATGGCGACACGGGTTGACTTTAATTTCGGTGACGACGGAAGCCAGGAGAGCGTCGTGATCAGCTCCGACCAGCTCGCCCGAGTGGTGCGCGCCGTACTGCAAGGCGAGGTGCTGCTGTCGGAGCAGGCCGCGCCTCATGACCTGTGGCGGGACATCGAAGCCGTGACCAGGCTGCTGGAGGGCTTGGAGGATTGGAGGGAGAGGGCCATCGTGGCGGTCGACGAAAGCGGCACCGTGGACCGGTACGCCCTCGGTATCGCTGCGAGCATGGGCGCGGCGAAGCTGTACGACCTGCTGGAACGGCACGGCCGGCCACGCAATCAGACTCGGCTGACTCAGGTGGAGGTGCTGGAGAGCCGGGTGACCAGCGAAAAGGGAGAGTGGGACGCGGCCCGTGTCGTCGCCACCATGAACAGCTACGGCTGGGAGATCGACGATAAGCGGGCCCGTGCACTGCTGCGGGCGCTGACCGAGCAGGAGGTGCTGGAAAAGATTCCGAACCGAGGCGGGCGCGCCGTATACCAGGTCGTCGGCCCTCGGGACTGGCTGTACTGCCTGGACCCGGAGCGCGACACGATCGAGAAAGGCCCCTCCACCCCAGCGCGGGTCGCAAGGCTGGCCCGCGAGAACCCCGGTCCGACCGAGTGGTGGCTCGGGAGGCCCCTGAAGCGGATGAGGAACGGCGACCGGCTGTGGATCTACTTCGGCGGGGCCGAAGGAAAGATCGCAGCGATGGCGCATGTGAAGTCCTCACCGCGACCGGCGCCGATCGGTTCACAAAAGCCGTACGAGTTCGACGCCGAACTGGACCTGAAGGCGACCACGGCTCTGTCCAAGTCGCCGGTACGGCTTGAGGAGATGGATCAGAAGCATCCGCAGGCATGCGGGGAGATGCGGGCGGCGGACGTGAAGCTGGCCGAAGCGCGTGCCAACCTCTGACCGCCCTTCCCGCTGGGCGCGCACCGCCTCGCCGTGTGTGCTCAGCCCTTGAGGGCTCGCTCGATCCGCTCGAAGTCGTCAGGGCTGAAGTTGTCCCGGCTGATCTGCACCCTCCGGCTTTGCTTCAGCGTTGCCACATTCGGATACGACGCCAGCTCTGGCACGGCGATCTTCCAGATGGCCGCGATGCGCCCGAGGACGATCACCGCGTCACGGGACATGGCACGGCGCACCAGGTGGAAGGCGAAGGACTGGGAGGGCAGTGTGTACGGGATCGGCCGCCACGATTGCGAATGATAACCGTGGAACTGCACGGCAAGGATCCGCCGGGCGAGTTCGTCGTGACTGTGCCCCTCCTTCGTCAGGCTGTTCAGGGCCCGGGACCACCACCGGAGTCCAGGATGGTCCTTGTCAGGGTGCGTCAGGAAGTGGTTGGGGGTCCCACCGGCGTTCGCGATGTGTTGCAGCGTTCGCTCGGTCACGCCGGGCCGGGCGTAGGCAGCCGGGTCTGCATCGCTCACGCCTGGGTTGGCCAGCAGCATGACCAGGGGCGCGTCGTGGAGGCCGATGAACGGCTCCGGCGGGAGGGTCAGGTTGAGCTGGTAGGGCGCGTGCGAAGGGTGGACTTGGGCATCGGCGAGGGCTTGCAAGTGCGGCAGGTCTTCGGGGACCGCGTACGGTGCGTTCCTGGTCGTGCGGGCCCACGGATTGAGCACCTGATCCACCGCTATCCGCGTCGTCATGGCATGCAAGCCCACGAGCATCCTGCGAGCGGACCATCACCGCCTCAGGACGGTGAAGAGCACCCGCTGGTGCGCGGGGGGCCTTCCTGATGGTGCGGGCAAAACCCGTCGCCTTGACGAACTTCGCCGCCGCACTTTGACCCGGGTGCTGATTTTCTCCAAGAAGACAGATCGCACCCCGCGAGCCTTGACCCGCGGGGGTCCACTCCAGAGGACCAGTCTCTGTCCTACTGGGATTCCTCGGAACCGTTTTCGCTCGCTCCAGCGATCTTGCCGCCGACGTATACCACGCTCAGCGCGAGGGCGGCTGCACCGGCGGTTGCCACCAACTTCATCCCCGCCCCCAGGAACTGCTTGTTCTCGCTGTCCTTCTCGCCTACCCGCTGTACGTTTTGGTCGAGGCGGTCGTGGAGGGCCTCCCGTTGCGCCCAGCTGAGGTCGTCCCGGCCGAGGTCGGCCTGCAGAGCGTCCCGCTGGTCCTGTGAAGCCTTATAGAAGTGGTTCTGACTGTTCTCATTGGCTGCGAGAGTGGACTTGTGGGCCTCTTTGACCGCATCGATGTCGGCCTTGCCCAGGTCCTTGAAGGCAGGGAACTGCTCGATGAGCTTGAGCCGCACCTCGGTGGCCATCTCGGGCATGGCTGCTGCGAGCTTGAGCACCTTGTCCTTGGACAGGTTCCGAAAGTTCGGGATACCCAACTTCCGCTTGACCGCCGCTTCGTTCACGTAGCCCATTCCCTGACTCCGTTCGTCGTCCCGTGAGGATCCTGGATAGTAGCGGTCCCCACCGACAAGCCGCTCTTCCTCGTCCTCGGGCTGCTCGCCACGACTCTGTGAGCCGTACCGGGGGCAGGTGTACCCACTGGGCGCCAGTCAACGGCACGCCCCGACCGATGGTCGCATGGTCGGGACAGCACGACGGCAGGAACCACCTCATCTCCGAAGGCCGGTCACGGTCGAGACCTGGGGCCGGCCCCAGGTCGAATCCGCAGATCTCCATCTCGGCGAACGAGGCATTGGAGGCTCCTCGAAGTGGACAATCATTCAGGCAGCGACTGTTGCGCGGCCGGCTCCCCCTCCCGTCCACGAGACGGCGACCCCTTGCACCCCCGGGCCCAGCTGCATGGCTCTGGTCGCCGGGGCGATCGCGAGGCTACGAAACGTGGCGATTCGCATGGGACGCCGAGGACCGGCTCGTTTCGGTGGTCACGTCGGACGGAACAGTCTGGCGTTAACGGATCGGCTGAGCAGTTGAGCGGGATGACCGCGAAGCGCTTGGCCGGCTACCGGCTGCGGGCCCGGACTGTTGAACCCGAGCGGGACCTGGCGGCCGTGGCCTCGGCGGGTGGGCGCTTCATCTGCCCCGGTGCCCGGGAGTGGCCTAGTCAGCTCGACGACCTGGGCGATGCCCGGCCGATTGGGCTCTGGGTTCGGGGGAGTTCTGATCTGAGGCTCTGGGTGCTGCGTTCGGTCGCCGTGGTCGGAGCCCGAGCCTGCACACCGTACGGGGCCCATGTCGCGACGACGCTGGGTGCGGGCCTCGCGGAGCGGGGGTGGGTGGTCGTCTCGGGCGCGGCCTTCGGGGTCGACGGGGCGGCTCACCGCGGCGCACTGGGCGCCGGGGGGCGCGACGATGGCGGTACTGGCCTGCGGGGTGGACGTCGCCTACCCGCGCGGCCATGCGGAACTGATCGGACGCGTGGCTGAACAGGGGCTCGTCCTCGGCGAGCTGCCAACGGCCGAGCACCCCACCCGCAGCAGATTCATTCTCCGGAACAGGGTGATCGCCGCGTTGACGCGGGGAACCGTCGTTGTCGAGGCCGAATACCGCAGCGGTTCACTGGTCACGGCCCGCAGCGCGCAACGACTCGGCCGCTACACCATGGGCGTACCCACACCTCTTCCCGGAGGTGCCGCTCTGGCTCCGATCCGCTTCCGCGTCGCCATCGCTGCCTGAGCCCGAGTGTCGCTCACTGGCGCTACGCTGAAGGGAGTTGACGTAGCGCCAGTGGAGCGGGCGGGGGACGACGTGACGCAAGACGACGCAACAAGGGAAGACGCGACGCCCGACAAGGGCCGGATGGACCTGGAGTCCATTGTGCAGGCGGCTACGGAGGTTGCGAAGGTCGCTGAGGAACGCGGCACGCCCATTAACCACTACATCGCCGCTGGCAATATGGCCATCAACCTTGGTCGGATTGAGGGCGACCAGCACGCATCCGACCAAGATGCGTCAGGTGGGGCTGCATCCGCTGCGGCTGTAGGTGTGGGCGTGGCGGCAGCCGCACGGCCGGAGACGTTGGCTGAGCAGCGACAGAAGTTCCACTTTGAGTTCCTGAACCACTCGCTCAAGCAAGCCGAGTGGACATTTCGTCTGAGCGTGTGGTTCATGACGGGTGGTGCTCTGGTGGTCCTTACAGGGGCGGTCTTGGCGCTCGTGTACGCCGGGAACCCAGACGTCAGCTTCCTGCCGTACGTGACGGCTCTAACGGGTGCGTTGATCACGGTTGGCGGTGGCGCGCTAGCCCTGCATTCGAAGCGCACGATGGCCAACCTCACGAAGCAGGCTGAGCACAACGACAGCAAGATCGACATCGATCATAAGCTCGAAATGGCCATGGGCTTCATTGACCGTGTGGACGACCCGGAGCGCAAGGACCGGCTCAACTCGGCAGCTGCGATGAAGGCCCTGGACATGCAAGCCACTCCCAAGGAGATGGTTAACCGGCTCCTGCCGGAAGATCAGCCCAAGCAGATCGAGCCCGGCGGCACCACCCGCTGAACCGTACGAGGCCCCCGGAGATACCTCCGGGGGCCTCGCGCGTGCTCGCCAGGCCCCCTGAGAGGCCGGGGCAGGGTCTCGTGCGCTCCGTGGTGCCGCCGGAGCCCGGGACGACCTATGCGGAGGGCTGAGAGTGAACTCCCTCCGGCTGTTCTTCCTCGATTTGCTCCTGCTTCAGGTCACGCCAGGCGATCCGAGCGCGAAGTACCGAAGCGAAGACGTCCGGCAACTGGTCGAGGGGGCCTTCCCCCAAGGCCGGGTAGTTAAGGTATTTCCGCTGGTGGTGAGGGTGATGGTGACCACTACGTGGCGGTGTAGAGGCCGGGGCCAAGCTTGTGGATGAGGCCGTTCGCGGCCCAGCGGTTGAGTTGTCTGTACATGGTCTCAAGGGTGACGTCGCCGAAGCGGGCCGCGATATCGCGGGGCCGCCATGAACGGCCGGGCTCTTCGTGGAGCAGATCGAGGATGCGGTGCCTGCGTCCGGCCAGAGAGGCGAGAAAGGCGTTGGCGTCGAAGCCCTTGTCCTCCCGGTGGCGTCGCCTGACCTGCGGTCGGCAGGCCCTGCTCGTTCTGGCCCACCTGCGCTGCGGCGACACCTACGCCCGCCTCGCAGCAGGATTCCGCATCGGGATCACGACGGTCCACCGGTACATACGCGAGGCCGTCGACCTCCTGGCCGCACTCGCGCCCACGCTGGAACAGGCCATGCCGACCGTGCGGAAGAAGGCGTACGTGATCCTCGACGGCACCGTGCTACCAATCGACCGCATCGCTGCCGACCAGCCCTACTACTCGGGGAAGAAGAAGCACCACGGGATGAACGTGCAGGTCCTCGCGGATCCAGTCGGCCGTCTGATCTGGGCCTCGGACGCACTACCCGGATCCGTGCACGATCTGACCGCGGCCCGGACCCACGGCATTCCCGCCGCCCTGACCGCCGACGGCGTCAAGTGCTGGGCGGACAAGGCATATCAAGGCGCAGGCCCTGCTGTCCGTGTCCCCTTCCGGGGCAAGAACCTGCAGGGCTGGCGTCGGCGTCACAACCGCGATCACGCCAAGATCCGCAGCCTCGGTGAACGCGCCATGGCCACCCTCAAATGCTGGCGACTCCTACGGAAACTCCGCTGCAGCACCACCCGGATCACCGCCGTCGTCCGTGCCGTCGTCGCACTCGAACTCGCCACCTGATCAAGATGGAAAAGGCTCCGTGAACACCGATCCCAAGCTTCGGGCCGATCTGCTCACCAAGGCCAGGCCCGCCCGGGAGCATATGCTTGATCACAACTGGGGAAATAAGGAACCGGTGGGCGGCAAGGCTGGCTCCACCGCTGGGCCGATTCCAGCAGCACGCTCAGCGCAGGCAGGCTCGGGACCAACCTTCGGTGCGGCCGACGTCTGTGCGGCACTGACACCGCGGTCCGTCTCGACGTCAGCCGGGCTTCGAACCCGGCTACGGCTAGGACACCGAGTCCTGGACGGTCCGTATTTTGGTCTGACCGACGACCCGCCATCGCGCGCCGCACCTGGCTCACTCGTCCCGCGTACGCCGCGCCTCTGCCCGCTGCAGGAGCACGGAACCGTAGCGCTCGGCCACAGTCGTCAGTGGTTCGAAGGCTGGCAGCAGGGTCAGCGGAGCACCGGACGGCAGTACCCTCCGGCACACGATGTCCACCTCGCCGTTCTGTGCCCGCAGCGGGGGCCACGGGGGGACTGCGGCGCCCTCCGCGGGACGCAGGCTCCTGCCGACCGCCGCCAGCCGGCTCAGCAGCGGCGCGTCCCGGTGCAGGTGCGCCGCCGACGGGAGCCGCCCCACCGCGGCCAGCAGCCCCCGGGCGAGCGGCGCCGCCTCGCTCTCCGCATCCGTCGGGCGGCCCGTGACGGCACGTCCGAAGTCGTCGACCGAACTGACCTGACCGGCAGTCAGGTACTTGGACACGGACACGGTCCGGAGCCTGCGCCAATCGCCGTCGAGGACATGGCGTTCCGGCCGGGTGAGCCACTGGGTGACGAGCGCCTCCGTGTGCAGCGAACTGACCGCCCGGTCCCCGAGCCGCAGCAGCAGGAAGGCATGCCAGCCACTGGTCAACTCCGCGACGCGCTGCGGGAGCAGGCTGCCCAGACGGCAGGCGGCCAGCAGGGGAGCGAGGTCGATCTGCACGTCCCGCTGGAGCACGGCAGCCTGCCCGTGCTCTGAGCAGAGCCAGTCGGCGAGCGCCTCCGCGGCCGTACGCTGCGCGGCCACGACGTCCTCGCCCGACGCCCGTTCGAGCGCCCCGAGCGCCCACAGCATCGCCCGGCCGGTCGAGCGCCCCGTGGGACGCTCCCCGCCCTCACGCCCCGCGCGGTAGCAGTCCCGGTACTTTGTGAACCACTCCGGCACCAAGTCCTCCACGAGCCCCGCCGGGCCCGCGAAGGACCGGACGTACAGCCTGCCCAGGGCGCCGCACAGCCAGTCCGGCAGGTCCGCCACCGTACGCCGGGAACCGGGCTCGACCAGATGCAGGGTCCCCCGGCCCTCGACCCGGCTGAGCCGGGAGACCTCGGCCATCACGCCCTCGGGGGGCAGCTGCGCCGTGCCGCCGACGCTGAACACCGCCAGGACACCGAGCGGCTCCACGGACACCAGCAGCGTGCGGTGGGAGCGGCGGCCGGACGGTGCCTCCAGCTCACCGACCCTGGTCACGCGCAGCAGCTGTCCCGCGGCCAGGTTCTCGTACTCGCGGGCGATCAACGGATGGTGGACGAGGCTGACCGTGCACCTGCCCCGGCGCAGGACGGTGAGCCGGCGGGCCTTGCGCAGATGGCCGAACAGCAGGTCGCCGGGGACCCCGGCCGCCCAGGCGGCGTCCCGTGCGGGCAGCCAGCACAGAGCCTGGGTCTGCGTGTCCTGGCACAGGACGCCGAGGCAGTCACCGTCGGCGGAGTCCACCGCGTGCAGCGCGCGTACCACGGTCTCGCCCTGCCCGCCGCGGTCGCCGGGCAGTCCGCTCGTCAACGTCCGGGTCGCCGCGTCCCAGTGCAGCCGCAGCAGGCGCCGCGCGGCGACCAGCGCGTCCGCCGTCGCCGTCACGGCCTCGGTGGGCAGCCCGGGCAGCAGCCGTTCCACGTGCACCCGTACGAGCGCGGATCCGGTCCGCATCGCCAGCTGGCCATTGCCCAGGTGGACGACCGGCCGGGCGAGGACGGTGCCGTGCGGCCAGACACCGCCGGGCTGCAGCCGACGCGACACGGTGATCACCGGCTTCGGAACATGCGTGATCTCGTCCACGGTCACCGGCAGTGTGCCCAGCGCACCGAGCACCGCGCTGCCGCCCGCCGCCAGGTCGTCTCGCAGCCACTCGGTGCGGAACCAGTCCTGCGGGGACAACGCGGCGAGCTCCACCCGGGCCTGCGGCAGGCCCACCACGCGCAGACCGCCCTGCGCCGTGTCGGCCGCGAGGAGGACGACGTCGTCCCGGGCCACCGGGGAGTCGTCGAGGGCGGTCAGGGCGTTGGTCTCGTCCAGCCACACCCGGCTGTGCGGGGCATGCCGGGCCAGCAGCGTCCGCTCTGCAGGGTACGGGAGCGTGGCCTCGCCCTCACCCAGGTACAGGGTGCCGCCCGTCTCGTCGGTGTGGGACACCGGCATCAGTACCCGGCGCGGGAGGCCGCCTCTCTGCCCCGGGCGGGCCGGTAGAAAGGCGCCGCGCAGTCCCGGCCTCCAGTCCTCCAGCACCAGGTGCCCGCACTCGTTCACACCGCCCTCCACTCGCCCGTACAGCAGGTCGCCCGGCGCGAACAGGGACCAGTCCAGGTCGGCGAGCGAGTGCCCGTCGGCGAACCGGACGAGTTCGCCGCGGACCTCGGCGACGCGTCCCGGCGCGAGCTCCAGCCAGACGCTGCCCTCGTCCGCCCGGGCCACCACCCAGTGCACCCGGCGGGCGCCGGGCCGTTCCTGGAAGGTCTCCTCCAGCAGTTCGGTGGCGGGGAATCCGCAGCGGCGCAGCGCCGACAGCTCGTACCGCAGCGACCAGCCGGTGCGGTTCTTCGAGAAGAACACCGGCTCGTCCACCGAGCGGGCCAGTCTGCCGAGCCGCCGCATCCGCGGCTCGCCACCGTCCGCGGGCCAGGTCCGCGTCCACGAGTCGTGGTAGTGCCAGCCCCATTCCTCGCACGCGGTGGCGATCTGCCGGGCCGACCCGTCCAGGTACGACAGCTGCGCCCAGGCGACGGGACGCCCGCCCCCGCCGTCGTCCGCGGGCGTGCCGCTGTCCAGCACCCGTACGCCCGCGATGGCGTCGTCGGGGTCGAACGCGAGGGTGCCGGCCCGGGGGTGCGGGGCGGGGACGAGCTGCGCCTGCACCGCGCCGTTCGGGCCGCTCCGGCGGACGACGCCGGCGATCTTCGGATGCTCGGTGCGCAGCAACCCGGCGCCGGTGCCCCGACGCGCGGTGGCGCTGAGGCCGGGCAGGCCCGCCACGGTGAAGCGCCCGTGGGCGTCCGCGTCGCGGATGTCCTCCGCCTTCTTCAGCCGGTCCTTGGGGAAGACGACCATCGGGCGGGGCGTGTCGTCGAGGTAGGTGATGTCCGCCGGGATCGCCTGGTGGATCGTGACCCCGCCGGCCTCGTCCCGGCTCAGCCGGACCACGGAGCCCGGTGCGATCCCCTCGGCCCCCGTCATCCCGGCCGTGGCGAAGAGCACGCCCGGACGCAGCTCGACGTGCTGCCCGGAGCCGTCCACGACGCCGAAGCACCCTTCCACCCTGCGGGCGAGGTAGCTGCGCAGCGTCGCCGTGCTGCGGGGCGGCGGCGACTTGGTCGAGCCGTGCCACTGGTTGGCGGGAGCGGCGGAGCCCCGGCCCGTCCGGCTCAGTTGGACGAGCATCCGCGCCCGCCCCTCGTACGCGCCGAGGCCCTCCGTCTTTGCGGCCCGCCGCAGGCAGCTCTCCCGGTGGGAGAACTCCCGCCGCGGCACCAGCACGGCGAACGGCTCGTCGTCCTGGCGCAGTTCGGGCGGGAGGGCGAAGCGCAGCAGGTGGTCGTTGCGGGTCTCCACGATCGGCCCCGCCTCCAGGTACAGCCGATCGCCGTCGCGCAGCGCCGACTCCGCGTCGGTGGCCGCGGCGCGGGGCAGGACGGCAGCGAAGCGCAGTGCCCGCCGCCGGCGCCCCTGCTGCTCGGGCTGCAGCCGGCCGAGGATCAGCCGGCGTGGAGAGTCCACGTCGTGGGCGGCGAGCAGGGCGTGTACGTCGGCCTCGTCGAGCCGGGCGCTGACCGGCTGCTTCTCCGCGTGGAAGTCCTCCCGGCCCAGGCCCAGTTCGCGGCTGCGGGTCAGCGCGCGCAGAACAGTTACCCGTTGCCGTGCCCGGTCCACCGCGACATCCAGCAGATGGACGACGGCGGCCGTGGTGGCCTCCCAGTGGATCTGGTACTCGATGCCCTTGTGGATGTCGGCCAGTTCGATGGCGACGGCGACCCCGCCGGGTACCTCGCCGGTCTCGTCCGCGGTGAAGGCCATCGCGTCGACGGGGTCGCCGTGGAAGAGGGTGAGTCCGTCGGGGTCCACGGGTTCGCCGCCGACCGTCAGCGCCCCAGCGGGGATGTCCACGAACCAGCCGAGGCCGAACTCGAAGCGGTGCGCGACGCCGTCGTCGGTCTCCTCGACCCCGACGTAGTGCGGCTTGCCCAAAGCGTAGCGCTCGGTGCGGAACACCTGGCGGTGGCCGTCCGCCGACGCGTACGGGACGATCTCCGCCATGAACTCGGCGACGGTCAGGGCCGGAGCGCGCAGGAACGAGGCGCGGTAGCCCGAGGCGTGCGGCACCGGGACCGCCCTGACGCGGTCCGTGGAGTAGTTCCGTCCGGCGACCAGGGCCCGCGGCTCGTCCAGCGGCTCCATCCACGGCTGGTACACGCCCCCGGCGTCCGGCGCCCGGCAGCCGCGCAGCACCAGCCGGTCCTCGGAGTCGAGCCCGCCGGTGAACACGAGGCTGGGCTCGCGTAGCAGCCGGTGCCACTCGGCGACCGGGTCGTGGACCTGCTGGGCGGCCTGCGCGCGGTGCCTGCGCGTCTGCGTGGCGGGCGAGAGGTCGAACTCCCGGGACACCCGCACGAAACGGGTCGCGCCGGGCAGCTCCGGGCCGCAGCGCCGTGCCTCGCCGCCGACGTCCCACATGTCCAGCACGGTCTGTTCCAGGTGTACCGGCTGGAATTCCTTGTTCAGCTCGCCTCCGGTGACCGTGCCCACGAGATGGGTGCTGCCGTGCTGCACGACGACCCGGACCGTGTTGCCGCGCTGCCAGTTGTCCGCCCGTCGCGCGTTGGCCCGGCCGGCCGGTTCCGGGTCGATGCAGGCGGGGCCGGCGGCCAGCCGCGCCAGCCGGGGGTGCTGGAAGAGGAAGCGGGGCTCGCCTTCGGAGCCGCGCAGCTGCCCCAGCTGCTTCCAGTCGTCCCCGGGCCGCTCCGCCCACTCCCACAGGGCCTGGAGGTGGAGCTTGCGGCGGTGCACCGAGAATATCCAGCCCTCGGCAGTGGGCGTGCCCGTCAGGTGGTCGCCCACCGAGGGGTTCTCGACGTCGAAGCACTCGGCGGGCAGCTCCGCGACCACGACCCGCGTCTCCAGCAGGAACCAGACCCGCAGCAGACTGAACCGGTCGGCGCCTTGCACTTGGATGCGGGCCACCACCATGCCGGTGAGCGACGGCTGGTGCTGCAGCAGGCTCCCGTCGGCCGGGGGCGTGCACAGCTCGAATAGCCGGGCCGCGGCAAGCGGGACGGCAACGGGCCGTCGAGGTGTGGGGAACGCCTGGCCGGCGGAGTCCGAGACCACGACCGCCCAGCGCCGCGCGGTCCTCGACAGGGACGGGAAGTCACCGGTCAGGGTCAGCGAGTCCGTGGCGGTCAGGCCGCGCAGCCCGTCTGTGGTGGTCGCGCGGTTCTGGCCGTCGGCCGCCTTGTGCTCGGCCCACTCGAGTTCGACGACCGTGTTCACGGGCAGCCGGGCGTACTCGGCGTACTGCTCGGGCGTCGGCTTGGCCTCCGTGATACCCCGCTCCTGGAACGGCTGGACAGTCGCCTCCGCCTTGCGGGCCCCAACGTCGCCCCACGAGTCGACACTGCACAGCAGGCGCGTCCTGTGCCCGACGGTGCCCGTGAACGCGGCCGCGACCGAGCGCGGGAACCCCTTGATGTCGGGCACATCGATCTGCCACTGCGGCTGCCCCGCGGCGTCGGTGCGCAGGAATGCCTCCTCGTGCGTGTCCCGCTCGCGGACCTGGTCGTCGTCCTCGGCGTTGCCCGCCGTCCCGGACGGCCGGTCGAACACGGACAGCCACAAGGCGTTGCGGCGGTCGAAGGGCCGTTCGGCGGACAGGCGCAGCCTGCTCTCGCCGTCCCGGAACTCGGCGTGCACGACGAGACCTGGTGGGTCCGCCAGACACGCCTCGTCGAGCCGGGACCAGTCCTCCGGCTCCCAGGCCACCGGGCCCAGGACGTACGCATGCCCCGGTGTGGTGACGAACCGCCAGGCCGCGCCGAAGCCTGAGCGTTCCGTGGCGGCACCGGCGAGCACTAGCCGGACCGGGGTGGCGCCCTCCGGTCCCGGCGTGCCGGCGGCGACGGCGAGTTCGGGCAGGCCAGCGTCGAGCGGCAGCCACTGCCGCATCCCCGCGTGCCAGCGGGCCAGGGTGTCCTCCTGGGGCGTCTCGGCCTCCCCGTCCCGGAAGGCGCGCGCGAGGTCGGGGTCCCAGCGGTGGCGCGCGGCGATCCCTCTGTCGGAGGCGTCCTTGGGATAGCAGTCCGCGCCGATGCCGTCGACGCGCAGGGTCAGCCACGGGAATCGGTCCACGCGGCCGAGTCTCGCGGGGCGCACCTCGCCGTCCTCTGGGGGCAGCGGGGCGAGCGGCAGGACGCTCGCCCTGTCCCCAGCCTCGGCCAGCCTGACCGCCACGGTGCTGCCGATACGCCATCGCCGCTGATCGTACGCCTCGACGCGGCACTCGACGGGGCGGGCGAGACCGCAGTTGGCCCAGAGCGAGGATGTCCGGTCGCTGGCGCGCGGCACCGAGCAGACGATCCCCAGTACGAGAGACCCCGCGGCGGGACGCTCCGCGTCGGGCGCCGCGTGGAACGCGTCGTGCACGAAGGGCCGGGCGGAGCGCTGCAGCGCCGCCTGCCGATTCTCGCTACGCGGGTACAGGACAGTCTCGCCGGCGCGCCGGTCCACGGTCGCGGCCGTCACGAACCGGGCGTCCGCGGTGATCTGCCCGGTGGTCTCGCGCACCGCCGCGAACGGGGTCGGCCGCTGGGTGCTCGCCCACAGGCCGGACAGCGCCCCGGCGAGCGGCATGCCCTGTCCCCGTAGCTCCACGGACGCGGTCGCCCGCAGGAAGCGGACGAGCGCCGTCTCCGTCCCCCTGCCGGAGACGCGGCTGACGTACGTCGCGAACGGGTTGTCGCGCACCATCACGGGCGGATTGCCGCCCCACTTGTGGTACAGCGCCCGCAGCGCGCGGACCCGCAGGCGGTTGGTCATCTCCGTCGGCAGCACCCGCACGGACAGCGCCTCGAAGAGCCGGTCGTAGTAGAACTGGGCCCCGCCGCTCAGGTCGACGATGACGTCCACGACGTGTTCCAGGATTTTGAGCAGACGCTCCTGCGACCCCGCCCCCGCCACCTGCGCGCCAAACATGTCGAACATCCGGGCCCGTACGTAACGGGGCAGGTGCGTCGGTGAGTTGAGGGAGCGGACGCGGCCGCTCCAGGCGCTCACCCAGTCCTCGTGCGCTCCCTGGTCACCGAGGTCGGGTCGCTCCAGTAGCGCCGCCAGCCGCAGCGTGTCCAGCGTTACGGGGACGATGGAGTGGGTGTCGTTCCGGGCAAGCAGCTCGCCGAGCCCGGCCGCCATGTCCCGCCATTCCTCGACAGAGAAGGAGTCGCGGTCGGTATCGAGGGGGCCGCTGAGCACCAGACCCGCCGGGGTCAGCACCGGCGGCCGGCCCCGGGTCAGCTCCGGGGGGAACACGACGCCGCTCTCCAGGTCCCAGTCCCAGCGCAGGGCCGCGCCCCGCCGGTGCGTGTGGAGGTCGCGGCTCAGCTGGGCCGCCCGGACTGCGGTGCCGGTGTAGGCGTTGCGCTCCCGCTCGCCGATCAGGGACAGCAGGCCGTCGGCCGGCGGGGGGTCGCCCGCGAACCAGCGGCCGCCCGCCTCCGTGCGGTGCGGCCCGGTTCCGCCCGACGACGACTCCTGCACCCAGTGCAGGGCGACGTTGCGTGCGCCCCACTCGGGCAGCGGCGGGTGGTGGGCGTCCTGCTGGTGCTGGGGGAGCGCGGCGACCACGCGCACGATCTCGGAGGGGTGGACCGTCGGGCGTACTCCCTTCCCGATCAGGTCGACGGTCGCCTCGGCGTGCAGGATGAGCGAGCACAGGTGACCGGCGTAGACGCCGGCCTGCCGCATGTCCCCGCCGAGGGCGTCCATGACGGGTCTGAACACGCGGTTCAGGCAGTCCCGCAGGTGGAAGAGGAGCAGCAGCAGGTGGTCGTGGTGCGGGTCCGCCCCGTCCGGTTCCTGCGGCGCCTCGCCGGCATGCGCCGTGCCGCCGAGCAGTGAGGCGGCAAGTAGTCCGGCACCGAGCAGCCTGACCAATTGCTCCGGCTGGTTGTCGCGCAGCTCCGGAGGCGGCGGTGGGGCCGTGTCGCTGCCCTTGGCCCTCGCCTGCTTGCCCGGACCCGGCGGAGCGGGGGCGACGACCCATGGGGACCACAGCCGGGCGGCCGTGGCCCGCGGGGTGGCCTCGGCGGGCCCCTGCTCGAAGATCAGGCGCGGTCGCGGGGTCTCCGGGGGGCGGAGGGTCAGGAGCCGGTGCACGTGCACCAGGACGGCGTCGTAGGACTCGTAGGGGAGCGTAACTGTCATCAGCCCCTGGTCGGGGGTGCGTTGGGCGGGGTCGCTGGGGCGCCGGGGCGGGCCCTGGGGCGGCTGCCACCACAGGGCAAGCCGTTCCCTCGTCAGCGCGGGGTTCCGTTCGGCCGCGAGCGACCACAGCGCCGTCTGCCACAGCACCGACGGCATGGCCGAATCGCGCAGGGGCCCCACGCCGCCGAGGCGTACGTAGGCCAGGCGCCGTGCGTCGTTGTCGAGTTCCTTCGGCAGGGTGCCGTCGGTCCGCCACCGGCCGAGCCAGCCGAGGAGCAGCTCGCCGGTCAGCGCCTCACTCTCCAGAGCCGCCACGGTCGCGCCGGGTCCCGGGCGCCGGCTCCCGGGGGACAGGACGAACGTGACCCGGGCCGCGGCGGCCAGCAGGTCCGGCTCCATGTCGAAGGCGCCCAGGGAAGCCACGGCCAGGGCCTCCCGGGCCGCCTCCGCGCCGTCCGGCCTCAGCAGGGCGCACAGCTCGGCCGCCTGCAGCAGCGCATAGCGGCCGTGACGTCCCTCCAGCGCGTCGTCCAGGACGGCCGGGGACTGCTCCAGGAGTTCCCCGACGCCCTGCGGATCGCGTCCGGCGAGGAAACGGGCCACGACCAGGGCGACGGTGGCGGCGAGTTGCTCCACCAGGTCGTGATACGGCGGAACCGAGGTGTCTGCCTCGGCCGCGCCGTCACCGGCGTCCGGCAGCAGATCGCGCAGCGACGCCAGCGCCTTATGGACCTCCGAGCCGCCTGTAGCGCGCAGGGCGGCACCGATGCGGGTCCGCAGGTGCTCGGGCGCGACCGACGCGATGTCCCGGTAGAGGGCCGCGGCACGGGCGTTGACATCGGTGACGCCGGAGAACCGCCGTTGGGCGGCGAGGACGTGTGGCAGCGCGTACAGAGCGGTCCCCGTGCCAGCCTGGCCGAGGCACTCGATGGCCGAGGACACCAGTTCCTCGGATCGTTCGTTGCCGACCGGCTCGTCAAGTGCCGTGACGATGTCCAGGAACGTCGCTGCGGTCGGTGGGGGGAGCCCCAAGGAGGCGGTGAAATACCAGTGCTCGAGCATCGTCGCCCCTTCATGTCCTGAGCCGGGCCGCATTGCCCGCGATCTCCTAGTCACTGGCGCCGGAACGCCGTCTAGTGGTCGTCAGGATATGGACGGGCGGACATCTTGGGGACGGTTTTGGGCCATACCCATGCATCCGTTGCCGGCTCAGTGACCCGGCAACGGGGGACGCAGCGCCCTGCGGCGCTCGGACACCTGTTCCTCCAGTTCCAGGTCGTACGCCTCGGGTGCGGGCGACAGGCCGGCGAGGCGGCGCAGGACGGGGTCGAGGCCGTAGAGCCAGGCCGCGGCCCGTTCGTCGAGCGGATGGCGGGTGACGAGCGCCCAGCTCCCCGGGTACCGCCCTTCCGGGTCGAGTAGCGGCAGGTCGGCGGGGCCGATCAACCGCGCACGGTCCAGCGCCACGGCGGTCTCCGGCCGTTCCAGGTCCGCGCCCGTCGCCCGTCCCCGCTCGGCTACCGCCACCGCGGCGAGGACCGCGGGAGACAGGTCCTCGTCCCGCCACTGTGCGAAGGCGTCTGTGTCCCGCAGGCCAGCCCGCACCAGGGCGAGGACGATCGAGTCGGCGAGCTCGGCCAGGCCGTCGAGGAGCGGCAGGTCCGCCGGGTCCGGCACGGCGTCACCGGCTTTTCTCAGCCAGTGCTCCAGGTCGCCGTCACGGGCGGCGGCCAGGTGCAGCGACCATGCGCGGGCGGGACCGCTGCGCAAGGCGGCGTACGCGACCAGCAACTGCCGGTACAGCGCGGGCCACCAGTGGCCCATGGCACGGAGTACGGCCACCTCGCCAGCCTGGTCTCCCCACGTGTTCTCGGCGTTGAGCTGCTCGACGACGGCCCGAGCGTCGACCACGGGCGCTGGGCCCGGCTCCTCGGCATCGTTTGCGGCCCGCACCCGCTCCAGCAGCGCGCCCGCCACAGGCCCGGGCCCGGGGGCGCCGGTGAGCGGCGACAGTGCGGACGGCATGGCCACCGGCGGAGGATCCGAGCGCTCCCCCTGCCGGGACTGCTCCCGCACCAGGTATTCGTCCAGCAGCAGCAGACGGGCCACCCGCCCGGCCGCGTACCGTACGTGGTCCGCCCGCGGGCCGTGCACCTGGACCACGACGCCCCGCAGGTCCCAGCCGAAGCCGTGCAACCGCTCCAGGTCCTCACCGAACTCCTCGCCCATCTCGGAGGCGGTGGCGGCGGGACAGCGGATCACCAGGCCGACGCCCCGGCCCCGGGGGCTCTCCCGGAACCGCGGGTGGACGGCGCCGCGCAGCTCGGCCTCGGTCCGGGGCAACCGGCCCACCTGCGCGTCGCAGGCGTACCAGACGCGCGGTCCCTCGTGCGGGAGGGACCGAGCGTACCGCGCTGTGTAGAGCGTGCTCTCGGCCGCGTCGAGCAGGCTGGTGAGGTCGACGGCCGCCGGGTCGGCGAGCACATCCCGGAAGGGGGTCTCGCTCAGGGTCCAGCACGCGTCGAGGTGGACGCGGAACCGCTCGTCCGTTATGGGCGGAGGGCGGCCTTCGTCGCCCACGGGGAGGCGGTGGGCGGTGGACGAGAGGGGCGGACGCCCGGCCTCGGGCAGCAGCCCGACCGTCAGGTCCGTGCTGCGCCGCTGCGTGTAGAGGACCGGTACGGCACCCTCGCCGTCCAGGAGCGCCGCCCCCTCCCGCAGGGCGACGTCGATGGGGTGTCCCCGGGCCAGGGCGTCGAAGAACCCGCCCGCGAAGGTTGCGGACCGGCTGTGGCTGACCTTGCCCTGCACGGCGACGACGTGCGGCACGCCGTCCCGTACGAGCCGGTCGGCGGCGGACACGGCGGAGCCCGGGGTGTCCGCCGACCCGGCGGAGTCGCAGGCCATGAGGACCGCGAGCCGGACGCCCGCGCTGCGCAGCCAGCTCGCCACAGTGCTGGCGTCCAGCCACTCGGCCGCGTTGGCGCCGCCCTCAGCACCCACCACGAGCCCTCCGGCCGTCTGGTGCCCACCGAAGTAGAAGACCCCGGCGCCCGGGGCGAGTTGCCGCCGGATCTCGTCGGCGGTCGCGGGGGCGGGCAGCGTGCGGGCCGACAGCCACGACCTGTTCAGCGCCTGTGTCACGAGCTGTCGGTCGGCGTCCCCCCGTCTCCAGCTTTCCGGTGGCGGCACTGGCTCCACACCGTGCAGCGTGGTGATGCCGCCGTGGACGGAGGTGGCGTCGGCGACGAGCACGAGCCCCCGACCGGGCCGGTCCACGGCGGGCAGCGGGCGCACGGGCCGTACCTCGCGGACGAGGGTGAAGCGGGGATGGCTGCCCACCTCGCAGCCCCCGTCGGGCAGGGGCCCCCTCTCCGCCGCCCAGTTCTCCCAGACGAGGACGGGGGCGGTCGGCGAGGGCACGCGCACCGACTCCCAGCGCAGGGCGCCGAGGGGACGCGGCCCCTCGGCTCCGGGGCTGGGGAGCACCAGCCGCAGCCGGAGGTGCCCGTCGCCGGTCAGGTAAGGCGCCTGTCGGGCGACGATCCGGCGGACGGAGGGAGGGAACAGGGCTCTTCCCAGCATCTCCGCCACCAGGGACGACACCGGCTTGTCCCAGGCCGTGGCAGTGTTCCGGCCCAGGGCCCGGGGCGCGTCCGGCGTGTGCAGCGGGCGGTCGTCGCCGTCGACGACGACCGCGGTCGCCTTGCGGCCGTCGTCCGTCCACGACAGCCTGATGGTCAGGTCCCGGGCTCCGCTCACCGCTGCCGCCCCCCCTGCTTCCCTCGTCGCACGGCGCGTTCACCGTCACCCTATTCGGCGAAACCGTCGCGCCCCAGCGGGCACCGGCCACACAATGGACGCCCGTCGACCCGCGAAGAGGACTGGCACCGTGCACGAGACCGGCCCGTACCCCGGCGCACCGCGCTGTCCGTCCGAAGGCGAACTGCGGGAGCTGCGGACCTCGGAGTTCTGGCACGAGCCGGATCTGGAGGACGAGGCACGCCAGAAGTGGGACGCCCTCCTGCACCGTACGGACCTCGACGCCGAGGAATTCACCGAGAAGTTCTTCGAGGTCCTGGGGGAGTACCCGGGGGCGCTGCGGGTGCTGGACGAGTTCCGCGCGGCCCGCCAGGACGGCCTGCGCGGCCCCAGGACCCAGCCCCCGCCCGACGTCCGCCCGGACGATGTCACCGTCCCGCTCTTTGATGACATCTCGGTGGGGGACATCGAACCGACCCCGGACCAGGACCCGGCGACGGAACCGGACGCCGACCGCTTCCTCAATCTCTCCGTCGTCTGGCCCCTTTCCAGGCAGACTGTCCCTGCCGACCGCGTCCTCGCCGAGGGCCGGACCTATGAACTCCGAGTGGACATCGGTCGGCTTGCCGACGAGAGCCTCCTGGCGCGGCAGGCTCGGCCGTTCCCCGGCGGCCTGCTCGGCCACACGGACGACGACGGGCGGGGCGATTGGCTAGAGGTCACCGTCCTCAGTGACGACTTCGGCCTCCCCTCCGCACGGCACTCGGTCTTCCTGCCACGGACCGGGCACAGCTGGGTCTGCCCCTGTCCGCCGCGCGAGCACACCCCCCACACCTGCGAACCGGTGCACCGCGGCGACCACCTGTACATCCCCTTCACCGCGCCCGCCGAGCCGGGCCCGGCCCGCCTGCGCCTGCTCGTGTCCTACCGCGGAAACCAGCTGCAGTCGGTCTCCCTGACCGCCCGCGTCGGCGCCCACGAGAGCTACGACGGCGACACCACGGCGAGCGTTGATTACACCCTGACGGCCGGGTACGCGCAGCTCGCGGCGCTGCCCGCGCGGACCGCCGCTGTCCGGATTAGCCGGCCCGTCGGTGGGACGATGACGATCGACGTCCTCGCCCAGGACGGGCCGGTCAGCAGCTTCTGGCTGACCGAGCACCAGGTGCGGGGCGCGCTCCAGCGCGTCCGCGACGTTCTGTTCGGCCTCCACGCGGTCCACCACGAGGACGACTCCCTCGAGAACCTGATCGACGAGAACAACGCCAAGACGCCCGACGCCGCCCACGACGACCTGGCGAAACTCGCCCACCAGGGAGCGGAGCTCTTCCTCCTGCTCGCCCGCAGCTGGCCCGAGAGGGAGGGGCTGCGACGCGTGCTGAGGGCACCCGCGGTGATCCAGATCTGCCAGCAGGAGCTCGGCAACGTCACCTTCCCCTGGAGCTTGCTCTACGACATCCCCCTCGACAACCATGGAGATCTGGAGCGCTGCGCCGCCGGATGGGCGGAGGTCCATCGCGACGACACGGCACGCTCCTGCCCCGAGGAGAGTCGGCACGGGCTCAATACCCTGTGCCCGTTCGGCTTCTGGGGATATCGCCACTTCATCGAGCAGCCGCCGTCGGTCCCGCCCGGTCGCCGACTGAAGCTGTGGGCGGGCCGCGACGGGGAGGCCCCGGCACTGACCGTGGCTCGCAGCCTCACAATCGACCATGAGCTGATGGACAATCATCTCACTGCGTTGCGCGGCCACTTTTTGCACGGCGGCGTCCACGACTGCAAATGCAGCGACACGCTGCGCAAGGCGCTGATCGACGCCGCGGGAGCCTGCGTCTACTTCTACGGCCACGGGCGCCGCCCTGACCCCCTGGCCGAGCCCCCCAGCACTACGGTGCTGGAGATCGGTCAGGGAGAACGGATCACCCCGCGGGATCTCGCCGCCTGGGCGGACTCATCACCCTGGCGGCAGAGTGACGAGGTGGCCCCCGTCGTCTTCCTCAACGGCTGCCACACCCTCGACACCGACCCAGCCTCCTGGCTTACCTTCGTCGAAGCCTTTTCCGCCTTCAGCGCCGCCGGAGTGGTGGGCACCGAGATCATGATCGAACAGGGGATGGCCAACGAGATCGGCGAGCGCTTCTGGGAGCGGCTTCTCGCGGGGGAAGCGGTCGGGCCGGCCCTCCACAAGGTCCGCATGACCATGCTGCGCAAGAACAACGTGCTGGGGCTGGCCTACACCGCCTACTGCTCCGCGGAGCTGCGCCTACGTAACGTGTCCTAACGGCCCGCCGTAATTCGATTTACCGCCCCCTCCGCTCCGGTTTGTCACCCATCCAACGCCCAGTGCGAGGACCGGCTGTGATCTGCGGCACCGGGGCAGGGGCCTGGGGCGCCGGGGCGCCGGTGGGCGGCGGCGTCGGCTCGCCGGGGGTCCGGGGCAGCTGCGGCTCCTGGCCCTGCTGAGGGACGGGGGTCTGGATGAGAGCCCGTTGATCGGCCTTGCGTGCCGCGCGGTCCACTAGGGAACCGGTGATCAAGTAGGCGAAGAAGCCGACCATGAGCCCGATGCCGTACATGGCGAAGAGGTCTGGTTCGGCGAACTGCGTACTGACGACGGTGCCACCGCCCAGGGCAGCGATCACGGTGACGAGATCGGCGATGCGCGGCCCGTCTGTGGTCCGCCGCAGTGTGCGGTACGCAATCCAGCCGATGACGACCCCGAACGCCCACGCGCCCCAGAGACTCAGCGTCGAGACCTGCACGTGCGACTCCCTCCCATACCCCGCTGCTCACAGCGGGCGACGACTCGGACGGTCACGCTATCGGCTGCGCGACCTCCGCATGGCAACTCTGCGGCATCACACACCGATGGGTGCACCGGTGCCGCTCCTAGGGCTGAGCCTCAAGGTCATCACACTGGTCAACGGTGGCGTATGAAGGAGAGTTGGGCGCCTTGCAGGGGGACCGGCTCCGCCACCTCAACGAATCCCTCGGACCGGGGACCGTGGTCAAGACACTCGAAGCAGCCCTGCCGCCAAGTGGCGCACCGGTGAGTTACAACTTCTCCACCCGGACCGCCTCGGTAAATCCGCGCCGCGGCAGTATCCCCCTACTGGAACTCGTGAACACGTCCATCGAGGAACGCCTCGTCGAGGTGATCCTGCCGGGCGGTCGCACCCTGCATGCCGGAATCGATCACGACAGGCTGGAGGAAAGAGCCCCCGCCGACTGACGCGCGGCGGGTCCACAGCGGGCGTACCGATACGACTCCACTGCGTGAGGCTCCGTATTGGCGGAGTTGCTGCTGCACTGCGGGTAGCCATGACACGCCAGATTGCCCGTGCCGAGCCGGCGTACGGTCGTGACGCTCACTTGACGCTCCGGGCGCCCGTTGGCCCTTATTCGGGACTCGAAAGCACCTCTGACCTGCTGCTTTACCGCCTGCGTCCAGGGCGACATGTTTCCGATGACGCATCACGTGGAGTGCGTGGCGATTCTGGAGCCGGTGAAGAAGGACTCCTGACCTGCGGTTTTCTGGTGCGGCCGGTGTTTGACGGATTATGCCGACCTGTTTTCGGGTGGGCATGATGTGGGGAATGCCATCGGACTGCCGAATGCTTCTGACCTGCGGTTCTGTGGATGGCGTGTTGGATGAGGGATTCACTGCCCCGATCTTCGCGGGGCAGTGAGAGATCATTTCGACGCTCATCTGACGCTAATTCTGACGGGGCGTCATGCGTGTCCGGTAGTGCTCGTGGTCGCTTGGGATCGGTGGTGCCGGGCCTCGAACTCTTCGAGTGGAGGTCCACTGGACGGCGAGGCGTTCGACCTGGTCAGCGTCTCGCCAGTTCGGCCTTGAAGGAGCCGACGGAGGCGGTCGCGCCAGTGTCCAGCAGCCGATCCTCGCAGGGGATGGAAACGTATTGCGAGCCGCAGTGCTGTGATGAATCAGTCCCGAGCCCTTCTTGATTCCCCGCCGGCGCAAGGCGGTCTTCAGTGCGTCGAGCGGGGATATGTGCGCATGTGAGTGGCGAGCTGCCATCCGGCGGTACGGACTCGGGGCCTGGCGACGGCGCTCGCAAATCCGCCTTTGGCGCTGTGCATGCGGCACACGGGTCTGCCAGGCTAGACCGCACCGTGAGCCCCACTCCGTCCGTTATCCGTAACACCGCTGGATATTGGTGCGAGCGGCGTGCCGCGAGCAGCCCGACCGTGGCCCTGGACCAGAGGCGACGGCTATCCGGCCGATGTGACGTACAACCGTTTCGGCTCCGCCAGAACGGCACGTGCGCCGTCGAAGTCGGCGAGTCTCGCGGCCACCGTGGCGGTGGCCAGCCGCAGGGGGAGCGCTGCCGAGAACTTCAGCCCGTGGACTGCGCGCGGGTCGACGTCCGGAAGGACCATCGCCGGAGCTGCCGCGGCGGCCTCGATCGCGGAGCGCCACATGACGTGTGACAGATCCTCCCGCAGCCGCAAATAGCAGTCCGTCGGGCGCTGAACCGGATCGGCGATCGATGACAAGGTTGCGCCCAGCGTCGCGTTGGCGCGGTATCCGGCCCACGTCCACCAACGAACGTCGTTGCCCTTCCGGGCCACAAGTGTCCCAGCGGGATGAACGATGTGTGGCCCCTCGGTTTCACGCCACTCCTGAAGGCAGACGTCGGCCCGCCGGGTGAGCGAGACGACCGGGTCGGATCCGAGAAGTACTGCTCGCATGGCACGGGTCAGTGCATGGGAGAGCCCCATGAATGTCCCGCTCGACCATTTGGCGATCCCTCCGCCGTCGACCGGTTCGACGAAAGCCCGCTTGCGTCCCCAGTCGATGAAGGTCACCTGCCAGCTGCGACCGGCCAGCAGCAGCCTCCGTGGGCCCGGCCGTTCCTCGGTGAGTACTGAGGGATCCATCTGGCCGATCTCGGTGCGCCCGGACAGGACGGTGAACTGCGGTGGTGCGGTGAACGACGCGGTCAGCTCGATGAAGTGCCGTCGACCGAAACGGCGTTCGGCCTCAGGCCCGATGAACAGCATTCCGCCGTCGGTGTCGAGGAAGCCCTCGTCCGTCAGATGGCGCAGGATTGGAGCGGCCGAGCGGTCGAAGGGAGCGAGGCCGTTCCACTGCTCGGGCCAGAGCTGGTCACCCAGTTTGTGTTCCTGAAGTGTGGCGGCCAGCAGCTGCTGAGCCACGAGGTGGCGTGGCTCGGGTGGTGCCACAACGGGTTCGACCCATCCGCGCCCCCAGAGCAGGAGTAGCCCTGCGGCTTGCAGGAGCGTGTCCTTGCGGGTGGCCAGGAAGAGACAATTGCGCTGGGTACCAGCTCTGCGTCCGGTGCGGCCGATGCGCTGGAGGAACGAGGCGACGGTGCTCGGGGAGTCGATCTGGATGACCCTGTCCAAGTCGCCGACGTCGATGCCCAGTTCCAAGGTGGACGTGGACACGATGACGCAGTCCCGTGCCTCGGCGAACGCCTGCTCCGACCTGGCTCGCTCGTCGGCCGAGAGCGAGGCGTGCGACAGGAACACCGTGACCTCCCGCGCCCGCAGCGCCGCTCCCAGCTCCTCCACCTGACGCCTGGAGTCGCAGAACACGAGCCGTTTCTCGCCCCTGTGCAGAGCCGCGATCACCTTGGCGGCGTTGTCGAGGGAGCCCACGTAGTCGAGCTCCACGTCTCCCGGTGGGGGCTCCGCGGCCGGCATGCCGACGGGCCGGCCAGAGGTGGTGGCGGGCGCCTTGGGGAGATCCGGAGCCACCACCCGGCCGGGACGCTGTCCCGCGCCCGATCCCTGGAGCCAAGTGAGCAGTTGGTGAGGATTGCCGACGGTCGCGGACAATCCGATGCGCTGGATGGGCCGCCCGGTGACGCGCTCCAGGCGCTCCAGCACGGCCAGGAGATGCCAGCCGCGGTCGTCGCCGGCGAAGGCGTGCACCTCGTCCACGACGACGGCCCGAACACCTCCCAGCAGGTGTGCGTGATCGGTCTTCACGCCGATGAGCATGGCCTCCAGAGACTCCGGCGTGGTCAGCAGGATGTCGGGCCTCTCGGTGCGGATGCGTCTGCGCTGGGACTCCTTGGTGTCGCCGTGCCAGAGGGCGGCGGTGCGCCCGAGCCACTGCGCGTACCCGTCGATCCGCGTTACCAGGTTGTTGAGAAGGGCCTTGAGCGGGCAGAGGTAGAGAACCGAGGTGCCCGTCCAGCCTTGGGTGGTCATGGCCGACAGGATCGGCAGGCACGCGGCCTCGGTCTTGCCACCGGCAGTGGGAGCGAGGACGACGGTGTCCTCGCCGTCCATCACCGGGTCGATCGCAGCGCGTTGGAGCGGGCGCAGATCGGGCCAGCCGAGGGTGTTCACCACGTGATGCAGGACGACGAGATCGAGCCGGTCGACGGGGTCCGCTCCCTGCGCCATCACAGCTCCAGATCGATGCCGTCGGCGGACGACGCGGCCGCCAGGTTGCGTTCCACGGCGGTGAGTTCACTGTCGGCCACCGTCAGTCGGTAGTGCTGCCGGGGGTCGAAGTCCTCGAACTGGTCGATGCGGTCGAGGACGTCTCCGACGAGCTTCTTCAGGAAGAGCCGGGGCGCCACACCGACCTTGCCGCCGAGCGCCCCGCCCACCGCCTGTGCGAGATCGGCGACGTACGCGTCGTTGGCCAGGGCCTTGATCCGGTCGGGAGCAGCGGCACCGGTTGCGTACAGGTCTCGGATCGTGATTCCGAGACCTGTCAGGGAATCCTGGGTGAATCCCGACAGGCGCAGCTGGACGGCGCGGGGGTTGTCGAAGCGAGGGTCGGTGGTGAAGTCGGTGGCGAGGCGCTGGGCGAGCGGTGCGAGCCGCTGGACACCCTGCTGCCCGTCGTAGAACGCGGGGGTTCCGGTGATGACCAGGTAGAGGCCGGGGAAGCGGCCCGAGTGAACCTCGTCGATGAGCTGCCGCAGGGCGTTCAGAGCTTTGTCGCGGGCGTCCGACCGTACGCGCTGCAGCGTCTCCACCTCGTCGAGTACGACGAACAGCCCTCGGTGTCCGGAGTCCCGCAGAACGGTCAGCAGCCCCTGCAGGAAACCCAGGGCCCCGAAGTGATCCAGGTCGCCGCGTACTCCCGCGGACCGGCGGGCTGCCGCGGCCACATGGGGCTGGCCGCCGAGCCAGGCGAGGATGGCCGCAGCCGTCGGTTCGTCGCCTTCCACGAGTGCGGACCGGTAGCCGCGGAGTGCGCTGGCGAAGGACGGGGCGTGCCGCGACACCTCGGTCAGTCGGGCGGCCAGGAGTTGCTCCACCTCGCTGCTCAGGTCGTCCTCGTCGGCCCCGGCGGCGAGTGCGTCCTCCTCCAGTGCGTAGAACCAGGCGTCCACCACCGGGCGGAGCGCGCTCGGAGGGAAGCTGGAGGTGGACAACCGTTCGGTGAGGCGCCGATAGACGGTTTCCAGCTTGTGCAGCGGCGTCTCTGTCTCGGAGACCTGGATCTCGGCCACGGCGAAGTTGTGCTGCTTGGCGCGTTCGCCGAGCCAGCGGGTGAAGAACGTCTTGCCGGATCCGTACTCACCCCGGACGGCTTTGAACACCGAGGCGCCCGAGGCGACCGCGTCGAGCTCGGCGTCGAGCGCGGACTCGAATCGGTCGAGGCCCGTGGCGAGCAGGTCCAGGCCGCTCTCCGGAACGGCGCCGCGCCGCAGGGCGTCGATCGCGGTACGCCGCCGGACGGCGGAGACGGCTGAGGAGCGAGGGTCGGTCACCGGGCCATTGTCCCATCGGCCCGGTGACTCTCGACCGGCTCTCGCGTCATCTGCGGGGCAGTGGCCCGTATCCGAGGGCGGTCGTCAGGTGGGCGACGAAGTCGCCGCTCTTGGCGGTCTTGTCGGGACTCCATTGCCGTTCGTTCTGGAAGTCGTCGAACTGCTCCTTCAGCGACTTCCAGAGGGACACCAGGCGGACGGTGGTGGGGAAGATGTCCTCCCGGGCGGCGTTGTTCAACTCCCCCGGCTTCCCGAACGCCCTGCCCACGAGATCGACGGCGCCGAGCATGGCGAGATGGAAGCGAAGGTTCGTGTGCTCCGAGCGGGAGACGAGTTCGGGTGCCACCTGAAAGAAGGCGTCGATCTGCCGCTGTGCCTTTGCCAGCCACAGGTAGACCGGCAGTTCGGTCTTGTCGGAGAAGACGCGCCGGTAGTCGGTGTCCGACTTCAGCAGGCTCGACGGACGGGCGCGGGCGTAGTCGGGCCGGCCGAGGCCCATCGCCATGACGGACTGGGCGAGCAGGGGGATGCTGATGATCCGGTCCGCCGACTTGCCCTGGTTGCGGTAGAAGTTCTTGCGCCGGTCGTAGAACCAGTCGTGCTCCAGGAAGTACGACTCGATCTGCCGTTGGATGTCGTCCGTCGCCCGCAGGGATGCCACGGGCACGCTCGTCTGCCGGTTGGTCGCCCGGATCACGGCATCCCGCGCTGCCTGGTCGGCAGTGACGAGGATGCGCACCTGCACCAGCCTCTCGAACACCGCCGCACCCGGATCGGTCGCGTACAGGCCGCTGAGCGTCTCATGCAGCGTGTACGAGGTCTGGAGCCCGTTCACGATCTGTACGTCGGACAGGCTCATCCGCTTGCCGATCGAGGTCGCCTGAGAGCACACGATCGTGATGCCGTTGTTGAGCCACCAGAACTCCGGCGCGTCAGGATTCTGGAGGGACGCGGTGATCTCCCGGTTGACCTCGACGTTCCCCTGATAGTCACGGACGTTCCAGTCGAAGATATGGGTCTGTATCGCCCCGGTCTCCTCGCTCAGGAAGTCGATGTACTCGCCCAGGGCGACCAGCGCGATGTGGCTGGTGCCGTGCGTGATGCTCTCCCGGTACGGGAGTTCCAGGGTGTACGAGGGCAGGGTGCTGGCACGCTTCCACAGCTCCGCAGGCCCGAGAAACTCCACCTCGCCCGTGGAAATCGCGAAGGCGTTGGAGAACTGTGCCTCCAGGATCTTGCCCTTCGCCTGCACCTTCGGGTGCACTTCGCCCGCCTCGCCGCGCGTCACGTACGAGAACTTGATCAGTACCGTGGGGTGGCGGGTGAGGAGCTTGGTCAGGGCCCTGCGGAACATTCCGAAGCGGGCGAGCAGGTCGTCGGAGTACAGCAGCCCGACCACGGACTCGTCGACCTCCATGTCCAGGAGGTTCGAGCAGGTGGAAGCCACCTTGTCCAGTGCGACCTCGGAGAAGCCGGTGCTGGTCTTCGCCTGGACGAGCCACAGCGTCAGCTGAGATCCCGCCTCCACCCCCGTGGCGGCGAACTGGGGGGAGAAGATCTCGCTGTCCTCGTGGAGCAGCCTGCCACCGAGGAAGACGTACACCCCATCGATGCCGCCGTCGTCCGAGCCACCGATCACACCGGCCTCGATCTCCTCCTCAGAGAGGCCGTAGCCGTGCAGGGCGTGCTCGGCCGCGAACCTTTCGAAGGTGGCGTCGAAGGACAGCGGAACGGTGCGCGCGTTCCGCTGCTCCTCGATCATCGCGTTGATCAGTACACGATCGTTGGCGCTCATGGCCCCCCGGTCCGTTCATGAGGTGCGGCTCTCACCGCTCTGTCAGCTGAGATCGAACTGATCGCGCAGCAAGGAGAGATCGAGACGGATCGTCCGACCGTCCGGAAGCGTCTCCAGGACCTGCACGCCGTCGTAGTTGAGCAACTGCCGCAGGATGGCGGCGAAGCCGTCCGCCCGGGTGGCCGGGTACTCGACGCGCTGGGCCAGCGCCGTGACCGGAAGGGTGCCTCCCGCATCGACCAGGGCCCGGATCGCGCGGTCCACCTTGTCCATCGGCGGCTTCCGTGCCAGCAGGCCGATCTGTCCCCGGAACGCCTCCGATGCGAAGAGGGCCTCGATGAGAGCGTCGTCGGGATCCACCAGTGCCTTGTTCACGAGTGCTTCCTCACCCTCACCCGCGGGCACCAGGGCGACATCGAACAACGAGTCGTGCGTCCTGGCCAGGTGAGCCTGTTCCTTCTTCGGCTTCTGGCGGGTGTGCCGCTTCTCTGCGGGAGCCGGTTCGGGAGTGGCCGCCATGACCGGACGCGTTACCTGCTCTTCGAGGAGCCACCAGGTCGGACGCTGATCACCCAGCTCCCGCCAGGTCGGGGGAGGCGTGGCTCCGAACGGCAGAAAGGCAAGGACCGGAATGGTGAACTCCGCAAGGGATGCCCCGCCGTGATAGCCGGCCTTCCGGGCCGTGTACCTGGAATCGGCATCCCACAGCGCGACGATCGATCCGCCGGGCTTCGGCGCGACCACCCGGTGCCCGCGCAACTCGACCTCGGCCGCCGCCGTCCTGCCGCCCTCGGCCCGGTGGCGGGCCGACTGCGGCGACTCGGTATCGACCTTCATGCCGTGCCGGTCCACCACGTGCCCGTGGTCACTGGTGACCAGTACAGCCATGCCCTGCCCGGCGGCGACGCGCAGCAGATCCAGGAGAGCGGGAATGTGCTCGGCCTGCCAGGCTCCGTCGCCGAGCTTCTGCTCCTTGGCAAGCCGGTCGTCGATGGCGTTGAGGACGACTGCCACGTGCGTCCGGCCGTCCATGAGCGCTTCGGTGAGCGCGGGCCCGAACGTCGCCCCCGCGCTCTCCGCCCGCAGGTCGTCCTTGTGGAACACGGCGGCGGGCGCACCGCGCCAGAGGGCCAGGCCGGGGAACAGCTGGGCCTCGTCCTTCTGCGACCCCCGCATCAGTCTTCCCGCGAAAAGTGACGTACGGGAGACCGCGGTCAGCGTCGGCAGGGCCGCGGCCATGGCACGGCGACGTGGGACACCTTCGTCCAAGGGATCGAACTCGGCCCAGGAAGCACGTAGTTCCTCGCCCAGCTCGGTGGCGATGGCCGCACTCATGCCGTCCAGTACGAGGAGGAGAATCCTCCGGTCGGCTGCGCTCTGGACGACCGGCTTCACGGTGCGCTCCAGGAAGGTCTCCACCGTGAGCATCGCACCGGGCTCGGTACCCGCGGCCGTCCAGGTCGCGAGAGCGCGGGCGAAGTCGCGGTCGATCTCGTGCCGCCGTGCGCGTACACGAGCGACGAGCACGTCGTACGCGGCCTTCAACACGGCATCGGGGTCCCCGCCGGCCTCGATGTGTTCAAGGGCGCGGTCCACCCACCCGGTCTCGGCGAGATGGCGCTGTATGGCGGCGTAGACCGAGGGAGCGTCGACGGCCGGTTCGTTGGCCAGCCACTGGGCCAGCCGCTGGGCCATGTGTGTGCGCTCGACGCGCGCTCGTACGTCCGGCCCGTTCCCACGCCGGTGCTCGCCCAGAGCGCGGACCGCAGCAGCGAGCGGGTCCGCCCGGCCGGCCGAGAGCGTCCGCCCCACGGTGGTGAACCTGGCGTCCAGGCCCGCCGGCAGCACCGGGCTCTCCTGGGCCGCGGCTTCCGCGCCGAACTGACGGATCAGTGCCGAGGCGCGCTCCAGGACGGTGTCGGTGATCCTGCGGGCCTCGCGGGCTTCGTCCGCTCCGTCGCCACCGCCCCTGGCGGTCCGGGCCAGGAGACCGACGACGTATTCCTCCGCCGCCCGCCCGAATGCGGCTGCGAGGGTGTCGAACTGTTCGCCTTCAGCCGGTCGCCGCTCCCCGAACCAGCGCTCCGCCCGACCGCGTGCCGTGTACGTGGACGCATCCGCCGAGGCATGACACCACAGGGCCGCGCACACCAGGCCGAACGCGACCGTGTCGGCCCCGTGCTCCGCCTCGACGAGGGCGAGGAGTGCCCGCCCGGCGAGCCCGGCCTGATCCTCCTCACTGAGGAACTCCGTGAGCCCCGAGCGCTCGGGGCCCCGTAGCTCAAGAAACCTCTCGGGGCGGCCGGGAGTCAGCGACCAGCCGAGCAGCGTATGCGTGTCCAGGCTGCCGGCCGCCGCGGTGTGATCCTGTGCCGCCGACTCGTCCTCGTACGGGCCGAGCCGAAGCCGACGCAGCGACAGGGCGGACAGCGCCGTGCGCCGCGAGAGCATGCCGCCCGCCAGACGGGGCCAGCGCTTGGGCGGAGCGGCGTCGAGGAGCGCCTCAGCAGCCCAGTTGTCCTCTTTGAGCCGGGGGTCGACTTGCTGGGCGCCGAATGCGTCCCGGACCACGTCCCAGCTGTCCACGGCGTCGATGCGCTGCTTGTGGGCACGTGCCAGGATCGCCGGGTCCAGTTCGTTCTGCTCGCGATCGGTGAGGATCACGAGCACGGCAGGGCCTGTGGCCCGGTCCGCGAGATGGTCGAGCAGCAGCTCGTGCACGGCGAGTGGGGACAGCGCTGCCACGACGCGGGCGGACTGCCCGTCGCCCCAGACCGGTTCGGCGGGACCGTCCCACTGCGGTGCGGAACGCAACAGGACGGCTCTGCGCTTGCCCCGGCCCACGAGAGCATCGGCGAGGGACGCCTGGGCGGACAGGTACTGGGTGATCGTCGCGAGGTTCAACCGCACCGCGACCGTGCTGGTCGTCACCGCGCTCATGCCTCGACTGCCCGCCAGGTGATCTCGATGGTGGCACCGGGCTCCTGTGCCGCCAACTCTGCCAGTTGTGATTGGAGTTCGGCCACCGCTTGCATCGCAGGTGTACGGCTGCCGCCCGAACGCCGCACCCGGCCGGTACCGGTGGACCCTTCGGCGGGGCTGGTAGAGGACCCCTCCTCCGGCACACGCGGATGGCGGGAGGGCGTGTCCAGAGGCACGTCACCCGGACCGGGGACAGGAAGAACAGGCGGGGGCGGCGGGGTGACCGTCGCCCGGTTCCGCTTGACCAGCGCGAGGACCTCGCGCTGGGTGCGGGCCAAAGCGTCCTTGAGGTCGTTGGTCCGCTGGTCGCTGCGGGCGGCATTGCGCAGGGACTCGAGCAGTGCCGCGCCCTCGGGGCCCTCGGCGGTGGCCAGGTCGAGGGTGGTCCACGATGCCGAGTCCAGCGCCCGGGCCACCGCCCCGGCCTGCTTGACCGAGGTCCCGAAGCGGTCCGCGCTGACCCCGCCGAAGTCGAAGGCGGCCAGCGCCTCCACCGTCTTCTTCGCACCGGCGGCACCCTGGCCGGCCGAGCGCGTGAGGGCGTCCAGCAGATCGACGGCCCGGCGCGCGATGGCGAGCCGGCCGGCCTCCACGGTCTCGTCCAGCTGAAGGAAGGCGGCATGCCGCTCCAGCTCGGTCACGAGCTGGCGAGCCTCTTCCCGGTAGGCCCCCGCCTCCTTGGCGATCTGCCGGGCGAGCTGGTTCACCATGCGGCCGCGTCGCAGCGTCGGCGCGGGTACACCGAACACCGTCGTGAAACGCTGGCGGGCAGCCTCCCAGACCTCCTCCGACGGCAGCGGCTGGCTGCGCAGCGCATCCTGGTCCTTGATCTCGTGGAGTCCAGGCGCCGGGTCGAGAGGAATGCCCGCCCGCACCCACACCCGGTCGTCCATCTCGGCGAACGAGGCCACCACGAGCCGGGAGAGGAAGGCCGGCAGTCCGCGCGGATTCGGCCGGTCCGTCCAGTCGGTGAGTGTGATCAGACTGAGGTCCCCGGTCACCCCCTGCTCGCGAGCGAGCTTCTGGAAGTGGTCCGCCCAGTAGCGCGACACCTCGAAATACGCTTCCTTCTGCTGGCCGAGCCGCAGCTGGCCGGCCACCCGTCGCATCAGGTTCCGGTCGGCGGCCGGGACCTCGGCCCGCCCGTCACGGGCCTCGGAGGCTGCCTGGACGTGTCCGAACACCTTCTTGGCGTCGGCCGGCTTGACGACGGTGCCGTTGCCGTCGGGGTCGAGGTCCGGGTGATCCGGGTACTGGCTCGCGAGCAGCTTGCCCGCGATGTGCCGGATCCCGTCGCGCAGCGACTGGCCGAAGGAGAGCGTCAGCCCGTCGACCGCACGCAGTGACTCCAGGTGGTCGCCGAACCCCAGCTCCACGTCGGTCGCCTTCTTGTCGGCGAGCCCGTAGGCCTGCTTGAAGGCGGCCTTGACGTTCTTGAGCAGGGACTCCCGCTGGGTTTCGAGCAGCCCCTTGGCGCTAGCCCGGTTGTCGGGGTTCAGATGGACCGCGTACTGACCGTTGAACCGCTGCTCGTCCGCGAGCGCCTTGTCGATCACGACCAGCCGACGGAAGTCGGCATACCGCTGACTGGAGAGGTGGGTGGGGAGCCAGGCGACCGTACGCGACGGCTCGCCCTGCTTCTCACGGAGCCGCCGCATCCGGTTGGCGTCCTCGACCGGCCCGTACTCGCTCTCGTCGAAGGGCAGGTCGATCGCGATCCGCCAGCGACCGTCCAGCTGCGGCATCAGGTCGTGATCCGCCAGCTCGTCCTCGTCCGCCACGTTGCCGAAGATCACCTCGACACTGCGCTCCGTGCCCCGCCAGACGAAGTTCAGCTCGTCGATCAACTGGCCTTGCGTGATGCCGAGCTCATCGGCGAGCAGCCGCTTGGCGAGGGCGCTCCGGCTGCCCGGGTTGTCGTTGACGTTGGCGTTGGCGATGACCGAATCCACGTCGACCCCGGAGAGTTCGAGACGGACACCCGGATTGCTGTCGGTGCCGGTCTCCTTGATCTCGGGGAAGCGGCCCGCCCACTCGGCCACCTTGTTCTTCAGGATGCCGTACTCGCGGCCGGGGATCGGAGCGACCACCGAGCCGTAGTTGAGGGCGGACAGCCGTCGGATGGTCAGGTCGGAGAGAGCGGGGACGCTGGGCGCAAGCGCGGACAGCAGCAGCGTGCCGACGATCCGGTTGTCGCCGACGAACAGCTTGACCCGGCCGCGCAGTTCCTGGTCGGTGAGGCTGTCGGGACGGTTGGTGTACTGCTCGATGTCCTCCTCCGACACGTTGTGCGTGAGGAGGAGGTAAGGGCGCAGCTTGGTCCGGTACAGCTTGTCCGCGGCCTCGAAGACCACCTTCAGACTGTTGGTGAAGGGCTTGTCGCCGCCGGCCGTGATCAGCGGGTACAGGTCGCCGACCGGGATCAGGTCGCCCAGGCGCAGCTCGGCGCGGTGATTGGCGAGAAGCTGACCCATTAGCTTCATACCGGTCCGGTTGCGCTGGAGCGCCGAGGACACATGGACGAGGGTGTCCATGAACGCCGGGGAGAACGGGTACGTCAGCCGGAAGCTCTCCTCGTCGGCCCCGATGCCGTCGGCGCCGCGGTCTGAGCCGAGGAGGGTGTCCCACACCTCCTGGCGGACCTTACGGGTCTTGTCGAACTCCGTCTTGACCAGGGCAGCGGCCTCGCCGTCCTTGGGCTGGAGCAGACGGGCATGCGCGATCAGGGGCAGGTTCCGGTCCTCGAGCGTGATCTTGTCGAACCGGCCCGAGGCCAGATTGAGTGTGTCCTGGATGGAGGACTCCGCGGCCCCGGACACCTCCTCGCCGACCAGCTCGCGCAGGTCGCGCTGGCGGGCGATGAAGGAGACCACGGGGATGGCGCGCCGGGCATCGCCGCCCTCCACGAAGTTCGTGATCTTGCTGGCCTCGCGGGCCACGAACTTCTCCTCGTGGATCAGCGTGGCCAGCCACAGGATCAGCTCGTCCAGGAAGAGGACCAGCCCGTCGTAACCGAGCCCCTTGGCGTGCTCGGCGATCACGGACAAACCGGCGTCGAGCGAGATGAACCCGTGCTCGTTCTCGGCAGCGTTCTTCGCGAAACCGGGCAGCAGATTCGTACTGGCGTCGCGCACCAGCCGCGCCCGCAGCTCGGGCGGCGTGGACGGGCGGACCAGATTGAGTGCCTGACCCGCCTCGTGCACCTCCTCGGCGGCGAGCGCGGTGTCGAGGAGGGCCGGCGTCCACGTCCAGGTGAGGGACTCGCCCCACTCGTCGTCCTCGTCCTCGGCCGCCACAACGCCGGACTCGTCGACCGAGGTCAGGCCCGTGATGACGGGCCCGTCGCCCATGCTGGCCCGCATCGCCCGGATGTCGTCGAAGAGGGCGTCCGTCCGGTACACCTGCGGCGTCGGCGCCTCCGGGTGCAGCTTCTTGACGTGGGTCACGTACCCGCCGAGCACCCGCTGCTCCAGCACCTTCGCCCCGAGCATGTGGTACGGCACGAGCAGGAACTTCTTCCCGTCCGTGCCGAGCCACTCGTGCTTCGTCAGCACAGGGTCGAGGTCCTCGCGGGCGCGAGCCGCTGGGCTGCCGCTGAGCAGGGCGTGCAGCACCGCCATGAAGTGCGACTTACCTGAACCGAACGAGCCGTGCAGGTACGCCGCCTTGGACGTCCGTCCGTCGAGCGCGGACCGGATCAGGCCGAGTGCCTCGTCGAAGTTCTCCAGCAGCCGCTCGGTCACCACGTAGTCGCGGAGCGCGCGCTCAGCGCCCTCGGGAGTCGTCGCCTCCGAGAGCTGGAGCACGAAGTCCGAAGTGGAGATGGACTCCTTGATGTCGATGACATCGCGGAGCAGGGGCGGCTGCTGGGCCATTGACGATCTCACTCTCCGGCGGGACTGGTGTTCTGGCTCAACCGATCGTATGGCGTAGGTCTGACATCGGATGACCCTTTTCGGTCACCGGAGGTCACACCAGGGCGGCTACCGCCTCGACGCCCGAGGCCGGGTGAACGAGCGAGCGCAGCTTGTCCCGCGTCTCAGGATCGGTCGAGTAGATGACCGTGCCGACCATGCCCCGAGTGAGCAGCACCTTGTAGGTGTTGCGGATGAGCCGGTCGACGTGGGCGTCCGGGGTCGCCTTGGTGAACGACGGGTCCTTCGAAGCGGTCCGGTCCACCACCCAGTGGTCCGTGCGCCAGACCAGGTCGGGCCCGATGATCACGCCCGACCAGTCGTACTCGAAGCCCTGCGCCGTGTAGACGCAACCGACCTGGCCGAATCCTGCCGGATCGGTGGCCCACAGGGGAGCCGGCGGCGCCCCGAGCACCGATCGGTCGCCGTAGAGGTTCCACGGCCGCGCCCAGTCGCCGATGACGACATCGGCGGGCAGTGACGGCATGTCAGGAGTGACCTTCGTCGTCCACTTCCAGCAGTAGCCGGCCGACATGCGCGCGCTGTAGCGGTCCACCTTCCGGCGTGCGAGGAGGAAGTCCTCAAGCTCCTGGGGGCTTTCGGCAGTCAGCAGTTGCACCTTGCCGTCCGGCTCCCAGATGGCCGGGTCGCCGCCTTCCAGGCCGAGGAGGTCGGCGACCCACTTCACGTACGCGTCGCTGCCGCCGCACCGGAACTGACCGCCCAGCTCCACCACCGCGCAGTCCACCCCCTGCTCGGCGGCGGCCCGCTCGATCTCCTCCTTGGTCCCCATCTCGCCGGGCCGCACCACCTGGTGCTGGTCGAGCAGGAACACCGGCACCCTGGCCGCGTCGATCAGCTCCGCCACTTGCGGGCGGTCGGTGCGCAGCGCTGCCTTGGTGTAGCGGTTGGCGGAGGTCTTGCGGAGCCGGTGCGCCTCGTCGCAGATCAGTACGTCGAGGTCGTTCGGCTCGGCCTCCATGAAGCTGTTGAAGTACATGAACAGCTTCTGCACCTCGGGCTTCCGGGCCCCCGCGACCTTGCGCATGGTCTTGGTGAACGACTGCGAACCGGTCGCGTGCAGGGCGGTCTCCCCGCGCCGGTACAGCTCGCCCAGCAGCGACAGAGCGATCACGCTCTTCCCGGAGCCGGGCCCCCCGGTCACCACGATCACCTGCTTGTGGTTGCCGCGCTTGGCCTTGCGCACGGCGGACAGCACCAGCTCGTACGCGAGCCGCTGCTCCGCGACGAGCACGAACTGCTCCCGGTCGCGGATCTCGGCCGCCGCGACAGCCATCAGCTGCTTCGACGGCCGCACCTTGCCCTGGAGCAGCGCATCGGCCGCCTCCGCGCCGGGCTTCGGGGCGAGCCGAGAGCGCAGGAAGTCGAGGAAGGCGCCGCGCTGCTCCCCGGTGTACATCCGGCCCTGCTGGTCCTCCGTGACTTCTCGCAGGCCGGCGACACCGAACTCGGTCGCGTTGTGCAGGAACGCCACTCCGGCCAGTGACTTCGGCATCCGCTCCAGTGCCCCGTTGAACGACAGCAGGTACTCGCAGTAGCCCCTGACCTGCTCGATGGGGTTGAGCACCGGCTGCGCGTACGCGTCGATGCGGCACAGCAGGGGCTCGTCCTCCTCCGGGTAGGCCGCGCTCCACTGCTTGAGTTCCACGACCACGTAGGACGGTTCGCCGGTCGTCGGATGCACCCCGGCGATTATGGCGTCCGCGCGCTTGCTGGTCAGGGGCAAGGAGTACTCCAGCATCACCTCGACGTCACCGAGACCTGCTTCGATCAGCGCGTTGGTGAGGGCGGGGATGCTGCGCTCCCAGGACCGCACTTCGGAGTCTCCGGGGCGGCGGCCGTGCTGGTGGACGAAGTTCTCGATCAGATGCAGCGCCAGCGACCCTTCGAGGATGCGGGCGGCCACGGACGCCGCGGACTCACGGAACAGCAAGAAATGCCCCCAGGCAGCACGAAGTAGCTCGTGCGGGTGGGGGCATGTCCTCTGAATGTCCGCTGAAGCGGAGCGGAAGCCCGGCGGGCCGCGATGATCCTCGTCATCCTAGGTCAGTGTGTAGATCACGTGGAGGGGTAGTCCGGACTCCGCACGCTCTGTGCGGTGGCTCAGCGGCCCTGTCGGCTCCGTGCGTTGACCTCGGCGAGGAGTGCGCTCAGCAGCTCGTCCTGGCTCATGGGCCGCAGGTGACCCGGGTCCGCGTCCCATTCCCGCCCGCCGCCGAGTGGCCGGAGCCGGCAGGACGGTCCGTGGTTGTCCGCGACACGTCCCACGCGGTCGCGGGAGGTGTCACGGACGGCCTCCCCGATGGCGGGGACCGTCTCGTCCTTCACCGGGCGATCCCGTTCATGATCACAGTGGCGAGCGCGTGGGCCACGGGCGCGGAGCACACCCCGAGGTGGACGAGCGCGTACCGGGCCTCGCCTTCGCGGTCGTCGACCCAAGGGGTACGGATGTCCATCGCGGGGAGCTGGACGCCGGCCTGGGTGAGGGCGGCGGCGAGTGCGTCGCGGGCGTCCAGGGCCTCCTTGATCTTGGGGGTGGAGGCGTCAGTGGGCGGGTTGCTGTCCGGTCGCTGCTGCGTCGTCATGGGTGCTCGCTCCCTGTGGGGTTCTGTGGATTCCCTGACCCGGTGACGTGCAGTGAATTACTCTGCGTAGTCAGGGTGTTACGAGGATGCGTCCGGATGTCGGTGCCTACGCCGTGGAATGGGGATGGGCTCCCCGCAGCACGGCGGTGGTTCCACACCTTCCACAACCGCCCGCGCGAACGCCTCGGAGGGGAGCGCCATGCCGCAGCGACGAGTGATCAGTGGCCGAAGCCAGGAGCCACGCCAACGGTTCGCGGAGGAGCTCCGGATACTGCGGACGGGCAGCGGGATGAGCCTGCGGCAGCTCGGCGAACGACTGGGCTGGGACTGGTCCTTGTTCGGGAAGATGGAGAAGGGCGAGACGCTCGGCAGCCCGGAGGTCGTCCAGGCGCTGGATACGCATTACGGGACGCCGGGAGTGCTGCTGGCGCTGTGGGAACTGGCGGCGGGGGACAAGTCGCAGTTTCGGGAGCGGTACCGGCGGTACATGACGCTGGAGGCGGAGGCGGTGAGCCTGTGGCATTTTGCGGTGAGTGTGCTGCCGGGGTTGTTGCAGACGCGGGGGTATGCGCGGGAGTTGTTGGCTGCGGGTGGGTTCAGCGGGGACGACCTGACGCGGCAGGTGGACGCGCGGATGGGGCGCCAAGACCTACTTGTGGGGGAGGGTGCACCGCCGTTCCGGACGATCTTGTCGGAGGTGGCCTTGCGGACGGCACTGCGGGATGCGGCGGAATGGCGGGAGCAGCTTGAGTACCTGGCCAAGGTGGCCGAGCGGCCGAATCTGACCCTTCAAGTGCTGCCGCAGAGCGCGGGTTTGCATGGCTTGTCGAGCACGGATGTCTGGTTCCTGCGACTGACGGACGGCCGTACCGTTGCATACACGGAGCATGGATATGGAGGCGAACTCTTCGAGGGAAACCTTGCAGTGGAGCGCATGCAACGTGCGTACGATGCGATGCGTGACCTGGCGCTTTCTCCGGCCGAGTCGCAGAAATTCGTCCTGTGCATGTTGGAGGAACTGCCGTGCGATCCATCGACCTGAGCGCCGCAGCCTGGCGCAAGAGCAGCCACAGCAACCAGGACGGTGGTGCGTGTGTCGAGGTCTCTGATGACTTCGCCGCCGTTGTCCCGGTGCGGGACAGCAAGAACCCCCTCGGCCCGGCGCTCGTGTTCCCGGCTGGCGGGTGGTCCTCGTTCGTCACGGCGGTCAGGGACGGGCGACTGAGCGTCTGAGCGGACAGCAACGGCCCCCGCGATCGGTCCAGATCGCGGGGGCCGTTGGCGTATGCGGGAAGACTAATTCTTCGTCGTACGACGTCCTCGCGTGGCGGCGGCCGGGCGCCAGGCGCGCAGGTCGTCGTCGGTGAGGCCGTGCCTGCCCTGCTCCATCTGCCGGTCACCCCGGAAGAACGCGGCCGGGGAGGAACCGAAGGACGAGTCGAACTCGTCGTGCCACTGGTCCAGCCACGGCTGGAGTTCGAGGAGACCCGCCAGGAAGGGAGTCGCTTCCTCGGCAGTCAGCGACTCGTGGGTGGCGATGTACGTGGTGAGGGCGTACGCCTGTTCCCGGTGATCCCAGCCGGCCCATCCGTACAAAGCGGGGGTGGCTGCGTTGGTCTGCCCGTATGAGATGAACCGCTCCTTGGGCACGTCCAGCTTGCCGCGCGCCCGCCAGAAAGAGGGCCGCAGGAAGTCGGCCGAGGTGTACTTCGGCGGTACGGGGATGGCGTCCCGGATCTTCCGCTTGGCCGGTTCGTCCTCGGCGGCGTCCTCTTGGCGCTGGAGGTCCCACACATGTTCCCAGTCCGCGCGCTTCTTGAGCCCGGAGGGCTTGTAGCGCAGGGCGGAGAGGAACGGCACGTGTTCGTCAGTCATCAGCTCGGTGACGACGGCGGCCAGTTCCTTGCGGGGAGCGTAAATCCTGGCGACGGAGACGAAGTCCTCGTCACGGGACAGGCTGTCGGTGAGCCGGGAGAGCGTGATGAGGGCGGGCATCCCGTTCTCATCGAACCAGTGGGCCCGGTCCTCGATCCGGTCGAGAAGCCACGAACGGAGAGCCTTGTCCTGGAGGATGTCCCACCCCTCGGTGGCCCAGCGCCGCTTGTACTCGGGGCGCTCGACCATCCCGATGGCGCGGGACGACTCGATGGCGTCGATCCGCTTCTGGACGATCGCGCGGTAGGTGGCGGGCCAGTGGGTGGGGATTTCGGTGATGGGCGTAGACCCATGCCGCTTGAACCACTCATCGCTGGCTTCGCCTGCGGCGACGCGGCGGGCGAGAATGATCTCGAAGGCACGCTCGCCGAGAGCGAGTTCGGGGATCTCGGCGGAGTCGAGGTCCTCCGAGACGCGCAAGTTCTCGGGATGCAGGTTGTAGAGCGAGTACACCTGCCAGTCCAGCTCCTCCTGAAGCGCGATCATCCGGGCGCGGGTGGAACGCCAAGTGTCACGGGCCTCGCGGAGCAGAGATCCGGTGGGAGCATTCTCCGCAGCAAGGGAGGTGGGGCTTGTGGCGGCAAGTCGGTGTGCGAGCGTGTCTAGCGCAGTAGGCAGATCGATTGAAGATTCTGGCGGAATTGGGAGTCTTTCGACATTTGCGCCGTTGAACTGGTAGAAGCGCTCCCATTCTTGCGACTTGAAGCCTTCGTTTACCCCCTGTCCTCCCTTGTTGTGACAGTTCAGCTTCAACCACATACATGCAGTTGAGCTGTTGAAGAGCCCCAAGAGCGCAAGGTGCTGTTCTTCGGTAACGTCCTTGCGGAGTTTGATGATGGGAGCGGTGCGGTTGAATGCCCTTCCGTCCCTATCTAGAATCCAGTGGTTGTGGGTGGTCACTTCACCGAACGCGAGTGTCCACGGGTGGGCTTCCACATCCTTTGGGAGCTGATGCCAGGCCCACCAATCTTTTCCGGCAGAGGAATAGGTTTTTCCGGTTCCAATGGTGCGCTTCCATAGAGGAGTGCGATACGGCCAAAAGTGGTGTTTGAATTCGTAGGAGAGAGAGCTCGTAGGCAAGATTGTGCGCTCATCATCGTAAGGCAATGCGGCAAGGTCAGATCCTGTGAAACCCCAGTCGCGAGTTTGGTCCCCTCTGTGACTTTGGAGAGCGTGTAGGTCGCTGGCGCGACGTGAAATTGGGCCGCTCGCAGGAAGGGTGAAGACTTCGTCTGAGTGGCTGTCGCCGAAGAATCCGACTCGGATTGCAAAGTGCTTAACCTTCGCGGACTCTTTCCTGGTCAGCTCCTCGACGATTTCTAGTCCCCCATCGGTCAGGATCCATGGCTGCCTACCGAAGTAGCGTCCTCGCTCCAGATCATCCACCGAGACCCACTGACTGGCCGACCCCGGCTCGTCGATCTGAGTCGCGATGGCGTTCCAGACCATGCCGTCCTCAGGCATTTCAGGCGCCGACGGCTCACCCTGGACACTTCGTACTGTACGGATCGTCGCCGAGCGCCTGCTGCCGCCTCGTGGCCTTCCAACCAGGATCACCGTCGGTGTCCCGTGTCCCGGGATGTACGCCCCCGACGTGTCAATGACCTCCGTCAGTTCCACCTCATGGCCGAAGTGCGTCTCAACTAGCCGCGTACCGAACTCACGCTTCATGAACGAGTTAGCCGTGATCTGGCCGACCATGCCGTACCCGAGTCCGCTCTCCGCGTCCCCCGCCTTCGCCAGTTCGAAGAATCGCTGAGCAAACGGCACCGACAATGCATACGTCCCCGCACACGCGTCGTACAGCCCCCGATACAACTCGTTGAGCTTCTTGTCCTTCACCGTGATGTACGGCGGATTCCCCACCACCACGTGGTACCGACCCGTCTCCAAAATCCCCGGATGCTCGTGCACGTCCTCCGTCTCGTACTTGAAGTCGGCGAGCTCGTCCGCGCCCTCTTCCTCCAAGTCGTCAAACAGATTCCCCTGCTTGTGCCGGTGCTTGATCAGCGAGTCGCCCACTGCCAGGTGAATAGGCCATTCGTATCGACTGGCCTCCCCCAGCGTCCGAACCCCACTAGCCGCCATCGCAGCCACCAACAACCGGAACCGCGCGATAGCCACCGCGAACGGGTTCAGGTCCACCCCGTGCACCGAGTCCAGCGCCGCCCGCACCCGCTCGTGCAGATCACGTCCCGGCTGGCCCTCCCCCCACAGCCGCACCAGCCTCCGAAACGCACCCAACACGAAGTGCCCAGACCCGCACGTAGGGTCGATCATCTTCAGGCCCTCGTAGCCGAACTCCCTCACCGCCGGGTCCATCGTCCGGTCGAGGATGAACTCCTCCACGAACTCCGGGGTCTGGAGCAGCGCGTACGTCTTCCGGGCCGCCTCGCTCAGGTCCTGGTACAGGTCACCCAGGAACCGGGTGTCCCAGCCCTCCGTACCGTCGCCGTTCTCCTCCAGCGCGTCCGAGAAATCGTGAACGAGCGCACCCGCCTCGTCCCGCTCCCGCCAGAAGTCGACCAACTCCCGCGCCCCGTCATGCGACAGAGGAATCTGGTACAGCGGGTTGTGCCGCTGGTCGAACAGCAGCCGGCCTGCCTGCCCCGCGCCCAGCTCCTCGAAGGCGCGCTCGAGCCAGCCCCGGTACGTCGGGTCCTCCGACTTCGCCAGGTAGTCCTCGTACCGCGCCAGCGCCAGGTCCCGGCGGTCCGGCTCCGGCGCCGTCAGGTACGGCTCCGGGATCAGCCCGTTGTCCTCGGTGAAGCGGACGAACACCGACCCCAGCACCCACGCCACCGCGACCTGCGTCACGCGCTCGTCCAGCCACGTGTTCCACGTCGCCGCCGTACGCCCCAGCTTCCGCGCCCGGTCGTACTCGCCCTTCAGTCTCGCGCCGACCTCCGGGACCGCCTTCACCTGCTTGCCGAGGTCCGTCTCAACCGCTTTGACCTGTTGCTTCAGGTCGTTCAACAGGGCTTTGCGGTCGATCACTTGTTGTCTCCCTCGGTTCCATCCAACTGCGCTGCACCCGACCGGTGGGCGTTCTTCACCCACGAGTCCGGAAGTTCGACCCATTCGCCCAGGCCCGCCTGGTACGCCACGGCCACGGACCCCAGCCGAGGCTCCCGCGCCGGGTCCGGCTGTGGCGCCAGCAGCCACAGCCCCCGCCCGCCCTGCCGCGCCGCCTCGCCCAGCCGGTCCAGGACGCCCATCGCGTCGTACCGGGCGAACACACCCGCCTCCGTCAGGAGGACCGGCCCACTTCCTGCCCCCGGCTCCAGAAGCTCCCGCACGCGCGGCTCCACCGTGCCCCAGGCCGTCGTCGCGTACTCAGCGAACTTCAGCGCGCCCCGCGAGCCCGGCTCGGCGACATCCGCCTTCAGCAGGGTCTCCCAGGTCGGCTTGGTGGCCGGCGGGACGAGGGAGTGCATGGACTCCAGGAAGAGTTCGGTCACGGAGACCGGCTGGGCGCCGATCCGGGGGGCGGTGAGTTCCCGTACCGCGTCGACCGTTCGGCCGTGGTGCACGGTCAGGACCCGGTAGCCGTCCTGCCGCGCCGAGGAGATGAGCCGTTCGTCGGCGCGGACCGCGCCCGCGAGGAGCGGGTCGTCGGAGTACCGGGTCACCGCGCCGGTGTCGGTGGTCTGGCGCCAGGCGCCGCTGGTCAGGTAGCTGGACGCGCTGTCCATCCGCGTGGGCAGGTAGCGCAAGGTCTTGGTGTCCTCGCGCGTGAACAGGGTGAGTTCGAAGCCGGCGTCGCGCAGGGCCTTGGTCAGAGGGCCGCCGGTCGGCAGCTCGTGCGTCGAGCCGCCCCGGCCGTCGGGGACGACGAGCTCCGGGAAGCGGGCTCGTACGAGCTCGTGGATGTCCTCGCCGGTGAGGCCCGGCTGACGGGCCTCCGGCACGCCCGGGATCAGTCGGACCAGGCCGGCCTGGGTGAGCCGGAGGGCACGTACCAGGGGAAGGTCGCGGGGGTAGATCTCCAGGCGCGGTGTGGCCGCCGCGTTCGCCGAGGCGGCGGCGGCCAGTTCGACGAGGCGCCGTTCGTCCCACTCGACCAGGCCGGGGGGCGGGGTGAGCGCGCCCATTTCGTTCAGGACCGTGGTCGCGGTCGGCAGGGTCCCCTGGCGGGTGAGCCGGTCGGCCGTCCTGCCCAGGCGCATCGCGTAGTCGAGCAGACCCGGGGCCGTCGGGGTGTCCGGGGCGTCGCCGTCCCGGACGTCCAGGGCGAGCAGGCCCGCGGCGAGGGAGTCCTCCGTGGCCCTGCGGTTGGGATGGTGCTGGAACTCGGCTTCCTCCGGCTCGAGTTGCTCCACCTCCACCACAGCCCGTACGGCTGCCAGTGCCAGCGCGCGGCGCTGCTCGCGCTCGGAGAGCTGCGTCCCGCGCCGTACGGCGAGGGCGTCGGCGATCTCGACGGCGGAGGCGACACGGCCGAGCCCCGCGAGGAGGTCCATGATCTCCTCGCGCAGAGCCTGCACCGCCGGGAGCTTCTTCCAGCGCTTGCGCTCCTCCTTCAGCATCTGCGGGATACGTCCCGCCGACAGATGGAGGGACTCCGCCACGTCCTTCTGCTTGGGCCAGACGCCGATGTCGGGCAGTTCGCCGCGCTCGTCGGGCAGCCGGAGAAGGAGCCGGACCATCTCGACCTTGTTGCTGTTGGAGCGGTTGTTGTTCAGCTCCGGCACGAAGATCGTGGCAAGGGTGTCCAGGCTGACCGAACGCAGTGCGGGCCTTGTCAGGCCGCCCGCGCCCTCGCTCGCGGCGAGTGCGCCGAGCACCGCCGACTCGGTCACGGTGAGCTGAGCGAGCTCTTCCTTGGCTTCGGCCCGGCCCTTCGGGGTCAATGGGGAGAGGGGCGCCTCGCTCAGCAGCTTGCCCCACTGCCGCTGGCGGCGCTGCACCTCGGTGCGGGTCTTGGTGCCGAGGCCGGGGGCGTTCAGGAGCTTGCTGCGGCTGTAGTCGAGGAGGCCGCCGACGGTGGTGATGCCGAGTCCGTACAGGAAGGACTCGGCGGCAGGGGTGAGGCCGGCGGACGAGAGGTGTGTGTCCCGGGTGACCGCCGCGGCCAGCTTGTCGCGCTGCTGGTCGGCGGTGAGGGGTTCGGCGTCCGCGATGACGGGCCCGCCGTCGGCCGGAGTCTGGTCGACGACCGGCTCGGGGTGGCGGGAGCGGTGGCTGGACGGCACCGTCTGCGAGGCGTCCAGGAAGATCTTCCGCCAGGCATCCCGCATCGGCTTGAGCTCGGGGAAGCGCTTGGACGCGTCCCGGTGCAGGGCCTTCTGGAAGAAGGCCACCAGGCCGTCCCGCACGGCGGGTTCGAACGCGTCGGCGGCGACGGCCGCGTGCGGGACTTCCTTCTCGTCCGTCATCCGAGGCGGCACGGAGCCGTCGCCCCACTTGGGCAGCTCGCCGGAGGCCATCTGGTGCAGAGTGACCGCGACGGCGTACCGCTCGGCGTGCGAGTCGTACGCGGTACGGGTCAGGGTGCCGATGAACGGGTCGAGATAGCCCTCCGTACCGGCCTCGTACTCCTTCGCCGGGTAGCCCGCCAGTGAGAAGTCGATCAGGACCAGCTCGCGGGTGCGGTTGGGGCGGATGCGGATGGCGATGTTGTCCGGCTTGATGTCGCGGTGCCAGACGCTCTCGCCCTCCAGGAAGTCGACGGCGCCGAACAGGTAGTCGCCGTATGCCTCCAGCTGGTCCATCTGGAGCCGGCCCCGCTCGCGGAGCTGGCGTGCGACCGTCTCCTCGCGGCGACGGGGCCGGGTCCGGGTGCCGGTCTCGGCGGCCTCGGCAGCGTCGTCGGAGGCCTCGCGTTCGTCACCCACGTACTCCAGGGCAAGGACGGTACGCCCCGCGATGCGCAGCGGCTCCGGCTCGACGAGCCGGATCACCCGGGAGTCCGGCCGCAGCCGGCCCATCACCTCGGCCTCTTGGACCAGCACGTCGCCGCGGCTGTCCGAGAGGCCCACCTTGAGCACCGCCAGCGGGCGGGTCCTGCGCGCCTCCGCCTCCAGGTCGCGTACAAGGAACGCCCGACTGGTGGACCCGGTGCCGAGACGGCGGCGGACTTCCCAGCGACCGCCGAGCACGTCACCCGCCACGGCCTCCAGCGGGTCCTTCTCGGGGGTCTCGGCTTCAGCTTCGGCTTCGACAGGTGCGGACGTCGGCGCCGTCAGGCCGTCCTCGACCAGCTCCAGCATCTCCAGGAACTCGTCCACCGAGGACAGGCGCTGGCCCGGCCGGTATGCGGTGGCCGCCTGCACCAGTTCGTCGATGTCCGGGGACATCCCGTCCACGAGGGAACTGGGACGCAGGCCCTCACCCGCCTCCAGGCGTGCGAGCAGCTCGGCCTGGCTCGCCGCCGGAGCCTTGCCCGTGACCAGCAGATAGGTGAGGACTCCGAGCCCGTACACGTCCAGGTAGACGGGGTCGGCGCTGAGAGCGGTCAGCTCGGGGGCGAGATAGGGGTCGGAACCTTCGGACAGGTGCATCGCCGACAGGGCTGTGGGCGCGAAACGGGTCATGCCCTGGCCTGTGGCACCACCCGAGCTGGAGCCGCGCTGCGTGGCGATCTGCCAGTCCGAGATCTCCAGGCGGGGGGTGAGCCAGGCGGCGTCCTCGCCGACGGCATGCCCCTGGCGGCCACGGTCCCGTGGGATGACATGAACGGAGCGGGCGGCCAGCGCCCGGTGGTGGATCCGGCTGGAGTGCGCGGACCGCATCGTCTCGGCAAGCTGGCGGACGAGCGCCATCCGGCCGAGGATGTCGAGCTTCTTGCCGTGCTGGAGCAGGTATTCGTCGAGCCGGAGGGTGTGCGGGTGGTAGTCGAAGATCAGCGCCGGACCTGCGGAGTGCCCGGAAGGGAAGTACTGCTTCAGCCCCACGACTCCGGGGTGGCGGAACCCCTGGAGTACTGCTGCCTCGCGACGGGCGGCGTTCTCCACCGACCGCCGGAGGGTGGCGTCCGAGCCGCGCTCGCTCAAGTAGACACGGACGCGGGCGATCTCCGGCAGTTCTGTGTGGCCGGCCCGGTAGTCGGCCCACGTCGGGCCGGAATCGAAGGACTTCCGCTCGAGCTGGTAGGGGCCGACCTTGTACTCGGCTTCGCTGCGCCGGATGCCGATCCGGTCGAGTGCTGTCTTGACTTCGCGCGAGTCGATAGCCGTGATCCGGCGCCTTTCGTCGCGCGGCGGCTGCTGGAGCATGGCCACCAGCTCGGCGACGGTATGGACACCGTTCTGGTCGTGCGCAGGCAGTCGGACCCGCAGGCCGCCGTCGGTGAAGCAGACCGCCTCGCCCACCCACACCCGCCTGCCGTTCTGGCCGAGCAGCGTGGCCAGCTCCTTCGCCTTCTTGTTGACGAGGTGGAGGGGATTTCCGTGGGGGCGACGATGACCGCCGGGGGTGGTCTGGATCCAGGTGCCGTTCTCGCTGGTCACGGAGCCGTGCCAGTCCTTCAGCTCGATCATGTAGACGCCGCCGGGGGCCACGACGAGCAGATCGACCTCGCGGACGTGTCCGGTGTTCGCGGTGAAGGTGAAATTCGACCAGGCCCGCCAGGGGTCGGAGTCCGGCAGCTTCTCCCGGATGGCTTCCAGACCGCGGTGCTCATGGTCGAACTCGGACTCGGTGACCGTGGTCCACCGGCCTTCCCGCATGTGCTGTCCCCGCCCTTTGATTCCGTGCCGAGTGGGTGTCCGCTCCCGGGCACCCGTGCCGTTCCACCGCCGGCCCGACCAGGTCGCAGACCCCGTGAATCCTAACCGTGAGCTCTGACACCGGAGGTGTCCTCGATGAAGCCGCGGGGGCATGGGGATGATTACCGAAAGGTCGGTACTACATCCCGAACTGGCTATATCTGGGTAAATGGGGCGTTATCTTTACGCTCTGGCTGCGAGGCAGTCCGGGGGCGTTGGGGTCCCACTGGGCGCGGCTGGGTGACCGCGCCGTCCTCGAGCGTGGCGACCTGGTCACCTCTGACGTCGTGGTCGCAGGCGCAGGTGGCGCATCCGATAGTGGCGGGGGAGATCTACCCGGCCGGGTCCCCGCTTGTGAGGGTGTTGGAGCCGGTCATGCGCCCCGCCCCGTCGTAGCCGAGGGTGGCGTCGGGCGTGCCGTCCGAGTAGCCGATCTTGGTGAGCAGGCCGCTGGCGTAGTCCAGCCACCCAGGCCGAAAAGGCGTCATTCCGTGAAATGCCGACGGGGTAGACCCTGAAGAAGGGGAGCCAGGGCACGGGCACAGCCAGGGGGGAGCCGTCATGTCCGGACCGTCGTACGTTCCCGTCCTGTCGGCGGCGCCGCACGCCATCGCGGCGTACCGGCAGTTGAGTCCGGCTGTTCAGGGATCGGTGGTGCCGCTCTGGAATCTTCCGCCGCGTCATGGGTCGGTACGCGACGTACTCGTCGCACACACACGGCGCGAAGCGCATGCTGTGAGCAGAGTGCAGCGCCATCATCCGGCCTGGATCGATACCCCCTTCGCAGGGGAGGTCCAACTGCGGGTTTTCATGTCCGTGCTGGCCGACCTCGGTGAGCTGAGCGCACTGCGTCCGGTCACCGGGCCCGACCGTCCTGAGTTCCAGCAGACAGCCGCGCTGGAGGCTGCGCGGCGCAGCGGGAGCGGCGTCGGCATACGGGTGGCACTGCCGGGCGAGTGGGACGATCACGCAGCCCACGCTGTTCGCGCCCTGCTCGCCCGCCTGGATCCTGCCGACGAGGCGGATCTGCTCCTCGACCTGGGTGCGGTCTTGGGCGATCGCCCCGATGCAGGAAAGGAGGCACTGCGTGCGTTCGATGCGCTGATGCCCCTGACGCCCTGGAGAACCGCAGCCTTTCTGAGCGGTGGGTTCCCGTCCGTGACCGCGAAGATGCTGGAGGAAGGATTGCGGGCCGAACCTCGCACGGACTGGCTCGTCTGGCGTGAGCTGACCGCCGCCGCCCGCGGCTACGTCCCGTGGCTCAGCTTCGGCGACTACGGCATCCAGTCCGCCCGGGTCATCGCACGCGAACCGTCGGCGGGCGGGGGCGGCCCCGCCTGGGGCGTGCTTCGCTACACCACCGCCGAGTCGTTCGTCCTCGCCAAAGTACTTGCGCGAGGCGAGGACCGGACCGCCGTGAACCGGGCGGCGGCCCGCCAGCTGCTTGAACTGCCTGACTTCCGGGGCGCGGTGGCCGGTGCAGGCGAGAGCTGGCTGAGGGACTGCGCGTGCGGCTACGGCACTAAGAACTCCTAACGAAATGATCTTCGAGGTGGTTGGATCACTCCGGGAGCGTTGATCCGGGGGTGCGGGGTGGCTCGGCCGAAGCCGTGGGAAGTCGATGACGAGTTGTGGGCGGTGATCGAGCCGCTGTTGCCCAAGGTCGAGCGTCGGACCCGACATCCGGGACGCAAGCGGCACCCGGACCGGCTGGTGTTCCAGGGCATCCTGTTCGTGCTGCACACCGGGATCTCCTGGGAACACCTGCCGCAGGAACTCGGCTTCGGCTCGGGCATGACCTGCTGGCGCCGCCTGGCTGAGTGGACCGAGGCCGGCGTGTGGCCTCGGCTGCACGAGGTCCTCCTCGCCGAACTCCGCGGTGCGAACGCCCTGGATTTCTCCCGGGCAGCAGTCGACGGCTCCCACATCCGGGCGTTAAAGGGGGAGCCAAGACGGGACGAAGCCCTGTTGACCGGGGCAGGACGGGCAGCAAGCATCACCTGATTACCGATGCCACTGGCATCCCGCTCGCGGTCACCCTTACCGGCGGCAACCGCAACGACGTCACCCAGCTGATCCCGCTTCTCCAGGCCGTGCCGCCCGTGCGCGGCAAGCGCGGCCGACCCCGGCGCCGCCCGAACGCGGTGCTGGGCGACCGCGGCTACGACCACGACAAGTACCGCCGGCTGGTCTGGGACCTCGGCGTGAAACCGGTGATAGCCCGACGCGGCACCGAGCATGGTTCCGGCCTGGGTACCCAACGCTGGGTCGTGGAACGTGCGTTCGCCCATCTGCACTGGTTCCGACGCCTGCGGATCCGCTGGGAGATACGCGACGACATCCACGAAGCATTCCTCACCCTCGGATGCGCACTCATCTGCTGGCGGCGCCTGAAGTCATTGCGATAGGAGTTCTAAGGGCACCGGCAATGCCTCCGTCTGGCTTCGCGTCGGCAACGTCCAGCACATGACCTACGTCGTGCGGAGCCTGCGGGAATGACGGCGCCCCTCTGCCCCTGTTCGGCTACCCGACGCATCAGCTGAACAGTGGCTCCAACACCGCCTCGCCGGCCAGGATGCGCCATGCCGGGACCCGGACAGTCCGGGTCACCGGCCCGGCCTTCGCCCCGGCACCACCGGACGGAAGCCCGGTCAATAGATCGGCCCGTGCGTGTGTCAGCCGCAGGTGCCGGGCCGGATCCTGGTTGTTGCGGGGGCCAGGATCGATCAGTACGGCGGTATTCGTGCCGTCCACGGTGAACAGCAGATCCACGGTGTGCCCACCGACGACGGCCGCGCGTTCCAGATCGGTGATCCCGCGTTCCCCCAGGTACTCCTGGAGCCGGTCCGCGAGTTCTTCGCGCACGCTGGAGACCCTCTCCGCCCTGACCGCGGTGTCCTGGTCGGCATACGCGTCCGTGCGCAGCACCGCCGACCGCTCGGCGAGCAATGCGGGCAGCCCCGCCTGTTCCTGCCAGAACGCGTGACTGCCCACGGTGATCAGCTGAGACTTTGCCCGGGTGACGGCAACGTTCCACAGATTGACCTGACTCGCCACCCAATGCGCCGTACGCGGAGGGGTGTTGTCGGTTGCTACCGGGCTCAGGACCATGACATCGCGCTGCCCGCCCTGAAAGGCGTGCACGGTTCCCACCCTGACCCGCTCGTTGTCTGGCCAGAAGCGGGCGAGCGCTTCCTTCTGGGCCCGGAAAGGCGTGACAACACCGACCGTCGCATCCGGCGGAAGCCGCAGCAGTAGCTCGTCCACCGTCTCCCGCACCCGCCCCGCCTCCGCCGCGTTGCGCCATGACTGGCCGCTGCCACCCCGCGCCGACTCACCGTGGGGCACGTCCGCCCACCCCAGCACCGGTGCCGGGTCGTTCCTGCCGAACGGATCGGAAGCCGGTACCTGTCTGCGGACGTCAGTGAGGACCTGCAACTGTCCCGCGTAGCAGTAGCCGTTGACGATGTCCGCGATCGCTGGATGGCAGCGGTAGTGCTCGTCGAGCAGCAGCGCTGACTCACCGTGCTGTGCGGCCGCGTGGTACGACGCGTACACGTGGTAGGCGAGCCGGTGGTCCTCCAGCTGTGCGGCGCTGAGCCCGGCCCGCACCCGCGCCTGCCGTTCCTGCTGCGCCGTGATGCCGGGGATGTGTCCGAGTTGCATGGGGTCACCGATGATCAGTGCCCGCTTGGCCCGGAAGAGCAGGGGAAGGACCGCCGGGATCGAGCACTGGCTCGCTTCGTCGATCACCACCAGGTCGAAGAGCTTCGGCGTCAGTTCCAGCTGGCGCACCGAATGCGTGCTGATGGCCCACGCTTTGAGGTGCGTCATCAGGTTGCGCTGGCTCTTCTGGAAGCCTGACCGGCGACGCAGCGCCTGGAGCCGCTGGCCCATGAGCGAGCGTCCTCGGGTCATGGCCTCCGCCGCCACGGTCCGGGCCAGTTCACCCGACACCTCCGACAGCCCGGCGGCCGTCTCCAGCCGTGCCTGCTTCAGCTGTTCCTCGTCCCGGCCGAGGAGCAGGGGCACGCGTTCTCGCAGCGCACGTTCCACGGCCACAGCGTCCGCCAGAGCGAGCAGGAGCCCGGGTGGCACCGGCCGGGCCGAGGCCCAGGACGGCCACGGGTCGGCCGGCGCCGTACCGGAACCGGCGACGAACGCCGAGAGGGCACGTCCCCTGCGCCATCGGCCGAAGCCGAACCATCGGGCCTGGGCGGCCCCACGGGCCCGCTCCTCCCAGCGGGAGAGCGTGTCGGTCTCGTCGTCGGCCCAGAGCCCTTCGAGCAGTTCTACGGCCAGGCCGAGGGCGTCGGCCTCCTGGGCGCGCTGCCGTAGCAACTCCACCAACGTCATTTCCTCGCCCACCAGCCGCGCCGCCTCCGCCCGGTGTGCGAGCGCTCGCGCGTGCCGGTTGCGAAGGTCGCCGGCTACGGTTGCCGTCCCGCGTCCCGGAGGCTCAGCGGAGCGGCTGAGAAGCTGCTCCAGTTTCGCGGCCTCCCGCTCCAGCGCCGCGGCGTTGCCCGTCCGCATCAGCAGGCCGGGCGAGATCGCGTCACAGCGGTCGGCCACCACGTTCACGGCCTCGTTGTTCGTGGAGGCGACCAGCACGGTCTGGCCTGCGGCGACGGCCGTCGCGACCACGGCCGTCACGACCTCGCTCTTGCCGGTACCGGGTGGCCCGGTTGCGACGGTCAGTGGACGGGTCATCGCCGCCCTGATCACGCGCTCCTGGCTCTCGTTGCACGGCCCCGGGGCGACGACGCCCGGCGCTTCACGGTCCACCACCGCCTCGTCGCCGCCCGTGAGGAGCGCGTCCAGCGCGGTGCCGGGCATCTGTGCGGTACGTGTCGACATCTGGAGCAGGTTGTCCACGAGCGCCTCGGTCGCGATCCGTTCCACACCCGAGGGCGCGAGGAGAACCGCGGCGTTATGAGCACCGGGCCGTAGCGAGTCCATCACGGATCGCTCACTGAGCGCCGACAGGTCCAAGGGCTCCAGCTCCGGAACACCGAGTTCCGCCAGAAGCTCGCGCACGGCCCGCACCATCTGCGTGCCGTTGCCCTCCTGCCAGGTCGGCTGCCAGCGGGCCAGGAGGTCCGCAGCGGCCTCATCGTCCAGCAGGTCCGTGATCAGCCCCGTGTGGAGAGAGGGAACCCCGTTCGGGCGGAGCCTGTCACGGCCGTCTTCATCGGGGGCGAGTTCCATCGACTGGATCAGCAACGGCGCGATCCGCACCGCGGCGCGGCGTCGGCCGTCCCCGCCGCGCTCGGGAAGGGTGATCGCCGGATATCCGTACCAGTACTCCTGGAGCCCGGCGCCATTCGCAGATCCGGCCCCTCCACTCTTCGGCCTCGGCAGCTGGGAGGGAGCGGGGAGGGTGGGGCCGAGCCCGGACTGGATCGTCTCGGACCCCTGCCCCAGCAAGAAGTACGCGGAGCCTCGTCCGCTGTCCCTATCGGGCAGCATGCCCGACGCCGCCTGCGCGCTCAAGCAGTGCACGTAGTAACGCAGCAGCCGTTGCCGGTCGACGCCGTCCCGGGCGTCGAGCCCGGCCAGTTCCCGTGCCTTCAGCAGCGCGGGGGAGGTGTTCCGGTCGGCCCGGGTGCTGCCGTCGCCGGGCAGGGCGGGAAGGTTCACCGACCGCGCCACGGAGCGTGCCAGGGGGAGCGAACTCGTGGCCCGAATCGTGGACTTGGTCGGCCGCTGCTCCTGCGGCACTCCGGCGCGCACCATCTGGGCGGTCAGGTACGTGAAGAGGTCGTCCGGTGTGATCCAGCCACTGTCCTTGATCCGCCCCGAACGCAGCCCCTCCACGATCTCACCGGTGAATCGGGAGGTGCCCAGGGAGGACCCGGCCGGGGCCATCGCCGAAGCGGCCTGGAGGGCATCGGAGGCGGTGATGAAGTACACCCCGGTCGGATGCAGCAGTGTGCTGGGCGCGGGCTGGGCATCCGACTTGGATGCGCCCTTGGCGGTCCAGCCCTGTACGACGGAACCGCTGGAGCAGCAGTCCAGCAGTACCACTTTCGAAGATGCCCGGCAGGACTGGAGCATCCGCTCCAGGAACTCGGCGGGCACCGCCGTTCCCGGCAGGTCGTCCGGATCGGCATCCCGGGTGAGAAAGTACAGCTGGCCGTCCGCCTCGCAGAACTCTCCATGGCCGCTGAAGTAGAGCAGAGCGGTCTCGATGGGCTGCCGCTCCTCCAGGAACGTCTCGATCGCGTGCAGCATCTCGGCGCGGCTCGGCTCGGCGACTACCGCGCAGGCGTTGTACATGCCGATCTCGGTGCTCTCCAGCACCGCCTGCATGTAGTGCAGGTCGGCCCGGACGGGTGGCAGGTCGTGGTAGCGGTCACTGTCGTACGTGGATACGCCGATGAGCATGGCGTACCGGTCGTTGTCACTCACTCCGCGGTCGGTCCGTCTCCGTGGAGGTCCTCCGAGCCGTCGGTGAGGAAACGCTCGATCCGCTCGTCGTCGACCCGCGCCTCTTTCCCGGAGATGCGCAGCGTCGCCCCGTCGGGCCGGGTGACGACGATGGTCCGCTGCGGCACGCGTGCCAGCCAGATCTGAACGGCGGCGGCGGCCAAGGAACCGCCGCCGAACACCAGCCCGATCAGGTCGGTGACCGGGCCGCCCTTGAGGCTGTCGTCGGTGCCCGGATCCTGAGGTCGGGGAACATCGAGTGCGGCGTGCGGATCGGTGTCGGTGATCGCCGCGAGCAGCTCCCGCGCTTCGCGCCGGGAGCGCAGCGGGTCCTCGTCGACGATGGAGAGGCGGTAGCCCACCGGCCCCGCGTGGATGGTGCTCACGTTCACTGTGTCCTTTGGTTCCCCATGCGGGCGGATACACGGATCCGCAAGGCTATCCGGGGCATAGCGCGGCGCTCCCTGGGTAGCCGAAACCGGCCGGTCAATGGCGTGAAACGCGCAGCTCGGCCCGTGCGGTCCTTCCTGTCCGGATCGGCATCGACTTCTTCGCACACCGGGTCGTGCGATGCGACCCCTTCGAGACCGACACCTGAACGGCAGGTCGCGTGGCGTTCTGCGGGTGGAAGTGGTCTGCCATGGCTCGTGGCAAGTAGCTCCCGGAAGGGTTCAAGAAGGACGCGGTCGATTTGGTGCTCTCCTCACCGAAGAGCAAGGAGGTCGACGCGCTGAAAGCACGGGTCAGAGAACTGGCCCGGCTGCTGTCCGAGCGGAATCACGAGCTGACGCATGTGGGCGTCTTGTGGTCGGGACGGCTCAGCTTCCCGGAAACCCGCTTCCGGACGGCTGGTCAGACGACGAGGTGCGGGAGGCTGTCCCGCACGATCGGCTCGCGGGCAAGGGCGGCGATCGTCGACCTCGCGGCTGTGGCCCTGGTCTGCGCGTCGATGCTATGGGCTCACTATCGTTTCGTTCCCGCGCGCATAGGACGCTTGCCCGTTGTCCACGACGGGCGAGGCCGCCCTGCTGCCCGACGAGATGCCATACGCATTACCCGGCTCGCCGGGAAGGATCATGGTCTCTTCCGCCATGCTCGCTTCTCCGACCACGGCGGAGCAGCAGGCACTCCTCGCGCACGAGCGGGCGCATCTGGCGTGCCGACAGCACCGCCTGCTGCTGGCCGCCCAATTGGCCGGCTACGCCAATCCACTTCTGCGGCCTCTCCGCGTGGCCATCTCGTACACCACCGAACGTTGGGCGGACGAGGAGGCTGCCCTCCACACTGGTGACCGGCGGCTTACTGCCCGCGCCGTCGGGAAGGCGGCGCTCGTCTCACACCGGGCCGCCGCCCCGGCCTTCGCGGCCTTCGCCGTGGCCGGGCCCGTCCCGCGACGCGTGGCCGCGTCGCTGGGTCCGGTGCCACCGGAGCGCGGCTGGCCGCCGGCGCTCACTTCGACAGGCGTCGCGGCGTTCGTCGCCGCCTCGGGAACAGCCGTGTCCACCCTCTCGTCGCTGAACGCGGCCTTCGCACTCTTCGTCGTACTCGAAGTGGCGACGCCGCTGTAAGGCGTGGGGCCCGAGTCACAGAACCCGACGGAAAGCCGGCATCCGGCGCAGTTGACCGTCGGGTTGAGGGTCTGGATCTCGATCTTGGACGGGTCGTACGGCCCCGTGATCCGCTCATCCGCAATGTCCGGATCCTCGTCGGGCTGCTCCAGCTCGACATCGGTGACATCCTGATCCGGTCAAACGGGGTGAATCGGCCGGGTATTTCGGTCTCTTTCCGTGGTAGCCGCGCCTCAGGGACAATGGCGGCGATGACTGTCACCGCCCCCAGTGCTTCCGCCGGCCCCCTTCCCGAGCCGTCGGGCTTCGGCCCCTTCGCTCATCTCACGGTGCCGAACACCCCGCTCTACCGCCACGTGATGCGGACGTTCCTGACGGCCAAGGAGCGGTTCGCGGTCCACCTGCGGCCCGAGGACGTGCACACCGCGCTGCCGGCGGATGTCCGTCCCGCCGAGCCGGACGCCGTCGTCGGCGCGCTCGACAGGCTCGTCGGCTGGGGCAATCTGCGGGCGGATCCCGATACCGCCCGGGTGACCGCGGTCGAGGACTTCTACCGGAAGCGGTTCATCTACCAGCTCACGAGGGAGGGGGAGGCCGCCGAGGAGGCGCTGTCCGCCTATGACGAGGCGCTCGGGCGGCGCGGTGCCCTCCAGGCCGTGGCCCTGCACGACATCGTCACCCAGCTTCGCGCCCTGCTCGTGCTGGCTGCCGAGGAGCAGCCGGATCCGGCCAAAGCGCATCTGGCGCTCGACGCGCTGGCCAGCCGGTTCGCCGCGCTCGCCGACAACGCCCGGGCCTTCATGGGATCGCTCCAGCAGACCATCGACCTGCACGATGTCGAGGAGGCGGTCTTCCTCGCGTACAAGGACCGCCTCATCCAGTACCTGGAGCGGTTCATCCAGGATCTGATCGCGCTGGGCGGGCGGATCGCGCGGCTGATCCTGGAGCTGGAAGAGGACGGGAGGGTGGAGCCCCTGCTTCGGGCAGCCGCCGGGCGGGAAGCCGTCGACGCCTCGCCGGAGGATGCCGCGAACGCGGAGCGGGAGATGTACGAGCGGTGGGCCGCCCGCTGGTCGGGGCTCGGCGCGTGGTTCATCAGCAGGGACGGGCGCGAATCGCAGGCCAGGCTCCTGCGCGGCCGGGCACTCGGTGCGATTCCCCAGCTCCTCGCCGTCGTACGAGCGCTGAACGAGCGCCGGGCCGGCCGCTCCGACCGGTCGGCCGACTTCCGTACGCTGGCGCGCTGGTTTGCCGAGGCGCCCGACGACGACGCCCGGCACCGGCTGTGGCGGGCCGCCTTCGGCCTCTATCCGGCCCGGCACCTCACCGTCGACGCCGACACCCTCGCCGCCCGCGCGGCGCGGCCCGTCCCGGCTTCCACCTCGTGGGCCGAGGCCGAGCCGTTGCGTATCAGCCCGCAGCTGCGCCGCACCGGCAGCTATGAGCGGCGCGGCAAGCCCCGCAAGGTCGAGGACCGGGAGGAGCTGCGGCGCTCGCTCGCCGAGACCGCTGCCAAGCAGGCCTCCGAGACGGCCGCCGCCCGCGCCCGGCTCGTCACTCATGGCGTCACGCGCCTGTCCGGTCTCGGTGAGCTCGACCCGGCCTCCTTCGGACTTTTCCTCCAGCTGCTCGGGGACGCCCTGGCCACATGGCGGCCCGGTATGCGGCACACCACCGCCACCAGCAACGACGGCTCCATGGAGATCAGACTCACCGCACTCGCCGACGGCACGACCGCCGAGGTCCGTACCCCCGGCGGAGTCTTCGGCGGGCCGGACCACCTCATCGAGATCGTCGACCTGACGGACGGAGACGACCTGACGGACGGAGACGACCTGGTGGGCGGAGACGACCTGGTGGGCGGAGACGGTCCGGCGGACGGAGAACCCCGACGATGACCACACCACTCGCCGAGGTCCTGGACGGCCAGCACGCCGCCGAGCTGCGCAAAGCCGCCCGTGCCCTGCTCAAGCAGCCACTCCTGCTCGCGCGCGGCCGGTACGCCGAGGAGTTCCGCCTCGCTCGTCGGCACGCATCGGAGCTACGTGAGTGGTTCGACCGCAACACCGGCTGGGCGCTCCAGGCGGACACGGAAGCCGCGCGGCTGCGCAAGAGTCCCGGTGTGCTGACCGACCCCACCCACCCCGCACGGGACACGACCCGCGGTGCTGCCCCCTTCACCCGACGCCGCTACGTCCTGCTCTGCCTCGCGCTCGCCGCCCTCGAACGCGGCGAGGCCCAGATCGCCCTGGGGCGCCTCGCCGACCAGATCGTCCTCGACGCCGCCGATCCCCGACTCGCCGCGACGGGGATCGAGTTCGCCCTGGAGCGCCGAGACGAGCGCCTCGATCTCGCCGCCGTCGTACGGCTGCTGCTCGACCTCGGCGTGCTGAGGCGGGTCGCGGGCGAGGAAGAGGCCTACGTCAGCGGGGCGGGCGACGTCCTGTACGACGTCGAACGCCGGGTCCTCGCCGGGCTTCTGGCGTCCCGCCGCGGCCCCTCCACCGTCCACGCCGAAGCCTTCGACGACCGGCTCGCCGAACTCGTCGCGGAAACGGCCATGGACAGCGACGAGCTGCGCTTCCGCGCGATGCGCCGCTCGCTCACCCGCAGGCTCCTCGACGACCCGGTGCTCTACTACGACGACCTGAGCGACGCCGAACTCGGCTACCTCACCCGGCAGCGCGGCTTCCTCACCGCCCGGATCACCGAGCTGACCGGACTGGTCGCCGAGGTGCGGGCCGAGGGGATCGCCATGGTCGACCCTGAAGACGACCTCACCGACCTCCGCATGCCCGAACAGGGCACCTACGGCCATGTCACCCTGCTGCTCGCCGAGCACCTGGCCGCCGCCGACGGCCCCGTCGATCTCGACGAGCTTGCCCTCCGAGTCCGTGAACTCGCCTCCCAGCACGGCGGATTCTGGTCGAAGTCCGCCCGGGAGCCAGGCATGGAGACCGAGCTCGTCGCACAGGCCGTCGCCCGGCTCGCCGCGCTCGGCCTGGTCTCCCGTACTCCGTACGCGGTCGTGGTGCGACCCGCCCTCGCCCGGTACGCGGTCGGCGAGACCGTCATCCGCGAACCCGGCTCCGCCCCCGTGCCTCCGCAGCGAAAGGCCACCTCGTGACCCGCCTCCCCACCCCGCGGCGTTCCCGCTGGCAACCCCTGCGCATCGGGCTCGTCGACCTGTTCCACTACGACGTGGAGGAGTTCCACTTCCGGGACGGGCGCCTGCTGCTGCGCGGCAACAACGGCACCGGTAAGTCCAAGGTGCTCGCCCTGACCCTGCCGTTCCTGCTCGACGGCGACCTCACCCCGCGTCGTGTCGAACCCGACGGCGACCCGGGCAAGCGGATGGAGTGGAACCTGCTCCTCGGCGGCGAGCACCCGCATTCCGAACGGCTCGGCTACACCTGGATCGAGTTCGGCAGGCTCGACGACACGACCGGCGAGCAGCACTTCCGTACGCTGCTGTGCGGGCTCAAAGCCGTCAGCGGGCGGGGCATCGCCCGGCACTGGTACGCCGTCACCCGCCAGCGCGTCGACCACGGGTCCACCGAACGCACGGAGGAGACCTTCCGGCTGCTCGACGCCACCGGCACGGCCCTGTCCCGGGACCGCCTCGCGGAGGCCGTCGCCGGGCACGGCATGGTGTACGACCAGGCCAAGGTGTACCGCAGAGCGGTCGACGAAGCACTCTTCGGCCTCGGCGAGCAGCGGTACGCCGCCCTGGTCGACCTGCTCATCCAACTGCGCCAGCCCCAGCTCTCCAAGCGGCCCAACGAAGCCGCTCTCTCCCGTGCCCTCACCGAGGCGCTGCCGCCCGTGGAACAGGCCGTCATCGCCGACGTGGCCGAGGCGTTCCGGTCCCTGGACGAGGAGAAGGACGAGCTGGCCGCAGCGTCCGCCGCCGAGCGGGCCGCCTCCGCCTTCCTGGAGTACTACCGGCGGTACGCCCGGATCGCCACCCGGCGCCGCGCCCGGCTCCCGCGCGCCGAGCACTCCCGCTACGAGCGCGTGCAGCGAGATCTGGCCGAGGACCAGGAGCGTCGAACCCGGGCCGAGGAGAAGCGAGCGGCGGCCGAAGAGGAGATCAGCTCCCTGGCCGAGACCGGGGAGCGTCTGCGGGCCCAGGAGAAAGCGCTGCGCGAGGCGCCCGAGATGCGCGACGCCCGTGAGCTGGAGCACGCCGCCCAGGCCGTGACGCGAACCCGGCAGGCGGCGGACCGGGCGCGGGAGGACCGGCAGCAGGCGGACGCCCTCCACGCCAAGGCGCTCGGGCGGCTCGGCACCGCAGACAACCGGCTGCGTGCCGCGCGGGGCCGGGCCGAAGCGACCTACGCCCACGTGCGGGAGCAGGCAGCCGCCGCGCACGTCGCCCTGCCGGCGGACGACCTGCTGCCCGAGCCCGCATCGCGGCGCGCCGTCGAGGAAGCCACGGACCGCGCCCGGCGGGCGCTCGACCACATCGAGGGCCGCCTCGAAGCGTCCGAGCAGGCAGCCGCCGAGCACCGTCGGGCGTCGGGCCTCCTCGACGAGGCGGAGAGCGACCTCGCGCTGGCCGCCGAGACACACGGCGAGGCGGAGGAGAACGCGGCGCGGGCGGGCCGGGCCCTCCTGGACGACGTACGCGAACGCGCCCACGCCTGGAAGGAGCTGGCCTACGCCGACGCGAACGGCCTCCTGGACGAACTCCAGGAGTGGACCCGTCACCTCGACGGCCCCTACCCGGCGCGGTTCTGTGCCACCCGGGCGCACACCGCCCGCTCGGTGGACCTCGCCGACCAGGCGGCCGAAGCCGCCCGCGCGACCACGGAGCTGGCAGAGCGCACCGCCGAGGCCCGTCGCGAGCTCACCGCACTGGAAGCCGGTACCGGACGCGAACCCCGGCCCCCGGCGACGCGCACCCCCGGCCTGCGCGAGACGCTGCCGGGCGCGCCGCTCTGGCGCCTGGTCGACTTCCGTGACGGACTGCCCGAAGCCGGCCGTGCCGGGCTCGAGGCGGCACTCGAAGCCTCCGGCCTCCTCGACGCCTGGGTGCTGCCCGACGGCTCCGCCCTCGCCGCGAACGGCCACGATGTCCTCCTCTCCCCGCCGAACGGACCGGTGAGCGGCCCCTCACTGGCAGACGTGCTGTGCCCTGTGGTGGACCACAGCGATGGGCAAGCCCGTGTCCTGGACGAGACGACGGTGACGCGACTGCTCGCCGCCATCGGCCTCGACGGCGGGGGAGGAGCCATGACATGGGCGGCACCCGACGGGCGTTTCCGGATCGGCGCCCTCACCGGTACATGGGCCAAGCCCGCCGCCACCTACATCGGCGAGGGCGCACGCGAAGCAGCGCGCCGGGCCCGGGTCGCGGCGCTCGGCATCGAACTCGCCTCCCTGCGTGAGGAGTCGGAGAATCTCGCGGCTCGGTCCGCCGTGATCGCGGCACGTCGGCGCACGCTCGACGCCGAGCTCGCCGACGTCCCCGACGAGTCGCCGCTCACCAGGGCACACGCGCTCGTCAGCGCCGCCGCCGAGACCGTACGCAAGGCCCGTGCCCGGTATGAGGGGCGTGCCACCGAGGCCGTCGAGGCGGCTGAGCTCGCCGAGCGGGCCGCCGCTGAGCTCACCGAGGCCGCCGCTGATCTGGGGCTGCCCGCCGACCTGGCCGGACTCACCGCCGTACGTCACGCCCTCGGCTCCCTCGCCACCGCGCTGGCGGCTCTGTGGCCCGCGCTGCGCGAACGGGGGGAGGCCGCACGGCAGGTGGACGACGAGCGTGCCGAGGCGGCCGAGGCGGAGCAGCGGGTCGTCGACCTCGCCCAGCGGGCCGAAGAGGCGGCGCGCGAGGCGGCGGCGGCCGACGAGCGGCACCGGACCCTGCGCTCCACCGTCGGCGCCGCCGTCGCCGAACTCGAACGGCGCCTTGCCGAGACCGCCGAGGCACAGCGGATCTGTGAGACCGACCAGAAGAACGCCCGGCAGCGTCACGCCCAGGCGGACCGGGAGGCGAGCCGGGCCGAGGGGCGGATCGAGCAACTGGAGAAGGACCTCGCCGAAGCCGTCGACGCACGTGCGGAGGCCATCTCCGCCCTCCAGCGCTTCACGGCCACCGGCCTGGTCGCGGTCGCGCTGCCCGAGGTCACCGTCCCCGCCTCGGACGACGGCCACTGGGCTGCGACCCCGGCCATCGCGTTCGCCCGCGCCATCGAATCCGGTCTGTCGAACGTCGACGACACGGATGCCGCCTGGGAACGGGTCCAGCGTCGACTCAGCGAGGAACTCAAGACCCTGCAGGACACCCTGTCCCGGCACGGGCACAGCGCGTCCGCCCGCATGGTCGAGGACGGCATGGTCGTCGACATCGTCTACCAGGGCCGTGAGCGCGCCGTGCCCGAACTCGCCGAAGCACTCGCCACGGAGGTCGGCGAGCTCACCCGCATCCTGTCCGCGCACGAACGCGAGATCCTCGAAACCCACCTGATCACCGAGGTCGCCGGCACCCTCCAGGAACTCATCGGTGCCGCCGAACGACAGGTGCGGGACATGAACACCGAACTGGAGGACCGGCCCACCTCCACCGGCATGAGACTCCGGCTGGTGTGGCGGGCCTCGCGCAAGGCTCCGTCCGGACTGGCCCAAGCCCGCGAGAGGCTGCGCCAGTCCGCGGACGCCTGGACTCCAGAGGACCGCGCGGCGGTGGGCGAGTTCCTCCAGGCCCAGATCTCCCGCCAACAGTCCGACGACGGCTCGGGCAGTTGGCTCGATCACCTCACGGCCGCGCTCGACTACCGCTCCTGGCACGAATTCGGCGTCGAACGCCACCAGCACGGGCGCTGGGTCCCGGCCACCGGCCCGGCCTCCGGCGGCGAACGCGTCCTCGCCGTGTCTGTACCGCTGTTCGCCGCCGCCTCCTCGCACTACGCAAGCGCGGGCAGCCCGCACGCGCCCCGCCTGGTCACCCTGGACGAGGCGTTCGCCGGCGTGGACGACGACTCCCGCGCCAAGTGCCTCGGCCTCCTGAGCGCCTTTGACCTCGATGTGGTCATGACCAGCGAACGGGAGTGGGCCTGCTACCCGCAGGTGCCCGGCATCGCCATCGCTCAACTGTCCCGGATCGACGAGGTGGCGGCGGTACTCGTCACCCGCTGGGAGTGGGACGGTACGAGACGACAGCGTCGCGAGGATCCCGTACGTAACGCGCCCCAGGCCACGCCTAGTGCAGAGGAGCCCGAGCCACTGTGGAACTGAGCCACGGGCATGAGCCCGAGATCGGAGCGGTCGACGGCACGAGGCTCACTCGGCTGCTCGGTGCACCGGAACTCGCCTGGCTCGTCGAGCGAGCGCGCCGACGTCTGGTGACCGGACAGCCCCTGACCGGTTCCGTGTCTCTGGGCGATCCCACTCCGGCTCAGCGGGCGGCGGTCGAACGACTTCTCGCCCGAGCTCCTGGTGGCGGCAGGACCCTGACGGTACGGCTGGACGCGGTCGACGCCGTACTACGCCGTTCGGGCGTAAGCCCGAATGGCCTCGCCGCTGCGGTCGAGGCACTCACGGGACCTGTCACATCGCTCGCCCAGACCCGCCAAGAGGAGGAGGATGCCTGGAAACGGGCGCACGCGCCGCTCGACGAGCTCGTCGTTTCGGTCCCCGCGCTTGCGGAGTGGGCGGCCCGGATACGCGCCGACGGCCTCGCGCGGCGTCTGGGGCGCACTCCAGACGTCACGCTCGGCCTGCTCACCGGGGTGTGCACCGCGCTGAGCGCGCTCCCCGCCGTCCCGATCGTCTCGCAACCTGCCTTCGCCGCCCGGGTCCTCGGCTGGGCCCACGCTCTTGACGACGGCACACCGCTGGCCACCCTCACCCTGTCCGGGGCCCGTGCGCTGACCGGCTTCCACGACGGTCAGGGCGCCGAATGGCGACGCGAGGCGTGGGCCGCGGTGGGACTGTTGCGGGATGAGCTGTCCTCGACCGTACTGACCCTGAACCTGCGCGGCACCCCAGCCCTGGACCGCCTGGCTGAAGACGGCGAACCCTGCGTGCTCACCCTTCGCCAGCTCACCCGCAGGCCTCCGGCCGCCGCCGCTCCCATGGTGCGGATCTGCGAGAACCCGACCGTCCTCGCGGTGGCGGCCGACGCGCTCGGCCCTGCCTGTCCGCCCCTCGTCTGTCTCCAGGGCCAGCCTTCCGCCGCCGCCCTCACGCTGCTCCGGGGGCTGCACGACCACGGAGCGGCCCTGTACTACCACGGGGACTTCGACTGGGGCGGACTCCGGATCGCCGGCATCCTTCACCGCCGCGTCCCATGGCGGCCCTGGCGCTACACGGCTGCGGACTATCGCGCCGCCGTGCTCCGCAGCGCTTCACCTCCGCTGTCCCCGCTCGTCAGCACTCCGACGGAGACCCCCTGGGAGCCGGCACTCGCTGCGGCCGTCGCCGAACTCGGTGTTCGTGTCGAGGAGGAGAGGGAACTGGAGCTCCTGCTGTCCGATCTCGGATGAGGACCGTGACACGGCCCGGTTTCTGAGGTGATCACTGGAAGACCGGCGTCGCAAGCGGCGGTGAGTGACTTGTGGACCTCGCGGTCGCGTTGGGCGGTCTTGGCAGGCCTTCGCCGTCCAGCGATGAAGGTACGTTGCTCGCGTGCCCGCCCCGATTTCGGAAGAGGTCAAGTTGATGAGCTCGCGAGTTCGTCGATGTTGTCGCGTCGGGACGCATCATGTGGAGTGCGCGGTGATCCTTGCGCCGGTCGCGAAGGGCTCCTGACCTGCGGCTTTACCCGCATGTATGACGTGCGGTGTGGGCGTTACGGGCGATGTGTCGACGCTCGTTCTGATGGAGCGTCACATGAGTTCCCGTGCAAGACCATGAGGGGAGGGCGATGTGCAGGGCTCTTCCGTTCCCGGTGTTCTCCCCTCGGGACCGGGCGGCGGGCTCTCTGCCGTAGCGGCGGAACCGAGCATGGCACCCTCACCGCACTCAGGCGTCTCGGCATGTTGCACAAACTCCGGCGTCGCTGCTTGCCGCGATTGCGCAGAGACGGTTCTCGAACCGTGCTTCAGGATGTGCGATCAGACAAGGTGTGAGCCGGATGAAACATCCAGTTCACCGTGACGACATCGGGAGTCCGCTGTGCTCTGGAGAAAACTGCTCGTCCCCCTGACCGCGCTCATGCTCCTGCTGACGGCTTCTGCCGGCGCGGGAGCGGCAGCGGCGTCCACCGGTTCCCCCACCGGTTCCGGTGCCGAGGCGGCCGCGGCCGACTACGGCGCTCCCGGCCCCTACGCCACCGCGGTGGAGGTCGGGGCGGTGACCACCCTGTACTACCCGCGTGACATCGCGACCAGCGACCGCCGCCACCCCGTGATCGTGTGGGGAAACGGCACCTTCGCCTTCCCGGTCGTCTACCGCGAACTGTTGCTCCACTGGGCCAGTCAGGGCTTCATCGTCGCCGCCGCCAACACCCCGCAGTCCAACCTCGGCATCTCCATGCGCGCCGGGATCGACCTGCTCACCCGTCGCAACGCCGACCAGGCCAGCCCCTTCCACGACCGTGTCGACCTTGAGCACATCGGCGCGTCCGGTCACTCGCAGGGCGGCGCCGCCGCCATCGTCGTCGGCGCGGACCCGCGCATCGACACCATCCTCCCCATCCAGCCCGGGCCGCTCGCCAATATCGACAACGTGCACGTACCCGCGCTCCTCCTGGCCGGGCAGAAGGACAGCATCGTCTTCCCCTTCCTGGTCAAGGCCTTCTACAACGACGCCGACCACATCCCGGCCATCTACGGGGAACTGCGCGGCGCCGATCACCTCACGGTGGTGGGCGACCCCGGCCCGTTCGCCGCGCCCACCACCGCCTGGTTCAAGGCACACCTGATGGGGGACCAGACGGCGAGGGCACAGTTCTTCGGGGCCGACTGCGGGATCTGCACCGACAGCGGCACCTGGTCCGACGTCCGCCGCAACGGCCTCGCAAGCCAGTGACCCGCTCCCGGAGATCCCTTCTGCCGTGACCGGCGGCCGTCCCGATCCACGCCGCCCGCCCCTGACGCTCCCGCGACCAGGGGCGGCCGGCCCCCGTTCGCACATGGAAGGACCGCCATGGACCTCATCGCGACCACCGGGCAGGGCAAGGTCCGAGGCCGTTTCCACAACGGGATCGCCACCTTCCTCGGCATCCCCTACGCCGCCCCGCCCTTCGGCGCCCACCGCTTCCGCGCTCCCGCCCCGGTCGAGTCCTGGGAAGGGGTACGAGACGCACTGGAGTACGGGCCGACCGCCCCCAAACGCCCCTACCGCCCGCCGCTCGACCGGCTGATACCCGATCCGAGCATCGCCGGGGACGACTGTCTCAACCTCAACGTCTGGACCCCATCCGTCGGTGAGGGCCGGCTGCCCGTCATGGTCTGGATCCACGGGGGTTCCCTGCGCAACGGCTCGGCGAGCCTGCCGCTCTACGACGGGGGCGCCTTCGCGCGCGACGGGGTGGTCCTCGTCTCCGTCAACTACCGGCTCGGCGTCGAGGGTTTCGGGGTCTTCCCCGACGCCCCCGTCAACCGGGGCCTCCTCGACCAGATCGCGGCCCTGATCTGGGTCCGCGACAACATCTCCGCCTTCGGCGGAGATCCGGCGAACGTCACCGTGTTCGGGGAGTCCGCCGGCGCAATCAGCGTCGCGGCCCTCATGACCAGCCCCGGCGCGGCCGGGCTGTTCCACCGGGCGATCCTGCAGAGCGGCCCGCCGCACACGGTGTCGCGCCGCGAGGGCGCGAAGCCTGTACGGTCGATGGCGAAGAGACTGCGGATCCCGGCCACCGCCGAGGCGTTCGCGGCGGTGGACCGAGACCTGCTGCTGGACGCGCAGGCCGCCGTCGTCGACCGGTCCGACCCCATCGGCGGCGGTCCCGGCTTCCACATCGTGGTCGACGACGACGTGGTGCCCGCCGCCCCGCCCCCTCCCGAGGCCGACCTGCTGCTGGGCTGCAACCGGGAGGAGTACCGGCTGTGGTTCGTACCCGGCGGAACCGTGGACCGGATCAGCCGGCTCACCCTGCGGCTGGCACTGCTGAAGATCCGTGTCCCGCAACGCGTGGCACGCCTGTACCGAGCCACCCGGCCGCACGCCAAACCCGGCGAGATCCTGGGAGAAATGGCCACCGACCTGCTGCTGCGGGGGCCGCTCAACCGCCTCGCCGACTCCCGGCCCGCCCGCACCTTCGTCTACGAATTCTGCTGGCGCTCGCCCGTGATGGGACTCGGCGCGTGCCATGCGCTGGAACTCGGCTTCGTCTTCGACAACCTGCGCGCCGCCGAGGACCTGACCGGGCCCGGCGCGCCCCAGCCACTGGCCGACGCCATGCACCGGGCCTGGGTCGCCTTCGCCACCACCGGACAGCCGGGCTGGTCCGGCTGGAACGCGGACCGGCCCGTCATGGTCTTCGACCACCCCGGCGCCGGCCCGGTCCTCGCACCCCGGCACGAGGAACTCGGCGCCTGGCTCTGACAGATGACAGGCCGAACGCTCGCCGACGCCGGCCGTGGTTCATCCGCTTTCCGCTGCTCCTGCGGATCCCTGCCATCCGGTGACCCCGCGGTGATCCGCGGGCCCGGCCAGGTCCCTGGCGACGAGCGCCGCCTGGATCAGCCGCGCCTGCGCGGGAACCGCGACGTCGAGGGCCGTCAGCGTGGTCACTCGCTGCAACCGGTAGTCCAGGGTGTTGCGGTGGACGCACAGCTCCAACGCCGTCCGGCGGCGGTTGAGCCCCCGCTCCACGAACACGCGCAGCGTTTCGAGCAGGTACGGATGCTCCTCCAAGGGGTCGAGTTTGGCCGCCAGCCGCACCAGGCCGTCCCCGGGGCGCGCGAGCTGGTGCTCCAGCAGCACGTCATCGAGGCGGTAGCACCCGGGCGGGCGTCCCAGGCGCCGGACGAGATCCAGCACGCGGCCGGCCTCCTGCGCCGCCGAGGAGATGGCCGCCGGTACGGAGGAGCGGGCGGCGGCGGCGCGCACGGGCTGCCCCACGTCCTTCTCCAGCCGGGCCACCAGGCCCGGCACGTCGGACCTGCCCGGCAACAAGGCGATCCGAGCGACGTGGTCCATCAGCACAGGAATCCCGGTGAAGGCATCGAGCGAGGACTGCACCAATCTGCTCGGCGGGTCGGACTCGAACGGGAAGGCAACCACCTCGTACTCACCCACCACGGCCACCCGCGCCACACCCGCCAGCTCCTCGTACGGCCGTCCTTCCAGCAGGGCGCCGAGCAGGGCCCGCCGTACACGCTTGTCCTCGCTGTGGAGGTCTTCCCGGGCGTTCTGGTGGGCAAGGACTACCGCGGGCAGCGCGGCGTGCAGGCAGGCGAGCAGCTTGCCGCCCGCCCCGGCCAGCTCACCGGGCTCCGCGACCTCGGTCAGCGTCTGCCACCACACCTCGGCACCGATCAGGTACGCGGCGATCACCGCCTCCAGGGGGACGCGCTCCTCGGCCCGGCGCGCCGACCACTCGATGAGCCGGGTCAGATCGCCCGGCCCCAACGGACCCCCGCCGCCGTTGCGCAGTGCCCTGAGCAACAGCGCGTGCACCGCCGCGATGGACCGCGCCACCTCGCCCTGGAGGGTGGCGCGGGGCAGTGCCCCGTAGAACGGCGCCTCCGCCGCGCAGCGCGCGACCACGACGGCTGTGAGGCCACCGACCCGGGCGGCCATCCGGGCGTGCAGGTCCGACATCGGCGCATCGTCACACCGCCCCGGCCGTGCCGTCAATCGGAGCCCCGGGCCCGGCGGCGCGGGCAATGCGTCGGGCGTGTACCCGAACCGCTCCCGATCACCGACTCGTTGACGAAAGAGGCGACGTCACGTGGCACACCCGTAGCACTCCGTGGGGCACTACTGTCTGGACAGCGACAAGCTCGACGTACACGCCGTTGCGCTTCCCCGGTCAGTACTTCGACTCGGAAACTACCGTCTACACGCGTCGAGCAGGGCCGCCCCGTCTCGGCCGTGACGCTCGCTTGACGCTCCGGGCATGTGCAGGCCGCTCCTCGGAAGCGGTCACACCTCGTCTGACCTGCAGGTTCTCTGAATTTCGATCCTCGTGACGTCTTTCCGATGACGCATCATGTGGAGTGCGTGGCGATTTTGGAGCCTGCTGCTAAGGGTTCCTGACCTGGGGTTTTTGTTGCCCGAACGGGTCGCTCGACCTATTTCCCTTCGTGTAGCGGATCGAGCGGACAGACTGACCCTGGAGGTGGCTTGACCTGCGATTTCATGGTGGAAGCCACCGCGGCAGCGACGATTTCAGGGCCTCGCTTGAAAGATTCTTGACGCTCGGATGACGCTTGCTTCGAGGCGCTGGACCAACTGCATGGCTCTGGTCACTGGGGCGATCACGAGGCGATTTCGGTATCTCGGCGACCACGGCAGGCGGCCAGGTTCCCGGAGCCCTTGATGTGTTTCGGGTCGGGCAGCCGGTGAACTGTGTCGTGGGCGTAGGCGGGTTCGTGGCCGTCGCAGAAGAACTCAGGGGGCATCTTCAGTCTTGGCGTGAAGCCGTGGCCGACGTTTCCCAGGGCCGCGCCCGGACTGTTGGGATCGTTCGGAATCAGGCCGTCGGGGTTGGGCAGGATGGTGGGGACGTTGTCGGCATCCGGCGCGTCACTCTCTGCCCGGTTTCGGAGCGGACGAGGACTCAGAGGCTCAGCGGAGCGTTTCCGAGGGGTGTTTACGGGGCCACCCGTTACGTGCGTGGAGCTGGGCCGGATCCGGACCGTGGCTGGTTGGCCGCCAGGACGCGTTCGACCTCGGTGGCCGCCAGCAACGGCTCCGTGCAGAAGTCGATGCCCTCGTGCTCGACGACCGCGTCGAACGATCCCGCGGCGAACGGCATCGCCATCATGTCGCCGTGTCGCACGTCCAGGCCGTCCCGGCCTCCCGCGTCGATCATCGCGCGCGACGCCTCGATCCCGGTTTAGGAGCCCGCGAAGGGCGCGACGTTGCGGGCGAGCCTGCCGGTACCCGTGCCCAGCTCCAGGACGCGGCGCGAGCCGAGGAAGCCCTTGGCGAAACCGCGCAGTACGTCGTTGAACCGCTCGGTCACCCGACGCGCCTGGTCGTACCACCGCGCCAGCTCCGGCCCGTAGAGCGCGCCGTCAAAAGGCCGTGTCCCGGTGGGCCCGCCCGGTGCGACGCGTACGCCGGTGAGGAATCGCTGGTTGGCGTCGAACCAGTCGACGCACTCCAGCGCCGCCCGCACCGTCATCCGCTCGCACCGGGAGTGCTCCGCCAGCTCCGGGGGGCAGACCACCGAAGGCGAGGGTGCAGCCGTCGCGCCCGCCCCGCAGCCGTACGTACGCGCACGCGCCGATCAGCGTCGCCATCTCGGCGGCGGTGATCGGTTCGTCCGGCCGGGCTGCGGCCGCGCACCGTTCCGCCACGTCGGCGACCGGGGGCAGGACCCGCTCCGCCAGCGCTCCCAACGTCGCGGCCCGCCACGGCGGAACGTAGTGGAACCGGCTGTCGCACGGCGGAACGGCGGGGCCGTCGCCCGCCTCGCGCACGACATCGATCGCGGCGTTCACCGGCCGCTCCGCCCGCCGGTGAACGCCTCCGGCCCGCCTGCTGGCCCGATGTCATCCGGCCAGGTGACGACGAGGTTGCCGCGCACGTCGCCGTCCGCGAGCCGCTTGAGCGCCGCACGCGCCTCCTGGGCCGGAAGCACATCGTCCACCAGCGGTCCGATGCCGGTGGTGCGCATCAGCGTCAGCATGCGCCCGTACTCCTCGCGCGTTCCGCTGAAGGAGCCGACGACGTTGATCTGGTGGAAGTAGATCCGGTGCATCACGGCAGTCCCACCAGTCAGGCAAAGTCGGCGGCGGCCTTGGTCGCGGGCCCTCGGCCCGAGGCAATGCGAACGGCCCCTCGGTCCACCTCACGCGAAGGTGTGAAACCACCACGCCCCGTAGGAGCCGCCCACCCCGTGACAACGGGCGAAGAACCGTTCCGCGCGTGAACTCCAGCCTTGAACGGCCGCGCAATCTCATCCTCTGCGCATGCCATCGTGTCCGCCGGGCGCCCCCACGCCCACCACCGACCGAAAGCGCGGCACCGTGAAGAAGTCCATCGCCTGCTGGACCGCAGCAGTGGCATGCGTTCTGCTCGCCCTCACCGGAACCGCCGAAGCCTCCGACGCCACCATGGCAAAGCCCAAGGCGTGGTACTCCACCGCCGTCTGTGGTGTCGAGAAGATCGGAAGTGGCGACCACGGAGACAAGCAGCTCAAGGGCAACGGAAAGGGGAAGAGCAAGTCGGAGGCCGAAAAGTCCGCCCAGCGAGATGTACAGGCCCAGATCAGCAAGAAGTACGGAAAGGGGTACCGGGCGCACCACTGCACCTTCCGCAGCTCCAGGCGGTAGGTCCCGCGCCCGTGGAAACACGTGAACAACAGAAAGCGTAAGAAGCTGCCGAAGCGGCTGGCCGCGGCTGCCGGTGACGGACGAGTCGGCCTTCTCCAGCGACTCCTCGCCCAAGGGGCCGATCCCGACACCCGCGACCCTGACGGAGCCACACCGCTCTATCTCGCCGCCGTCCAAGGCGAAAACCGCTGTGCCGAGCTGCTCCTGGCGGCCGGGGCCTCGCCCAACGCCGAATCCCGGGGGTGGCGCAGCGGACTGCCACTCGCCGCAGCCACCGCCAAGGCCAACCTGCCCCTCGTCGAGCTGCTGCTGTGTCATGGAGCCGACCCGCACCTGCGGGAGTCGGGGGGCGGCTCGGCGCTCGCCTGGGCACAGGGCTGGAGCGACGACACCGAGGAGCGGCAAGCCGTCCTGGCGCGGCTGCGCAACCTCACCGTTTGAGCCGTCCCCAGCGGACGGTCGGCAGGGGTGGTGGCCGAGTTGGAACACTGGGCCCGCGCGGACTGCCCCGCATCCGCACCGATACCGCGGGACGAGGACGAGGACGAGGACGAGGACGAGGTAGAGAAGGAAGCGAACGAGGCGACGGCGGACGTCGGACGGCTTCGGGTCGAGCCGTTGGCCGGCCCGCAGGAGTACGGACCCTATACCCGGTATGTGCGCACCGACGGCAGGCGCGTGAGCTTCGCCCGGGGCGGGACGGTGGTGGCTGTGCAGGGCCGCAAGCTCACGCAACCTGCGACCCCACGTCGGTCGGCTGGGTGAGCAAGGGCGCGCCTCCGCCGTGGATGGTCGGCGTCATATTGCTGCAGGCGTGATGCTCGGTGTCCCGTTCTTGGGATGTGCCGTAGAGCCGTGTCCGCCGGGTGAGGGGTCCTGACGGTGCCGCCGCCGCAGCGTTCGCACGGACGCCGGACACCTAAACTGGACCAAGGCGCGAGGACTGGCCAGGACGGGATGGGACGGGAGAGAGCGGGTTGTGACGGCAGACGTTGGTGACCCCGAAGATCCGCCCACCGAGGTGCTGGCCGAGGCGGCAGCCAAGTTCGGGTTGCTGGCGTCGTCGGCGCGGCTGCACATCATGTGGGCGCTGGCGCAGGGCGAGAGCGATGTCACCCACCTCTCGGTGCGGGTGGGCGGGGCTCTGCCCGCGGTCAGTCAGCACCTGACAAAGCTGAGACTGGCCGGACTCGTACGCTCCCGCCGCGATGGCCGGCGCCAGGTCTACTACGTCGACGATCCCGATGTCGTGACCGTGGTCCGGCTCATGGTCGGCCAGCTGGCCGCACGGGCCGAGGGAGCGGCGGGGCCAAGGGGCCGACTGCGCGGGGCCGGTGCCTGATATTTCCGGGACCGCAGGATCGGGCCGGAGATGTCCGGGCCCGCAACCCGTTCTGCACGCCGCCGACGTTGCCGCGATCGACCACACCGTCACCGCGAAGCCGGTTCGCCGGCGGCGACATCGCTACGTACAGGTCCTGGTGCCGAACCTGTGCTTCGACGTCGCTCGGCTCGCCCGTGCTGCCGTTCTCGCGCTCCGCGCAACCGCGCCGAAGGTGGTCCGAAGGCTCCCAGGCACACTCTAGGTGTCGCAGCCCGTCGTCAAAAAGGAAGATCCACACATGATTACGCTCAAGAAGGAAGACGGCCCGGCGGATCTGGACGGAGTGACTCATCTGTCCATCGGAGTGTCCTGGGACCCCACCGCCGGCAGCAGCGGCGGGGTGATGGGGATACTCCGTCGCAAGTCCGGTACCGACCTCGACCTGATCGCCGTCGCGATGCAGGCCGGAGACCCGGTGCGCCTGGCCGGCCTCGACTCCCTCGATCCGATGGGCAACGGCTCACTGGTGCACAGCGGTGACAACCAGACCGGGCACGGGGACGGGGACGACGAGACGGTGACCGTCGAGTTCGCGCGGCTCCCGTCCCACATCACGTCGATCGTGTTCGTCGCCGCCGCCTACAAGAAGGGCAGTTCCTTCCAGAAGGCACGCAACATCAGCTTCAAGGTGTACGACGCGACCGGGGGCACCTCCCAGCAGGTCGCCGACATCTGGCCGAGCATGCTCACCCAGGACAACGGTTGCGCCGTGGCCAAGGCCATTCGCGTGGGCGACAACTGGAAGCTCGAAGTGATCAATACGACGGGCAAGATCAAGCAAGGCAACGAGCACGCCCTGATGCGCTTCGCCGTCAGCAAGTAGTACGTGATGGCCGGCCCCGGGTCGGGTCCACGTCTGCGCGGTGGACCGCCGGGCGCACCGTCGATGCCTCCTGGGGCGGCCGCGCGAAGGTCACGAGCCGTTGGTTCGCCGAGCTCGGCGAGGCCGTGGCCCCGCCCTTTCCCGGACACCACCGATGCCCACATCCGGGGACACCGTCCTTCCAGGGCGGTATGTGCATCCACTTCCGGGCGGTGCTACCCGTACGACAGGTTGGAGCACAGGTCGTCGTCGGCCGAGCGAGCGTCGTCGGTCACGGTCGTGGGAACCCCGGTTGCCTCGGCTGCCGGGCCCCCGGCCGTGTAGGACCTGCCCAGGGTCACACTGATGCCCGTGCCGGACGCCGGGTGCAACTGGGCGCCGGGGAAGAGCCTGGCGACGCTCTGGGCCTGGCTCCTCTGCCCCGGCCCGTACTCGATCACGGTGTCGGCATGGTCCTGGGAGCTCGCGTTCGCCGTACCGGTGACGGTGAAGTCGTGGTCGGCAAGGGTGGCTGCGGCACGTGCGGCGAGTCCTCTGGTGGTGGTGCCGTTGTAGACGGCGACGGCGACGCCGTCCCCGGAGAGGGGCTCGTCGGTGCTCGGCGGGGCGGAGGCCGCCGCCGCGCCCTTCTTGCCACTGGCGTCCTTGCCATCGATGGTCCGGTCGGCCCGCAGCGCGGACCAGAGCTGGTCGGCGGCCGGCTGGACGATCGCCACGCGTGCGCCCTCGTATCGCCAGGGGATGGTGACGAACTTGGTGTTGTGCAGGTCGATGTCCCTCAGGGACATCGCGAAGGAGATCAGTTTGTCGGCCGAGCCGAGACCGGGGTCGACCGTCATCGACTTGGTGGCGGCGTCGGCGAGCGGCAGGAGCTTGGTGGGAGTGAGGCCGTCGCTCTTCACCCTCGTGATCAGGCTGGCCACGAACGCCTGTTGGCGCTTGATGCGTCCTATGTCGGAGCCGTCGCCGATGCCGTGCCGGATGCGTACGTAGTCCAGAGCCTTCTGTCCGGAGACCGTCTGTTCCCCCTTGCCGAAGAGGAGTTTTCCCCGGGTGGTGCGGTTGGGGTCGAGGTCCTTCTGATGGATGTCCTGCGGCAGGCACACCTTCACGCCGCCGACCACGTCCGTCAGCTCGGCGAAGCCCTTGAAGTCGACGACCACCGTGTGGTCCACGCGCAGCCCGGTGAGTTCCTCGACGGTGTTCTGGGTGCAGGCGGGACTGCCCTTGGCCGTCTGCCCCACGGAATAGGCCGCGTTGAACATGGTGTTGGTCCGCGTCCTGGTCCAGGAGCCGTCCGGCAGTTTGCAGGGCGGGATGGTGACCAGCGTGTCGCGCGGAATGGATACGGCGACGGCGTGCCGGCGGTCAGCGTGGACATGCAGCAGGAAGGCGGTGTCGGAACGGCCGATGTCGTCCTTGTCGCCGCCGCCCAGCGCGCTGTTGCCGCCGGTGCGCGCGTCCGATCCGATGACGAGGACGTTCTCGCCCTTCGCGGCCTTGGGACGGTCGCCGGAGATGCCGTCTGCGCCGAAGGTGTCGATGTTGCCGTTCAGCTCGAAGAAGATCCAGCCGAGCCCGGCTGCGCCGAGCACGAGTACGGACAGCACGGTCACGAGGGTGATCCGCAGACGACTGCGTCTGCGGCGCCGCCCTGCGCGGACGTGGTGATGCCCGCCGTCCCGCGGCGCAGGCGCCGTGCGCCGCCGCCGCGCTGAAGCCGCCGAGTGGCTGGTTGTCATGCGTACGCCCTCATCCGTCTGCCTCATACGAAGGGGACGTCCGACCCCGCTTCATAGTTGTACAGTTGCGCAATGTAGCAAGTGTTGCAGGCGGTGTGGTGCACTCGGCACCCGCCTCTGCCGAAGAGAATGGGGTGGGCGAGATGCTCCGCAACGGACTGGAACCCTGGCACCTGCTGATCGTCGCGATCGTGGTCATCGTGCTGTTCGGCTCGAAGAAACTGCCGGAGGCCGCCCGGTCCCTGGGCAAGTCGATGCGCATCCTCAAGAGCGAGGCCAAGGCCATGAAGCAGGACGGCGCCCCGGAGACTTCCGCGGCCCCTGCCGATGACGCCTCGGCGCAGGAAGCGCCGCGCATCATGCGGGCGGCGCCGGGGGATGCCGCGTCGGCCCGTCCTGCCGCGGAGAGTGACGCCGTCCGTTGAGCCGCGCGTAACGCGCCCGTCAGGGGCTGGCCCCGTCGAAGCCGTACCGCAGCGGCTCGCTATTCACCCGGAAGTCGCGGCGGTAGATGTGCAGTGCCTCCGCGCGCACGCCGTTCGGCGGGGCTTCCAGCTCGCAGGGGCAGGTCACCTGGATCGTCGGCGGCCGGTCGGCGACCCGCATCCGTAGCCCGTCCGCGGGCCCTCCGACCAGTACCGCCGCTTCCCACCCCGCCGGGCTGCCTGTGTTCATGGCGATAGTTTAAGCATTGCGCAACTGTTGAAGTGAAGTGAATTGGGTCACGCCACCTCGGCGGTGACAACACCCTCGCCACCGGGCCGCGCAGCACCGTGGTGGCGTTCGACCCCGTCCGCGGCCAGGAACTCTGGCGGATCGACCCGCAGCAGACGGCGGGCACAGCGGCTCTGGCGGTCCGGGGACAACACCTCTACGGCCTGTCACGCAAGGGCGACCTCTTCGCCATCGACCTTCACCGGCGCAGCCTCGTACACCGGGCGGACATCAGGGAGGTCTGCAACGGGTTCGCCGCCCTGGTGACCAACCGCGGTGTGGTGTACGGAGTCTCCGACACGACCGTGTTCCGCTTCGATCCCCGCACCTTCGCCGTCAGCACCGTCGTTCCCGCCGTCAACGGCAGTTGGTACAGCGGCTCCCGCCTCACCAACGACGAGGCCGGTCATCTCTGCACCATGCGCGGCCGTAACCTGATCCGGATCACCGACAGGCCGGGCCGCTGACCGTACGACCGACGGGGAACGGCTACAGGAAGGGACGCGGAAATGCACAGGAAGACAATGGTGCGGGCCACGACCGCCCTCGCACTGACGGGGACTCTCTGCGTGTGTGCCTGAACACCGCTGAGGCAGGTCAGGAAAGGCCGAACCGGTCCACGGCGCAGCAGTCCCGCAGCAGCGCGCATTCCACCCTGCTCGGCATCGACTACCAGGACGGCAGCCTCGACTCGGGAATTCCCGGACTGACGACGACACACGCCACCGCGCAGGACGCCTCGATCGCCTTCCGGTCACCCGTGCTCGAACTGCGGGCGGATGTGGTCGACGACTTCCGCCCGTACGTCAATCAGTAGATGGCATTCCGCGTGGACGTCCGCTGGACGGACGACAAGACCGGCTATGACAAGATCTCCGCCCGTATGCCCGGCGAATCGGACTTCGCCCTGCGCAAGACGTACGAGAACGTGCAGACCTTCCACCCCAGGAATCCCACGAACTTCGGCTACATCAAGTGGGGCCTCTACCGGCCCGGCCAGAGCATCGAGAACGGAGATGTTCCGACGCGGGTCGTGCAGCACGACAACATCAGCATTGAGGATCTCGCGGGCGAGTGAGCCCGAAGGGGCGGGAGCCGGGCCCGCCCCTCAGGGACCTCCCGATGCGTACGGCCCCGGATGCCGCCGAGATCCGGTGGAGCGAGTCGGCCCGTGGTTCCCTCGACGTGCCCCGTCAGCGGCGGGCGGACTCGCGGGCGCTTTCCACCGACTCCTTCAGGGAACCGGCGGCGATGTCCCGGAACTGGGCCAGCCGCGGCACATGGCCGGACTTCGTCATCTCGGAGTGCAGGAACTCCAGGTTCTCCCCGAGCGCCACCATGCCGAACGCGGCGCGCAGATAGGGCTCCTGGAAGTCCGAGCCGTGCCTGGGCGTCCCCGGCCCGTACGCGCCGCCGCGGGCCGTGGCCACGATGGTCCGCTTGCCGGAGAGCGGGCCCTTCCCGGTGGTGAGGTCCACGATCAGCGGCGGAATGGCGATCCGGTCGAACCAGGCCTTGAACGCGGACGGTACGGAGAGGTTGTACATGGGCAGGCCGATCACCAGGGTGTCGGCGGCCAGTACCTCCTCGATCAGCTCCCGGCTGAGGGACCAGCTCGCCTTCTCCTCGGCACTCTGCGCGGCGTTGCGCGCCTCCGGGAGATCGCGAATGCCTGCGGTCTCCAGGCGGGTCACGACCTCGATCTGCGCCGCGTCGACATGAGGAATCGGGCGGGCCGTCAGGTCGCGGTGGATATAGGTGCCGTGCGGATGCGCCGCCCGCCAGGCCACGGCGAATTCGGCGGATGCCTGGCGGGAGACGGACTCGGGGCGGGCGCTGGCGTCGAGGTGGAGCAGTGTGGGCATGCTGAACCCCTCTGTGGAGGATTGGTGGGATGGCTTCCTGTTCAATCGGTCAACACCTGTCCATATGTCCAGGTCGTCCACGACGATCGCCCGCGCCTCCGGCCGCTGCACCTTCACGGCGACCTGCTCACCGCTGTGCAGCTTGGCACGGTGCACCTGCGCGATCGAGTCGGCCGCGATCGGCTTGGTTTCGAACTCGGCGAACACCTCGGCGGTCGGTGCGCCCAGTTCTTCCTGGAGCACCTGCTCGATGGCTTCCCACGGCTCGGCCGTCGCCTGGTCCTGCAGGGTGCTGAGTTCGTCGATGAACTCCTGCGGCAGCAGGTCGTAGCGTGTGGACATCACCTGGCCCAGCTTCACGAACGTCACCCCGGCCTCCTCCAGCGCGAGCCTGAGGGACGGGGCGAGCACGGCGGGTGCGCGGCGGGACGTGCCGCTGAGGAACCGGCCCAGTCCGTGACGTACGAAGATCCGGCTCAGCCGTGCGTACCGGCGGGTCCGGGCGAAACGGCGGCGCCGCGCCTTCGGGAATCCCACCAGGCCGCGCACGGTGCCGGAAGGGATCAGCACTTCGGTGGCGGCGAGGAAGACCATGGCCACCAGCAGGGAGACACCGATCTCCAGGGTGAGCAGGGCCAGGGGCTGCACATCGCGCAGGGGTAACCCGACGAGGGTGCCGGCGCCGATACCGACGACCGCGGTGAGCGCGGCGCGGCCCTTGCCGATCTCGACGCCGAGCAGCCGCCGGGCGCCCGAGGCGAGTCCGGCGAGCAGTGCGGTGAGGGAGAGCGCGGCCAGGAGGACGAGTACCGCTGTGTTCATCGCCGACGCCTTCGCCGCAGGTAGTAGGAGACCGTGACGACACCGAGCAGCGGGCCCCACAGCAGCAGGGGCGCATAGCACCAGCCCATCACGCTGCGGTGGACGTCGTCGAGGCTGCCGCTGTCGACCTTGTCCCACGCCAGGTACTGACTGAAGGTCACCACGGTCAGGATCAGTGCGCCGAGAGCCGCGGGGATGACGGCCGCCCAGGTCCGGACCGGCCTGCCCCCGATGAAAGGCAGCCAACGCGGGGCGATCAGGCCCCAGTTGCTGACCAGGCCGAGGGTGAGCAGCGCCGCCAGTTCCTGAAGGACCGTGATGAGGGGCAGTACGAAATAGCCGCTGCCGGGCAGGCCGTAGTCGGTGCCCAGGACTGCGTCGCTGTAGCCGACCGGCACACCGACGGTCATGGCCAGGCGCCACAGTGAGGAGGGCAGGGCGATCAGGGGGACGGCGTGGGCCGTCCAGCGCATCCACCGGGACGGAGGGGGCGTGGACAGCGCCGTCGAGCGGCGGGAGTCGCGACTGACTTCAGTGGTCATGGTCTTCAGGCTGCCAATCTTCTTGTATGCGGCACAACCAAGCAAAGCCCGACACCCCCGTGCCGCCGTGGTGAACGGCGCGGGGGTGCCGGGAAGGTGTTTTCCTACCGTCAAGTCACCGATCCTGCCACGGCGTTCACGGTCTCGTGGGGCTCCTCGGGGGACGGGTCGCGGTGGAACTCGCCGTCGCCGGCGGGTGTGTTCCGGTTGCCCGGCCACCAGGCCCGCCGGCCGAGCAGCGTCGTCACGGCGGGCACCAGCAGCAGCGCCATCACGAAGGCGGTCAGCAGGATGCCGAACGCCACGGCGAAGCCCATCTGCTGCAACATGCTGTTCTGGGCGAGCAGCAGCACTCCGAAGGTGCCCGCGAGGATGAAGGCCGCCGCCCCGACGGTCGATGCGGTGCGGGTGATCGCCCCCCGCACGGCCTCCGCCGGGCTTCTGCCGCGCCTGGTCTCCTCGCGGAGCCGGGCCGCCATCAGGATGTTGTAGTCGGTGCCGATCGCGACGACGAAGAGATACACGATCACGGGCAGGGTGAAGAGCAGGCCCTGCTCGCGGGGCAGCGGAGAGACCATCGAGGCCTTCGATTACGCGTGTTTCCGTGAGCCGCCACTGATGGACGCCGGGAAATCGCCGCGCTGGATGGACGGACGCGCGGCTGTTCCGTACGCCTGGCACATCGACACCCGTATGTTCACCGCATACCTGCGGAATCTGGCGATGCGGCGATTCGGTGTACGCGCGGTCCGCGACGAGCTGCTGTACGCCGAGCGCGACGAGCGCGGGATGCTGACCGTGCTGCACACCGTGAAGTCGGGCACGGTCACCGGCGATCTCTTCCTGGACTGCACCGGGGGCGAGCGACTGCTGCTGGCCGGGACGCTGGGGGAGCCCTTCGTCGACGCGCACGAGAGCCTGGTGTGCGACAGCGCGGTCACCGTCACCCTCCCGCGGGAGGACGCGGCCCACGGCATCGAACCGTTCACCACCGTCACCGCGCTGCCCAACGGCTGGGCCTGGAAGATGCCGCTGCTGGGCAGGTTCGGCGCCGGCCACGCCTACGCACGCGACCGGACGGAGCCGGACGAGGCGTCGAGCGCGCTGCGCGAGCTGTGCGGCCCGCTCCCCGAGGGCGCCACGGTGCGGCACATCGACCACCGCATCGGGCGAAGCCGTCGCGCCTGGGTGAAGAACTGCGTCGCCGTGGGCGGAGCGGCGTTCGTCCTGGAACCCCTGGCCGACGACGGCCTGGGCGAGGTCCTGCACCAGATGGACCGCCTGGTACGGGACTTCCCGTCCCACGGGGACCGGGAGGCCCCGGCGGCGCGCTACAACCGTGCGGTCCGGGCCCGCCACGACGAGGCCCGTGACCTCACCCGGCTCCGGTACGCCCTCGCGCCCCGGCGGGACACCCCGTTCTGGACGGCCGTGAGCGACCTCCCGTTGCCGGACGCCCTGCGGGAGTGCCTGGCGGCCTACCGCGCGGGCCTGTCCCCGGACCCGGCCGCCCATGAAGTCGCGTACTACTGCCTGCTGGCCTCACTCACCACGGACCGCTCGGCACCCCGGTCCGCCCTGACCCATCGACCGGCCGCCCGCCGGGCGGGGGAGGCGCGGTTCCTGCAGATCAAGCGCCAGCAGCAGATCCTGCTGGAGACGCTGCCCACGGCGCAGGAGTATCTGTACCGGCTCCACACCCGCCCGACGCCCGCCATGGCCGTCCGACGGCCCGGCACAGGACGTCCGGTCGGGTACACCGAGCACGGCCGGGACGCCTCGCGCCCGCCCGTGCCGCGGCCCCGCGCGATCAGGTAGACCGGGACGCTGCTCCGCCCCTGTGGGAAACTCGGTCCTGCGCTGGGCAGGGGCGCCTCCTCGCGCCCGGGAGGGTGTGTTCCACCAGCCTGTGACCTCGAAGGGAAGCTCTCCGGATGCGCATCGGGATCGTCGGCACCGACAACAGCCATGTCGACCAGATCGTCCGCCACCTCAACGTCGACGAGGCCGGTGGCGACGCACGCGTCGTGGCGCTCAGCGGTGGGCGCGGTCGGCGCAATGACACACTGGCGGTCACCGGAGGCATCGCGGAGATCGTCGACGAGCCCACCGGGATGCTGGGGCTGGTCGACGCCGTCGTCGTCGCGGACCGGGACGGCGCGCGCCACCGGGACCAGGCGACCCCCTTCCTGACCGAAGGCCTTCCGGTGTTCGTCGACAAGCCCCTCGCCCGCACCGTCGAGGACGCTCGGGCCCTGATCGACACCGCACGCGCCCATGGCGCACCGCTCACCTCGTCCTCGGCGCTCCGCTGGATTCCCGACACCGACGCGCTGGTGGCCCGGTCGGCGCCGGGAGGCAAACCGCACCTGGTCGTCGTGTCCGGTCCCGCCGATCCGGCCGGCGACCACGGCGGGATCTTCTTCTACGGCATCCACGCCGTGGACATCGCCCTGCGGCTCGCCCCCGGTGAGATCTCCGGCGTCCGGACGGACGTCACCCGCACCACGGTCACCGCCTCGTTCACCGCGGGCGACACCCGCGTCGTCGTGAACCTCGTCAAGCCCGGCAGCACGGAACAGATCCCCTTTCATGGAATGACGTTCACCCGGGAGAGCATGGTCCAGCAGACCCTCGTTCCGGGCCCGGACTACTGCGTGCCCGGCCTCGAAGCGTTCCTGGAGATGGCTCGCACGGGCAGGCCGCCGATCGGCTACGGGGATCTGCTGCGCCCCATCGAGGTTCTCGAGTCCGTCGCCACCGCCCTGCGCGAGGCGCCGGCCGACGTCCGGCCGTAACCCGAGCGCATGCACGCCCGGGTTACGGCAGGGCGAAGAGAATCGAGCCGACAGGCATACCCCGCAAGGCAATTGGCCTGGTAGGCGTACTGTTCGGGCGTCCGGCCGCGCCGACTCGGCAAGCCATTCCTTGACATGCACAAGCTAAAGTAGATCACCATCCGCAATCGAGCCGTCGCCGTGAGTGGTGTTGATGTGACCTGGGGCACAAGATCCTTGACAGTCGCCGGACGGGTGCCGAAAGCTCGTTCATCATTGGTCTGGACCACAATGAATGGGCGGGGTTCATGTTCAAGCCGTCGCGTGCCTCTGCTGTGGGTGTGCTGCTCTCCAGGACTGAACGCCGGTTCAGATCAAGGGCGTTGGCGTCCCGGCGGGGCGCCTTCCGGGAGTCCGTACCGGTGTGCGCCGATGCCGTCCGGGAGAGCTGATGGACCAACAGCTCTCCGATGTACGCCTGGCATTGTGCGAGTTGTGGCAGGCGTTCGGTGCCGCCGCACTGCTGGTCCGCTACGGCCCCGAGGTCCCCTGGCCGCATTCCTCCTGGGCCCGTGAGGCGCACGGGGCGCTGACGCCGCGACTGAGGTCGGTGGTCGCCCTGGCCCGGCCGCGCGGGCGCATTCCCTCGTTCCTGACGGGAGGCGTCACCTCGCGGAAGGCGGGTGTCGCCGATGAGCTCGACGACATGGCACGCGTATCGGCCGGACTCGTCCGTGACGAGCTCGCCCGTGAGTACCCGCAGGCGCTCGCGGACCCGTTGATCGCCGCCATGGTCCGCGACCCCGAAGCGCAACTCGGCTATCTGGCGGTCGAATTGTCGAACTTCTGGCGGACCGCGATCGAGCCGCGAGGGATCGGGCTGGCGCGTTCCCTGGAGGAGGAGATCCTCTTCCGCTCGCGCACCCTGGCGATGGGCGGGGGTGTGGCAATGCTCCGCGACCTCGGGATCCCGTTCGAGCGCACGGACGGTGTGGATCGCGTGACCGCCGTGCCGATGCTGTTCGCGGACGCCACCCACTGGTGGTCGGTCGCCGACGGGCGGACCGTGGTCTCCTTCGCAGCGCGGGGAGCGGGACTCCTGTACGCCGATCCGGAGCGGGCCGGCGCCGAACAGCCCTCGCGCGAGGACCGGTTGGCGATCCTGCTGGGCCGGGGGCGCGCCTCCGTCGTCCGTGAACTGGCCGTACCGATCACCACGTCCGCGCTCGCCGACCAGCTGGGGCTGGCCGCGAGCACGGTCTCCCAGCACCTGTCGGCCCTGGTCTCGGCGGGCGTGGTCCAACGCCACCGGGCCGGCACCCGCGTCCTGTACGAGCTGAATCGTTCGGGCGTGACGCTGACGCAGTGTCTGATGAACAAGTGATCTTCCGGGCTGGTCCGTGGTCGGGCTCCTCACCAGCGGTTTCGCCGGAAACAGCCCGACGTCACAGTGCGTGGCCGAGGCGATTCGGCGTACACCGAAAGGCTTGTCCGCCGCCCTGCGGTCGACAAGAGTCGAGGTGGGGAACGGCTCGGCCGAAGGCCGGCACGACGCCGGACGCGTGAGGCCGACGGCGACCCGGCCCCGACGACCGGGCCACTTCCATCGCTCTGTCCCGACACACACCGCGCCGACGCCGCCGACGACGACGAGCGGAGGCCGTTCCCGGCGCCCACCGACATTTCGAGCCTGGAGTGATTGCATGCCGACGCCCGAACCGTATCTGCATCGAGCCCCTTCGGACCTCCCGTATTTCAGCTCGGACGGTGAGGCATACCTGGCACGGACACCACTGAGGGACATCCGCAAATCGCGAGAGCTCCGGGTGCTGTCCGAGGAGGACTTCGACTTCTGGCAGACCTATGGCTACGTCATCGTCAGGGAGGCGATTCCCGCCGCCGCGGCGAAACGCCTGCTGGATTTCACCTGGGAGTTCCAGGGACTCGATCCGGCGCGGCCCGAAAGCTGGTACGAGGACCGGCCGTTCCGGACCGATCTGGACCGGGAGCTGCATGTCTACGGCTTCGTCGAGGCATACCATCACCAGCTCATCTGGGACAGCCGACAGGCGCAGCGCGTCTACGACGCGTTCGTCGATGTGTGGGACTGCGAAGAGCTGTGGGTGACGCTGGACCGGCTCAATCTCAATCCGCCCAACGTCAAGAACCGTGATCGCGCACACATCGAGCCCACGGACGAGGGCTTCGACATCGAGCTCCACTGGGATGTCGACACCACGCTCGGTGTTCTGCCCCAACGGGTCCAGGGGATCATCGCGCTCAACGACACCCGGCCCGAGTTGGGCGGCTTCCAGCGCTCGCCCGAACTGTTCCGCCGGTTCGAGCAGTGGAAGACCACTCAGCCGGAGGACCGGGACCCGATCAGGCCGGACGCCGACCGGGGGGAGTTTCCCGTGGTCCGGCCCGAACTCGGGGCCGGGGACCTGCTGATCTGGAACGGTCTGCTCGCGCACGGGGTGGCACGCAACACCTCGGACAACGGTGTGCGCGCGGTCCAGTACCTCTCCATGATGCCCGCACTGGAGTCGCACGAAGAGCTGCGGCGCTCCCGGGTCGAATCGTGGCGACGGCTCGGCACGCCGGACTGGAACAGGACCCTGGTCGGTGACGCCACGAGGCATGAATCCCTCAGGTACGGCACCGCCGCGCTGAACGGCCTCGGCGAGAAGCTGCTGGGGCTGACGTCCTGGAACGAGCGGGAATCCGAACGGTCGACGGGAGAGCCGGCATGCGCAGCATCTGCCTGACCCTTCCCACGAACAGGGCCTGCGCCGCCACGATTGCGGCCGTGGGCGAGGAAGCGGACTACGCGGCCGGACACTTCGGCGTCGAGGTGCATGTGCTGATCCTGGACTCCTCCGGGAAGCAGACGTTCGCCGAGCACGCCCAGGTCGTCGACGAGGCCCGCCGGGCGCCGAATGTGATCGTGCATCACCTCGGCGAAGCGGAACAGAGGCACTTCCTGCGGCGGGTGATCCGGCGTTCCGGTGTCCTCGAGCCGGGCCTGATGCTCGACCTCATGCTCCCGGCCGCTGTGTCCTACGGCGCCTGCACCAATCGCGCGTTTCTGATCGCCGGTGCGCTCGGGTGCCACTCGGTGCACCGCAGGGATTCGGACAGCACGTACCAGGTTCTGAACGGTGAGACGGTCTTTCCCATTCACCACGAGCTCACCTCGCTCGGGAAGACCGCGGCCGACGCGGCGAGCGGTGTGTCCGAGACCGTGCTCGACCCGGAGCACGCGTCCAAACCGGTGGTGATGGTGGGCAGTTCATTCGTGGGTGAACTGTCGGTGGACATCGGCGAGATCTCCCGGCTGGACCGCGACATCTACCACGACGTCGTCGGTCTCTGGGCTCCTCGCCACTGGTCGGACGAGCAGAAGAGGGAACTGGTCGACGAATCCTTCAGGGGAGCGGGCACCGACCCGTTCACCGGCGATCACTCGACCCTGACCCATGTCGATCCCATGCGTGTGGACATGTGCAACATCAGCTTCCTGCACGAGGTGTACGAGCGGGTGCCACTGCCGCCCGCGACCGACACCATCGGCAGCGACTACTTCCTGATGCACCTGGTGCACGACGGCACCCTGCCCGGCGTACTGCACAACCGCCACATCGTGAACCACTACACGGCCGAACGCCGGACCGACGCCGGATTCATGGCCTATCAGCTGCGGCTGACGAAGTTCTTCCTGTCGATGCTCTACTTCAACTTCATCTACGACCGTCTGGCGGCGGCCGGCGCCTCGTTGATCGACGGCGATTTCCACCTCCGCCCCGAAGCGGTGGCCGAGTTGGCGAGGGAGAGCGCCGGGTCGGACCGCGAGGAGAACGTACACCGGCTGGACGTCCTCAACCGCTCCTACCGGAAGCTGGGCGGCAGATACGCCGAGTTCGCCGACATCCTGGCATCGCGTGGTCGGCGACTGCTCGAAGAGGCCCAGGCGGACATCGAGGACTTCGCGCTGCTGACCGAGGCCTGGCGCCCCCTGATGGAGGCGAGCAGATCCACCAGTGTGCGTGGGCCGAGTACATCCACCAGCGTTCATCAGCCGATTCGCTAGGCGGGCGTGGATCAACATGCACCTGAATGCTCATATGCGCGCTGCGCTGGAAGCCGCCGACGAGGACCGGATCGTCTTCGATCTCGCGGGCATCGAGGCGCAGTACGACGCGCTGTTACGGGAGTTGCCGGACATCTCCGTCCGCTTCGCCATGAAGGCCTGTCCCGTGGACGAGATCCTCGGCCGTCTGGCGGGGAAGGGATCGGGTTTCGACGCGGCAAGCCCCAATGAGATCGCGCAAGCCCTCAGGACCGGCGTGCCGGTCGACCGGATTCATTACGGCAACACCATCAAGTCCGACGAGAACATCGCCGACGCCCACCGCCTCGGCGTGCGGGACTTCGCGACCGACAGCCTGGAGGACGTGGCGGCGACAGCGGCCCACGCCGCCGGGTCCCGGGTGTTCTGCAGACTGGCCACCAGTGGGGACGGGGCACTGTGGGGTCTCAGCCGGAAATTCGGCTGCTCCGCAACCGACGCGGTACTCGTGATGGAGGCCGCGCGGTCGGCCGGCCTGACACCGTCCGGTCTGTCCGTCCATGTCGGCTCGCAGCAGATGACGTCCGAGGCCTGGCAGGACGCCTTCGAGCTCCTTGCCGGCGTCCTCACGGACCTGAACCGGAGGGGTATCTTCCCGGACCACATCAATCTCGGTGGCGGCCTGCCCGCTCTCGGCTATCTCGACAGCCGGGGAATACCTCTGGATCCTCCGCTGGACAAGATCTTCGCCGTGATCCGGGAAGGCATGCAGCACCTCGGTGCGGTCTCGGAATCCCCCCTCGACTTCGTCATGGAGCCGGGACGTCATCTGGTCGCCGACCACGGCGCGATCAGGGCGCATGTGTCACGGCTGTCCTCCCGACGGCAGATCGACGGTGCACGCGAGCACTGGCTGTATCTGAGCTGCGGAAAGTTCAACGGACTGTACGAGATGGACCAGTTGCAGTACCGGCTGCTGTTCCCCTCTCATCCCGACGCGGAAAGCGTCCGGGCCGTTGTCGCGGGTCCCACGTGCGACAGCGACGACGCATACGACCACGAGCACGATCGCGTCGCCGTACCCGGATCCGCCGCATCAGGAGACCCGGTCTGGATTCTCTCCAGCGGCGCCTATGCCACCGGCTACATGACGCAGGGGTTCAACGGTTTCGATCCGCTTCCGTACACCTGCGTACACGGCGAATAGACGGGTCACGACGTGCGTATACGACACATCTCCGACAGCGACTGGGACGCCATCGTGGCGCTGGAAGCCGACGCGTACACCGACGACGGTCTTTCGGAGGGGCGGGCGGCACTGCAGTCCCGGGCCCATGCCTCGCCGGCCACCTGCTTCGTCGTGGAGCACGGGAACCGGACAGCGGGTTACCTGCTGGCCCTGCCCTACCCGATGTTCGAGTATCCGGATCTGAACCGTGCGGAGGACATCGTCTTCCATTCGCGCAATCTGCATCTGCACGATCTCGTCATCGCCGAGGAACTGCGTGGCAGAGGTCTGGCGAAGGGCCTGCTGCGTCATTTCACCGGAACGGCGGGATCGAAGGGGTACGAAGCGATCTCCCTGGTCGCCGTCTCCGGCAGCGACACCTTCTGGGCGGTGAACGGATACCGGGCCCATCGGGACGTCACGCCCCCGAAGAGTTACGGCGCGGACGCGGTGTACATGTCCAGGGCGGTGCCGGGCGTCCGCGGCAGCAGAACGAATCCCGCCCATGCGTCCTCGCATCGGGCACCGCTGGAAGACGAAGTGGGCTGATTACCTATGTTTGGCGTTCCTGATCAATTCCGTCGGGCGCAGCTCGCTATCGCGGCGTTGTTCTGCTTTCTCGGGTTCCAGTATGCGACCTGGGCGTCACGGCTCCCCGCCATCAAGACACGGCTGGACCTGACGGAAGCGGAACTGGGCCTGTTGCTGATGGCCTGTGGTGCGGGCGCGGCCGCATCGTTCCCCCTCGTGGCGGTACTGATGAAGCGCATGGGCTCGCGACGCCTCGCGGTCGTGTCGGCGGTATCTCTGAGCCTGCTCCTGCCGGCCCTGTCGGCGGCGCCCGACTACCCGGTCGCCCTTGTCGTCATCTGCTGCGACGGCATCGCCGTCGGCAGCCTGAATGTCGCGATGAATGCTCAGGGGGCGGCTCTCGAAGTCACCTACCAGCGAACCGCCATGGCCAAACTGCACGCCACGTTCAGTGCCGGTTCGTTGTTCGCCGCGCTTCTCGCGTCCGGTGTGAACCTGGTGACCGCGGACATCGCCGCGCACTTCGGCGTGGCCGCCGTCCTCCTGCTCCTGCTGGTCGGCCTCACCCGGTCGGGCCTGCTGACGGAGGAACAGCAGCCTCGGGCCGAGGCCCCTGCGGAGGACCCGGTCCCGGCACCGGAGAAGAGCCGTCGCAAGCTGAGCATGCCGTCCCGCGTGACGGTATGGATGGGCTGCGCGATGGTGTTCGGCACGGTGACCGAAGGCGCCATGAACGACTGGTCCGCGCTCTACATGAAGGACGTCGTCGACGCGGCGTCGGAGATGGCGCCCATGGGCATCGCGGTGGTTTCGGTCATGATGGTGCTGGCCCGTGTCTTCGCCGACGGCTGGCGCAGCCGCTGGGGCGACGGACGCATCGTCCGCGTCGGCAGCGTGGTGGCCGGTGCGGGGCTGGCGCTCGCCCTGCTGGCGGGCGGTGTCATGCCGACGCTCATCGGGTTCGCCTGCGTCGGACTGGGCGTCGCGGCCGTGACGCCGTGCATCTACGTGGCGGCGGCAGCACAGGGTACGGACGCGCTGGCCCTGGTCGCCGCCATGGGAACGACGGGCCTGCTGGCCGGACCCGCGGTGATCGGCTTCATCGCCGGCGCCAGCAGTCTCGTCTGGGGAATGGCCGCCGTCGCCGCCTCGGCGATCCTCGTGTCCCTGTGCGCCACGCAGATCCGCTGGCCGAGGCTCGCCGAGTCCTGAGGGAACCGCAAGGATGCCGAAGAGGTCGCTGACGACGGCGCTGTGGCCGATACAACACTGTGGAGTCGGTGCCCGCGCCGCCGACCGGTTGGGAGAGCCCGCGACAGCAGGCAGGATGGGGGAGTCCAGCAGGTAAGGGGAGATCATGATCGAGAAAATCCTGCCGTCCCGGGTAGCGGTGGCAGAGGCGTTCTCCGACCTGCCCGATGCCGTACTGCTGCCCGGCGAGGAGGAGCTCACCCGCGGCTTCGTGGCGAAGCGGCGCGGGGAGTTCGCCACGGCGCGGCACTGTGCCCGCCGCGCGCTCGGCTCGCTGGGCTTCGCTCCCGTCCCCATCCTCAAGGGCGAACGGGGCGCCCCGATCTGGCCGGAGAACACGGTCGGCAGCCTGACCCACTGCACCGGCTACCGCGCCGCCGCCGTGGCCCACCGGACGGATGTGCTCAGCATCGGCATCGACGCCGAGGAACACGCGCCGCTGCCCGGCGACGTGCACAACAGCATCGCGCTGGCGACGGAGCAGCGGCGTGAGCGCGAACTGCGCCGCGAGCACCCGGAGGTTCACTGGGACCGTCTGCTGTTCAGCGCGAAGGAGGCCGTCTACAAGGCGTGGTTCCCGCTCACCCACCGTTGGCTGGGCTTCGAGGAGGCCGACATCGAGCTCCGCCTCGACGGCAGCTTCACCGCCGCACTGCTGCCCGCCGACCCGGTGCCGGCGACCGGGACAGGGTCGGCGGCGGTCCCCGCGGCCTTCCACGGCCGCTGGTTGTCCGAGAAGGGCCTGTTGCTGACCGCGATCGCCGTCGGGCAAGCCCCCGGCGCTCCGCGCGGAGCGGGTGCGTAGGGACCGGGAAGCAGCGGCGCAGGTCTCGTCCGACGGGTGGGTGTTCCCGTAACCTCTGTCCGCATGAGCGAAGATCACCCGGGCGAAGAGCGCAGGCGCGCACGCGAGTTGGGCATTCCCCTGACCGGTGAGCCGGGGCCGTGGAACGCGATCACGGACGTTCCCGGCGTGGAGGTCGGATACGTCACCCTCGTCGACGGCGACGACGTGCGCACCGGAGTGACCGCGCTGCTGCCACGCGGCCGGGACGGTGTGGGCACCCCCTGCGCGGCCGGCTGGCACTCGTTCAACGGCAATGGTGAGATGACCGGGACCGCGTGGATCGAGGAGACCGGCTCGCTCGCCGTTCCGGTGGTCGTCACCCATACGTACGCGGTCGGCCCGGTGCACCGGGGCGTGGTCGAGTGGGTGCGCGCCAACTGCCGCGGCATGGCGCCGGAGTGGCTGCTGCCGGTCGTCACGGAGACCTGGGACGGCCACCTCAACGACATCCACGGTACGGCCGTGGAGTCCCGCCACGCGGCGGCCGCGATCGAGGCGGCGGCGTCCGGGCCGGTCGAGGAAGGATGCGTCGGCGGCGGAACGGGCATGCGCTGCTACGGCTTCAAGGGCGGCTCGGGCACCGCGTCGCGCGTCGTGGAGTACGGCGAGGACCGGTACACCGTCGGTGTCTTCGTCCAGGCCAACTTCGGCGCACGGCGCGAACTGGTGGTGGCCGGGGTGCCGGTGGGTCGCGAGCTGTCCGACCCGGTCGAGGCACCGGCCCCCGGAGCGGCGCCCGACGGGGAGCGCCCGGTGCCGCCCGGCGCGGGTTCGGTGATCGTGGTGGTGGCGACCGACGCCCCGCTGCTGCCGGGGCAGTGCAAGGCGCTGGCCCGTCGGGTGACGCTCGGCCTGGCCCGTACCGGTACCACGGGCAGTCACTTCTCCGGAGACCTGTTCCTGGCCTTCTCCACGGCCAACCCGTCCGCGCTGACCAGTACGTTCCCCGAGGACGACGGCAGCGCGCCGTACGAGTCGATGCGCTTCGTGCCCTGGGGCCGGATGGACCCCTTCTACGGCGCCGTGGTCGAGTCGGTGGAGGAGGCGGTGCTCAATGTGCTGACCGGCGCGCACGCGATGACCGGGCGGGCCGGACACCACGTCCCGGCGCTCCCGCTGGACCGGGTGACCGAACTCCTGGCGGCGCGGGGAGCGGTGTCGTAACGCATCGATCCCGCGCGGCTTCCACGGCGGGCTCGCTGGCCCGGCACAGCTTCGTCGGCCATACTGCCCGCCGTGGAGCAGCGCATAGATCCGAACACTCAGCCCGGATACGCCGCAGGGACAGACCCGGCGTTCATCCCCGGTCTCACGGCCCCCGTCACGGCCGGGAAACCGGATACGAGCCTGGAGCAGACAGACCTGGAGCAGACAGAAACGGAACAGACGGAGCCGGAAGGGACGGAGGAGCGGGCGTCCGAGGCCGCGGAGGCCGTGTCCGAGTCCGATTCGGAGTCGGACTCGGAAGAAGCCTCGGCGGCGGACAGGAAGGAGGCGGTGGACGGGCCCGCGTTCGAGGTGAGCGACCGCCGCGGGTCGATCACCGCGGACCGTGAGGGCGTCCGGTTCCGGCTGGACGATCAGGAGGCTGAGTTCCGCTGGGACGAGATCGGCGCGGTCGAGGTGAAGACCCCCCGGTTCGGCCGCCGGTTCACCGTCACGGTCCATGTGTCGACCCGCCGATGGTTCAACGCCGAGGTCGAGGCGCCGGCCAGGAGCAGCCTCAAGGAGTGGGCGGCGGAACTCGACGCGGTTCTGGACGTCTACTTCGAGGAGTCCTGACCACGGAGAGGTGCCGTTCGAGAGGCAGGGCCGGCGGAAGGGACGACCGCCGGCCTCCTCACATACCTCCGACCGGAGTGCGCGTGCCGCGCAGCGCGTCGAGCATGTGGGGCCAGGCGGCTGCCCCGAGGGCCGCGTCCGCCGCGGTCGAACCTCCGTACAGGAACTGCGTGGAGGCGGGCGCCGGGCCCTCGCCCGGCAGCCGTGGGCGGTGGCCCGCGTCGGGGCCGCCGATGACCCGTACGGGCAGGCCGGCCGCTCTGCGGCGGGCGGCCAGCTCCTCGGCAGAGCGCAGCGAGGGCCACATCGCGTCGTCGCCGCCCGCGACCAGGACGAGTTCGGCACCGGACCTCTCCACCGGGATCGCCGCCGCGTCGACGCGGTCGGCGAACGTCCGCCGGCTCTGCTCGTACCAGCCGAGGACGGCTACGGGATCGCCCTTTGGCCGTGCGGGCGCCGGTGCCCAGGAGTCGTCGAGGGGGACGAACGGCAGCGACTCACCGCGCCAGGTCCAGGAGGAGCGGTACGGGCGGCTCCGGCCGTCCCGGCCGGGCCCGACGTTGGCCCAGGTGACCGAGGTGGGCGAGAGCGCCGCCACGGCGTCCACACCGGGCAGGAGCACGGACAGGTGCAGGGCGGCCTCCGCGCCCTTGGACGTACCGAGGATGCCGATCCGCCGTGCGCCGCCCGCGCGAAGCACCTCGATCGCGGGCTCGAACGTCTCCAGCGGGACCTCGCAGATGCCCGGCGGCTGTCCGGGGCCGCCGAACCAGCGGATCGACAGGGCGGCGATGCCCTCCCGGGCCAGGAGCCTGCACCGCTCGTCCTCGATGCGCCCGCTGGACCCGGCGAGCACCAGCACTCCGACTTCCGTGTCGCGTACCGGCCCGCCCGCGGGCCTGGCGAGAAACCCCTCGCGAACGCCCTGGTGCAGGGCTTCATGAGGGGTTCCGCGAGCAGCCTCACGAGCGCTTTCGCCGGGGTCGCCGAATGTGCGCTCGACGATGTGCACCGGCCGGTCAGGCGTCCGTGAGCACGACGGAGCGGGTCAGGTGGCGGGGGCTGTCCGGGTCCAGACCGCGGGCGGCGGCGCGGGCGATTGCCAGACGCTGCACGCGTACCAGCTCGGCCAGCGGGTCCAGGCCGCTCTCCACCCAGCGGGCGCCGGTCGCCAGCACCTGCTCGGCGAGACCCTCGGGGGCAGTGCCGAACATCCAGGTCGCGGTGCCGGAGGTGGCGATGCTGATGGGGCCGTGGCGGTACTCCATCGCGGGGTACGACTCGGTCCAGGACAGCGAGGCCTCCTTCATCTTGAGCGCCGCCTCGTTGGCGAGCCCCGCCGTCCAGCCGCGGCCGAGGAAGGTGAACTGGGTGCAGTCCACCAGGCCTTCGGGCAGCGGCTCGGCCAGAGCGGTCTCCGCGTCGCGCACCACGTCCTCGGTGTGCAGACCGAGGTGGGCGCGGAGCAGGGTGAGCAGCGTGGTGGCGAACCGGGTCTGCACGACGGACTGCTCGTCGGCGAAGTCGAGCACGACGACGTCGTCGGCGGCCGTCATGACCGGGGTGTCGGGATCGGCGGTGATGGCCACTGTGCGGGTGGCACCACGCAGACGTTCGAGCAGTTCCAGCACCTCGGTCGTGGTTCCCGAGCGGGTGAGGGCGACGACCCGGTCGTAGCCGCGGCCGAACGGGAACTCCGAGGCGGCGAAGGCGTCGGACTCGCCCTGGCCGGACCCCTCGCGGAGCGCGGCGTACGCCTGAGCCATGTAGAACGAGGTGCCGCAGCCGACGACCGCGATGCGCTCACCGGTGGCGGGCAGAGCGGCCGACTGGGTCTGGGCCAGCTCGGCGGCGCGACGCCAGCATTCCGGCTGACTGGCTGTCTCGATCTCGACAAATGACACTTTTGCACTCCGTACTCGTAGTGGGATGCTCGTTTGCGCACGTTATACGCGACCTACGAGCATTATCAAGCATTCTGCTTGCAGGAGGCTTGACTGGGCGGAGCCTTGTGCGACGCTTGCGCGTGTCCGGTGACCGTACCCAAGGGGATGGGTGCCCGAAGCCCGGACTCGTAAGGAGAGTTGCCTTGTCCAGGGATGCCCGGTGGAACGCGCTGCTGGAACTTGTCGGTAAGAACGGCCGGGTGGACGTCGAGGACGCCGCCACGACGCTGGACGTCTCGGCCGCGACCATCCGCCGTGACCTGGATCAGCTCGCCGAGCAGCAGTTGCTCACCCGTACCCGCGGTGGCGCGGTGGCGCACGGGGTCAGTTACGAACTGGCCCTGCGCTACAAGACCGGACGCCACGCCCCGGAGAAGCAGGCCATCGGCCGCGCGGTCTCCGAGCTGGTGGCCGTGGGCGAGGTGGTGGGGCTGACCGGCGGCACGACTCTGACCGAGGTGGCCCGTTCGCTGGCGGTGCGCTCCGACGTCGTCGGCGACAGCGCGGCAGGGATGGGCGGCCAGCCGACCCTGACCGTGGTCACCAACGCCCTCAACATCGCCAACGAGCTGGTGATCCGGCCGCAGATCAAGATCGTGGTGACCGGCGGGGTGGCCAGGCCGCAGTCGTACGAGCTGACCGGCCCGCTGGCCAGCGGGGTGCTGGGCGAGATCACGCTGGATGTCGCCGTGCTGGGCGTCAACGCGATCGACACCGAGCGCGGTGCGTACGTCCACCACGAGGGTGAGGCCAGCATCAACCGGCTGCTCGCCCAGCAGGCGCAGCGGGTGGTCGTGGCCGCCGACTCCTCGAAGATCGGCAAGCGCGCCTTCGCCCGGGTCTGCGATCTGGGGCAGGTCGACTTCCTGGTCACCGACAAGGGCATCACGCCCGAGGCGACCGCCCGCTTCACGGAGGCCGGCGTCACCGTCATCGCCGTGTGAGGCGACCCCCTCCCGACCGGCGGTGACGCCGTCCCGCGAGGTCGGGCGCGGGCGCCGTCCACTGCCGGCCGGCCCTGCCGGTGCCGCCACGCGGTTCCACCCGGTGCCCGGGTCTCGTTGCCGCACCGGGCGTACCGGTATGTGCCGACCGCGTCGTCCACGACCGAGCCGTGTGCGCCGTGTGCGCCGTGTGCCCAGGCCGTCAGCGGTCCGGCCGCGCCCGGTACGGGTCGTGACCGTGACCGGGGTTTCTTGCCGCCGCCGGCCGTCCCGGGCGCCGCGGTCGGACAGAAGTTGTTCACCAGCCTCTGCTTGAGAATGCTGGGGGATGCGCCCATCGATGCAAGATCGAGCACTGGGGCGGCTTCTGAGGTGTGGTCAACCGGCCGACAAGAGGTTCGGTGATCACGTCGACGTTCTTCCGTGACCGTTCTGCGCCTGCCATGTGCCCCTGATGTGCCCGATTGCGGGCTTCCGTGGGGTCAAAACGAACCTCAGTCAGGACTTTTCAATGTCCTTAGATGTTCGTTACCCGTGTGAAATGAACAACTCTTGCCATTGAGGTGCATGTCGTGAACCATGTGGCTGTCGCCGCGAGGGAGCAACGGCCGCACTGTCACCGGTGCGTGTTGCAGTCCTGATCGCGGGACACTCCACTTTGCTCCATCAGCCCTGGAGGTGCCTGTGACGATGGCAGATGCGCCGGTCTCGGCCGTGCGGTCGCCTGTGCCGCAGCCCCATGACCCTGACGACACGGCTCGCTCCGGCGGGAAGAAGCGCAAGGACATACGGGTACGACTACCGCTCCGGCACCGTCTCAGGCGGGACAGATCACTTCTGCTGTTCTGCCTGCCGGGTGTCCTGTACTTCGCTCTCTTCTTCTACCTGCCGCTCGCGGGCAACGTCATCGCCTTCCAGGACTACCAGCCGTTCCTGGGTTTCAAGCAGAGCCCGTTCGTCGGTCTCGCGAACTTCACGGCGCTGCTCTCCGAGCCGGAGTTCTGGAGCGCGGTCTCCAACACGCTGCAGATCACCGCGATCCAGCTGCTGCTCTACTTCCCGGCCCCGATCGCGCTGGCGCTGCTGCTGAACTCGCTCATCAGCGAGAAGATCAAGCGGTTCATCCAGACCGTCGTGTACCTCCCGCACTTCCTGTCCTGGGTCGTCGTGGTCGCGATGTTCAAGCAGGTGCTCGGCGGCGCGGGTTCCGTCACCACGCTGCTGATGGAGCACGGGGTCAACATCGGCAATGTGATGACCGATCCCGGCACCTTCAAGCTGCTGATCACCGCCCAGGCCATCTGGAAGGACTGCGGCTGGGGGACGATCATCTTCCTGGCGTCCATCGCCTCGATCGACATGGGCCAGTACGAGTCCGCCGCCATGGACGGAGCCGGCTGGCTCCGCAGGATCTGGCACATCACCCTGCCGGGCATCCGGCCGGTGATCCTCATGCTGCTGATCCTGCGGCTCGGCGACATCCTCTCGGTCGGCTTCGAGCAGATCATCCTCCAGCGCGACGCGGTCGGTCCGGACGCCTCGGAAGTCATGGACACCTACGTCTACTTCCACGGCGTCATCGACGGCAGCTGGGGAATGAGCACGGCCGCCGGCCTGATGAAGGGCGTCATCGGATTCGCCCTCATCCTCGCCGCCAACAAGCTGGCCCACCGCTTCGGTGAGCAGGGAGTGTACCGATGAGTCAGCAGACCCTTGCGGCACGGCTGCGAACCGCCCGCCCCGGCGCCCGCGGCGGTGAGCGCCGCCGCGCCTCCTCCGGCCGCCCGCCGTGGATGGAACGGCCCCACTGGTACGGGCAGGGCGCGAAGGCCGCCGCCCTGGTCGTCCTGACCGTGATCGTGCTCTACCCGTTCGTCCTCGCCATCGGCACCAGCCTCGCCGGGCGGGAGGAGCTCAACGCCAACGGCGGATACGTCCTGCTGCCCAAGCACCCGACGCTGGAGGCGTACCGGGTCATCCTCTCCGGCGGAGTCGTCACCCAGGCGGCCGTGGTCTCCATCTTCATCACGCTGATCGGCACCGCGCTGAGCCTGGCCTGCACCGTGATGATCGCGTACGGCACCTCGCGTCCCGGCACCGTCCTCGGCAAGCCGATCCTGCTGCTGGTGCTGGGCACCTTCCTCTTCGCCCCCGGCATCATCCCCACCTACCTGGCCGTCCAGCAGTTCAAGATGCTCGACACCTACGCGGCGCTGATCCTTCCCGTACTGCTCAACGCGTTCAACATCGTGGTCGTGCGCTCGTTCTTCCAGAGCATTCCCGAGGAGCTGTACGACGCCGCGCGGATCGACGGCGCGGGCGAGGTGACCGTCCTCTTCCGGATCGTGCTGCCGCTCTCCAAGGCGGTCCTCGCCGTGGTCGGCCTCTTCTACGCGGTCGGGTACTGGAACAGCTTCTTCAACGCGGTGCTCTACCTCAACGACTCCAGCAAGTTCCCCATCCAGGTGATCCTGCGCAGCTATGTCCTCAACGGCCAGAGCATCAACGCGCAGGCCATGGGCGTGCACGCGATCCCGCCCGCGACCTCCTTGCAGATGGCCGTGCTGATCATCGCCATCGTGCCCATCTTCTGCGTCTATCCCTTCCTGCAGAAGTTCTTCGTCAAGGGCGTCCTCACCGGGGCGATCAAGGGCTGATCCGCCCGCCCGGACATCCCGTCGCCCCACGCACTTCACACACTTCAAGGAGCACCCATGTCCACCAACTTGTCCAGGCGCGGTTTCATGGGCGCGGCGGGGATCGCCGGCCTGACCGTGGCCGGTCTCACGTCCCTGACCGCGTGCGGCAGCGGGGCCACCATCAGCAAGGGCGGGGCCAAGGCGTCCGCCAAGCTGAAGCTCCCGGCGTACGTCCCCGCGCAGACCGCCCCCGCGGACCTCGCCGGGAACGCGGCCGGGCTGGACGCCACGTATCTGCGCTACCCGAAGAAGCTGACCAGGTCCGTGGCCAAGGCGCCCGGCGACGGCAGCCGGATCACGGCCCTCACCGAGACGTTCACCACGCCCGCCCCGCCGCAGGGCAAGAACGGCTACTGGCAGGAGCTGAACAAGCGTCTCGGGGCGCAGTTCGACATGACGATCGTCGTCGACCAGGGCGTCGACGCGTACCTCACCAAGTTCAACGCCATGATGGCCAGCGGCGACATACCCGACCTGGTCTGGTTCCCGCCGAACCAGGGCATCCAGCGCGTGCCCGAGCTGCTGGACGCCAAGTTCCACGACCTCACGCCGTACCTGTCCGGCGACGCCGTCAAGAAGTACCCGAACCTGGCGAACCTGCCGACCACGGCGTGGAAGACCGCCGTCATCAACGGCAAGATCCGCGGCGTCACCGTCGCCTACGGCTCCATGGGCCAGGTCTACGTCGTCAACGAGGACTTCTGGAAGCCGGTCGGCGGTGCCGAGTTCACCAGCGCCGAGGACTTCCTCGCCAAGGGCAAGGAGCTCCTCGACGCCAAGCGCAACAAGTACGTCCTGGAGCCGGTGTACGTGAACCACGTCGGCATGTTCGGCCAGTGGTTCGGGGCCCCCAGCGGCTGGCGGCTGGAGGGCGGCAAGCTGACGCACATGTACGAGACCGAGGAGTACCAGGAGGCCCTGGCGTTCGGCGTCAAGGTCGCCAAGGCCGGTCTCTTCTGGCCCGACCCCAACCTCTCCACCGTCATGGAGAAGATGGCCCAGGGCACGCTGGGCGCCTATGTGCAGTCCTTCCCCAGCTTCCTGGTCGATGTCAAGAACTACGACTTCCCGTTCGGCATCATCACGCCGTTCGCCGCCAAGTCCGGCGCGAAGCCGCGGTACAGCATGGGATACGGATCCGTCGGTTACACCGCCATCAACAAGAAGGCCGACGACAAGCGGGTCAAGATGCTGCTGGGCGTGCTGGACTACCTGGCCGCGCCCTTCGGTACCGAGGAGCGGCTCTTCCTCGACAACGGCGTCGAGGGCACGCACTTCACCCACGCGTCGAACGGCGACATCGAGCTCACGCCGAAGGGGAACGCGGAGGCGGTCACCACCGCCATGCCGCTCGCCTTCCTGGCCGCCGGCCCCGAGTACATCTACCTGCCGGGCAAGGCGGAGCTGGCCGGCCGGATCCACGGCTGGCAGCAGGAGCTCCTCAAGATCAACCAGACGAACCCGACGAGCGGCCACTTCTCCGACACGTCCACCAGCAAGAGCGCCTCCCTCACCACCGCCATGAGCGACTGCCAGAAGGACATCGTCGCGGGCCGCAAGCCGATCTCCGCCTACAAGGAGGAGCTGCGCAAGTGGCGCTCCGGCGGCGGCGACAAGATGCGCGCCGAGTTCGAGGCCTCGCTCGCCGGCAAGTAGCCGCAGTCAGTAGTCTCCGCCCGCACCACCCGTACAGACAGAAGGGACCCCCGTGTCAGACCTGCGACTCGGCGTCATCGGGCTCGGCCTGCGCCGTTCCATCGCGACGTCCGCCCACCACCCCGGACAGGGTTCGGCGATCACCGCCGTCTGCGACCTCGACCCCGAGGTGCGCCGGCGCGAGGCCGAGCGCTTCGGCACCGAAGTCGCGGTCGAGGACTACAAGCTGCTCCTCGGCCGGGACGACCTCGACGCGATCATCGTCGCGACCCCGGACGACACCCACGAGACCATCGCCATCGACGCGCTGCGGGCCGGCAAGGCCGTCTTCGTCGAGAAGCCGCTCGGGATCACCGTCGAGAGCTGCGACAACATCCTGCGCGCCGCGTACGAGACCGGCACCCGGCTGTACGTCGGACACAACATGCGCCACATGGGCGTCGTGCGGCTGATGCGCGACATCATCGCCCGCGGTGACATCGGCGAGCCCAAGGCCGTGTGGGTGCGGCACTTCGTCGGCTACGGCGGTGACTACTACTTCAAGGACTGGCACGCCGACCGGACCCGCACCACCGGCCTGCTGCTCCAGAAGGCCGCGCACGACATCGACGTCCTGCACTGGCTGGCCGGTGGCTACACCCGCCGTGTCAACGCGCTCGGCGACCTCCTCGTCTACGGCGACCTGCCGCGCCGCGAGGCGGACACCCCGCGCCCGGCGAACTGGCTGCGCGAGTTCGACTGGCCGCCGACGGCCCGCAAGGACCTGCACCACATCGTGGACGTCGAGGACGTCTCGGTGATGAACATGCAGCTCGACAACGGCGTCGTGGCCGCCTACCAGCAGTGCCACTTCACCCCCGACTACTGGCGGAACTACACCGTCATCGGCACCGAGGGCCGCCTGGAGAACTTCGGTGACAGCCCCGGTGACGAGGTCAAGGTCTGGAACACCGGCCCCAGCGGCTACCGCTGCGACGCCGACATCACCTACCGGGTTCCGGAGGCCGGTGGGTCGCACGGCGGCGGGGACACCCGGATCATGGAGGAGTTCTGCCGGTTCGTGCGCGACGGGGGCGTCACCGACACCTCGCCGGTCGCCGCCCGGATGAGCGTCGCCGCCGGTGTGCTCGCGACCCGTTCCCTGCGCGAGGGCGGTGCGCCGTTCGAGGTGCCGGCCCTCGACCCGGAGCTGATCGCCTACTTCGAGGGCGGCCAGGTCCGCCAGTAGTCGGTACGACGGGCGCGACTCGTTCGCCGCCCCGGAGACCTCCGGGGACAGTGCCTTCCGGCGCTGTCCCCGGAGTTTTTTTGCGACTGTTTTCGGCCATGCTCGGTGGGTAGTCAGCGCATTCCGGTTTGGCGACCGCTCGGCAGCTGCTCGCTGCGACGCGTGACACCGTCGGGTGAATTGAGAAGGTTCATCCGGAAGGTGACAGGTGGGGGCGGGGTGCGCCGGTCTCGCAGGGTCACCGCGGCTCCGCCGCCGGGGAGCGGGAGCGATGAATTTGCGCCAACGGGACCTCATGGTGACCGAGTTCGAACGCGTGGCCGGATTTCGGTCGGCATAATCGCGTCCATGTCGATCACGGGTGGAGACGTCGTTGACCTGGGGCGGGGCCTTTACGCATGGCTCCCGCCGAAACGGGGCTGGGGGCTGGCGAACTGCGGTCTGCTCGTCTCGCCCCGCGGTGCGCTCTGGATCGACACCCCGTACGACGCCGTGCTGGCCGGCCAGTTCCTGGCCGAGTCCACGAAGCGGCTGCCCGACGGCGTCCATGTCGACCGGGTGATCGTCACCCATGCGAACGGGGACCACTTCTGGGGCGCGGGCGTACTCCCGGACGCGGAGATCATCGCCACCCGCGAGGCCCGCGAGCACATCCACTACGAACCCACCCCGAAGCAGCAGCACGCCCTCGTCGCCGCAGGCGATCCGGCCACCCCGCTCGGCAGCTATCTCGCACGTCACTTCGGCCCCTTCGACTGGTCGCAGACCGAGCCGGTGGTGCCGACCACCTACTTCACGGGCGAGCTCGAACTGACGCTGGGGGAGTACCCGGTCCAGATCTCCGCGCTGCCGTCCGCGCACACCACCGGCGACCTGATGGTCCATCTGCCCGCGCAGGGTGCCGTGTTCACCGGGGACATCATCTTCTCCTCCACCCCGGAGCAGCCGGGCGACCACCCGGTGCACTGGGCGGGTCCGCTGAGCAATCTGATCGCGGCCTGCGAACGCGTGCTGGCCACCGGCGCCGAGACCGTCGTCCCGGGACACGGCCCGCTCCTCGACCGGGCCGGGGTGCGCGACCACATCGTGTACCTGGAGTACGTCCGCGAGCGCGCCCACGCCTTCCACACGGCGGGGATTCCCGCCGTCGAGGCCGCCCGCCGGGTCATCGGCGAGGGGCGCTACCCGGAACTGGGCCTGCCCGAGCGGCTGGTGGTGACCATCGGCAGCGAGTACCGGCAGCTCGACGGCTCCGAGCTGCCCGGAGTGCTCCAGGTGATGACCGAGGTCGCCGTGGTCGCTCAAGAACTGGAGCAGCCGGATGAGCCGGCGGGCCCCGCGGAGCGGTAGGCGGAGCTTCTGCAGCCGCTTCGGCCGGAAGACCGATCCGACAACAGAAACGCGGTGACGGCATGGGATGGATAATGGCGGTGATCGCCGTCGCCGCTGCCGTGGCGGCAGCGGTCCGCGCACAGAACTCGGCGCGCGCCGAACACATCGCCCTGGCCCGCGCCGAGCTGGCCGAACGCCAGTCGAAGGCCGCCGAGGCCCGTACCGCGGCCCTCACCGACGAGATCCGCCAGCTGGCCCACAACCGGATACCCGCCGCCGCGCTCGCCCTCTCCCATCCCACCGCCAAGGTCCCCGGACTGCGGGAGGCGGCCGAGGTCGACGGCGATTCCGCGCGGCTGCTCACCGAGGCGGTGCAGGCCGCCCGCAAGGCCGTCGTCGAGGAGCGAGGGCGCGTCGACGCGGCCGCCCGCGCGGCGATGCGTGGCACCTCCGCCAAGATCCAGTCCCTGCTCAACCAGTCCCAGCAGCTGCTGCACGAGCTCCAGCACGAGTACGACGACCCGCGGATCCTGCAACTCGACTTCCGCAACGAACTGGCGCTGCGGCGCACCCAGGCCACCGCGGTGCTCTGCGACGCCTGGCCGGGCCTCGCCCGCCAGAACTCGCCGCTCGTCGAGATCGTGCTCGGCGCCCAGTCCCGGGTCGCCGGCTACGAACGCGTCAAGGTCGCCAACCACCTGCGCGACGAACGACTCGCCCTCGTCGCCCGCGCCGCCGAACCCCTCGCCATCGCACTGGCCGAACTGCTCGCCAACGCCACCGCCTACTCGCACCCCGACACCGATGTCCAGGTCACCCTCCAGCAGAGCGGCGGCCGCGGCGCGTTCCTGGTGGTCGACGACGCGGGCATCGGCATGGACGACGACGCGCTCGACCGGGCACGGGCCCTGCTGGCCGGCCCGCCCGAAGTCCTCCTGACCGAGCTGGGCGACCCGCCGCAGACCGGCTTCGCCGTCGTCGGCCGGCTGGTGCTGCAGTACGGCTTCAACTGCCACATCGAGGCATCGCCGTTCGGCGGCATGCGCACGATCCTTCGCGTCCCCGCCCATCTGCTGACCGTGCTGGAGGAGGACCACAGCCTCTCCGCCCTGGCCCCGAAGCCGGTGCAGGCGCAGGCCACTTCCTCCGTTCCCGCCCCGACCGAGCAGGAGACCGCCCCCGTGCCGCAACCCGCCGGCGGGGAGGCTGCCGCGCTGCCCAGCCGGCGCCGACGCGCCCCGCGTCCGGCCCCGGCCCGCCCCGCGTCCGCCGACGCCGCCCCGGACCGCGAACAGGTGCCACGTACACCGGAGCAGGCCGGGGCTTCCTGGGCGGCACTCCAACAGGGCACCCTCAACGGCAGGAGCGTCGCCGGGCGGCCATCCGCACCGGCACCGGACGACCACGACCACCCGGACGACCGGGACGAGCAAGGAGACGACCAGACGTGAGCGCCCCCACTTCCACCACCGGTGACCTCGCATGGGTGCTGACCCCGCTGCTGGAGCTGCCCGGAGTCCAGCACGCCGTGGTCGCCACCGGAGACGGTCTCGTCGAGGGCGCGTCGCCCGGCCTGGACCGGGCGTCCGGCGAGCGGGTCGCCGCCATGACCGCCACGCTGCACGCCGCGGCACGCGCGTTCACCACGGCGTTCACCGACGTCGAGGCACCGCGCCTGGCCCAGACCGTCGTCGAGTCCGACCAGGGCTTCGCCATCGTCGTACCGGCCGGGAACAACACCACACTCGCCCTGTTCGCGGAACCCGGAGCCAAGCTCGGCGACATCGCGTACCAGATGCAGGTGCAGGTCACCGCCCTGACCCGGGCGATGAACGCACCCGCCCGCCTGCCGGACACCACCGCCCGGCCATGACCTCCGGCCCAGGGCGCCGTCTGATACCCCCCTATCTGGTCACCGGCGGCCGGACCCGGCCCGCCGGTCCCGCGCTCGACCGGCTCGACGTACTCGTACGCGCCGACACCGAGCTGCCCCCGGACACCGGCTCGGAACAGCGCAGACTGTGCGAGCTGCTCGAACCGGGGGCGCTCACCGTCGTCGAGTGCGCGGCCCACCTGGACCTTCCGGTAAGCGCCACCGTCTTCCTGGCCACGGACCTCGTGGCCGCCGGACATCTGCACACCCGACCGCCCATCCCCAGTGCCGGGGAGATCGACCGGTCGCTCGTCGAGAGGCTGCTCGTTGGACTCCGCTCCCTCCACTGACCGCACCGGCATCGGCTATCTGCCGCCTGCCGCCCGGACCCTGATGAAACTCGTCGTCACGGGTCCGTTCGGCGTCGGCAAGACCACCCTGATCCGTACGCTGTCGGAGATCGCCACGCTCCACACCGAAGAGGCGATGACCCAGTCCAGCACCCGGCTCGACGACACCGCCGGGCTGCCGGACAAGACCACGACCACCGTCGCCATCGACTTCGGCCGGCTCACCGTCCTGGACGACCTGGTGCTCTACATGTTCGGCACCCCCGGCCAGCAGCGGTTCCTGCCGCTCTGGGAGGACATCGCGCGCGGTGCGCTCGGCGCACTCGTCCTGGTCGACACCCGCAGACTCGCCGACTCCTTCGCGGTCATGGACATGGTCGAGGAGCAGGGCCTGCCGTACGCGGTCGCGGTCAACCGCTTCCCCGACGCCCCCGCCCACGCCGACGAGGTCCTGCGCAAACACCTCGACCTCGCACCCGAGACCCCTCTGGTGCAGTGCGACGCCCGTGAACGCCGCGGCAGCATCGACGCGCTGATCGCGCTGGCCGAGCACGTGCTCACCCGGATGCCCAGGCCCGAGGACCCGTCATGACCCCGTTCGCACAGCCGCCGCAGCCCCTCGCCCTGTACGGTCCGGAATTCGCCGCCGACCCGCGGAGCCACTACCGACGCCTGCGCGAACACGGGCCTCTCGCGCCCGTCCGGCTCGCCCCGGGCATCGATGCCCTGCTGGTCACCGACTACCAGGCCGCCGTCGATCTGCTGCGCGACACCCACACCTTCACCAAGGACCCGCGCGCCTGGCAGGCCACCGTGCCCGACGACTCGCCGGTCCTGCCCATGCTCGGCTACCGGCCCACCGCGCTCTTCAGCGACGGCGACGTGCACGCCCGCTACCGCGACGCCATCAACGACAGCCTCGCCCTGATCGAGCCGCACGTCCTGCGGGCCGAGGTCGCCCGGGTCGCCCGGCGGCTCATCGGCGAATTCGCCGCCACCGGAAGCGGCGATCTCATCGCCCAGTACGCCCGACGGCTGCCGCTGCACGTCTTCGTCACCTGGTTCGGCGTGCCGCCGGGCGACGGCGAACGCATCGTCAACGGCATCGCCGGCATGTTCAACTCGGCCGAGAACGCCGCCACCGCGTACGCCGACCTCGTCGAGGTCGTCACCGAACTGGTCGCCGACCGGCGCACCCGGCCGCGCCGCGACCTCACCTCGTACCTCCTCGGCCACCCGGCCGATCTCGACAACGACGAGACTGTGCGTCAGATCACCCTGATCATGAGCGCGGGCCACGATCCGACCACGAATCTGATCGGCAACGCGCTGCTGCACATGCTCACCGACGCCCGCTACGCCGGTTCGCTGCACGGCGGCGCGATGACGGCGCACGAGGCGATCGACGAGGTCCTGTGGCAGGATCCGCCGCTGGCCAATCTCGCCGCCCACTACCCGCGGCACGACACGGAGTTCCACGGCGTGCGGCTGCGCGCGGGACAACTCCTCCTGGTCTCCTACGCGGCGGCCAACACCCGCTCGGCGTCCGGCCTTTCGGACCCCGCGGTCCGCTCCGGGGCCAGCGCCCACCTCGCCTGGTCCGCGGGTCCGCACCGATGCCCGGCGAAGCAGCCGGCGCTCCTGATCGCCATGACCGCGATCGAGCAGCTCACCAGTCAGCTGTGCGACGCGGAACTGGCCGTTCCGGTCAGTGCTCTGAAGTGGCGTCCGGGACCGTTCCACCGCGCGCTGGTCCGGCTTCCGGTACGGTTCACCCCCGTCGACATGAGTGCGGAAGCACACCGGCTCAGGGCCGCCGGGGAAGCCGAGGACGGGCCGCCGGCGGTGTCGATCGGCCCATGAACCGTGTCGGTGGTACGCCGAACGGGTGAGTGGCGAGAGAATTGCCCGATGAACAGCGAGCGCAGCCGGCGCAACGCCAACCGAAGCACAGACGGGGTGGTCCGGTGAGCAGGTACGACAGGTACGACGTCACGGACGAGCAGTGGGAGGGGCTTGCCCAGGTCGTACCTCTGCGCAGCCGCAACGAGTGGCCGTCCAGGGTGGATCACCGCACGGTCCCCGACGAGAGCCCGGCGTCCGAGCAACGGCGACTCGTCGTGCTGCGGGTCCAGGTCTTCGCGGACGCACGGGAGGTGGCCGAGTACCTGGTCTCCCAGATTCCGGTGCTGCTCGACCTGACCAGCGCCGAGACGGATGTGGCCAAGCGCATCCTGGACTTCACCAGCGGGGTGGTCTTCGGCCTCGGCAGCGGAATGCACCGGGTCGACCGGAACGTCTTCCTGCTGTCCCCGGTCGGCATGGAGGTCGAGGGGGTCACGGCGGCGGGCCTGCCCGGTTAGTGGCCCGCCGGAGACCGCTGGGGCGGGGCGCTCGGGTGGGCGGGGCGAGGTGGTTCATGTAACCCGATCGTAGGAAGGTCGTCCAGGCGGAACGGTTCGCCGGTCCGTGGACCGCATACCGTCCGCCCATGACCGCACTCCGACCGGGGGCCACCCCGCCACCGCCCGCCGCCCCTTCCGGGGCCGCCGCCACTCCCGAGCCGGTCCGTCCGGAGGCCGCGCGGCGCTCCGGCGGGCCGGACCGCGCCGCCGGACCCGTCGTCACCGAACTGCGGCTGTCCGCCTTCGCCTCGCACCGCGGTGCAGCCTTCCCCATCGGTCCGGTCACGCTCTTCGCGGGGCCCGCCGGCAGCGGCAAGACGAGCGCGTTGCGGGCGTACGAGGCGCTGGCGCGCCTGGGTGGCGGGGATCCGCTGGACGAAGTGTTCCCGGACCCGGCGGGCTGCGTTCCGGAAGGGGCCGCGGCCGACCCGCAGGGGCGCCGCGGCTTCCGGATCGGCTGCACGGCGGACGGACCGGCAGGACCGGTACGGCTCGACGTCGCCGTCCAGGCGGAGCCCACGCTCCGCATCGTCGGCGAACGGCTCACCGCCGGCGGCGAGACCCTGCTCACCACCGCGTTGCGCGACCCGGGGCGCGCCATGGTCCAGGCGGCCTGGCACACCGCCGGCACGGTCCCGGTGACGCGCGCGCCGCTGCCGGACGACCGTCTGGGCACGGCCCTGCTGCCGCTGCGGGTCGCGGGCAGGACCGAGGGGCAGTTACGGGTCCTGGCCGCCGCGGAGCAGATGGTCGTGGCCCTGCGGTCGGTCTTCGCGTGCGAACCGCAACCGCAGCGGATGCGTGCCCCCGTGCCGGCCGGTGACGGCAGGCTGCGACGCGGCTGCGACAACCTCGCGGCGGTGTTGGAGCGTACGCGCACGCAGTGCGTCCAGCGCCATGCCCGGCTGGTCGCCGCAGCGCATGCCGGGTGCGCGGGGCCGGTGACCGCGCTGGGCGTCGAGCGGCTCGGGGACGGATCGCTGCGGGCGACGGTCGGGCGGGGCGGGGGACCCGCCTCCCCGGCGACCCCGGTCGGGCGGCTCGGGGACGGCGAGCTGAGGTATCTCGCGCTCGCCCTCGTGCTGCTCACCGGCCCCGGGGTGCTGGCGGTGGACGCCGCGGGGGAGGTGCCGTCGGCCATGCAGACCCTCACCGTGCTGGCCGACGGACTCGACCGGGACCTGGACGGAAGGCAGTTGCGCGAACTGCTGTCCCTGGCCGTGTCGATCGGGGCTGCCGGGCACCTCAGGCTGGCCGGGACGGTCACGGAACCGGGCGCGGTACGGGCCCGGGAGGCGCCCGGGGTGACGGTGGTAGACCTGGACCGTGACAGAACTTGATGTACAGGCCCTGCAGCGACGGCTCGCCGCGTTCGCGGCCGCGCGGGACTGGGAGCAGTACCACACCCCGAAGAACCTGGCAGCGGCGCTGAGCGTCGAGGCGTCCGAACTGGTCGAGATCTTCCAGTGGCTGACACCGGAGGAGTCGGCGCGGGTGATGGAGCGGCCCGAGACGGCGCACCGGGTGGCGGACGAGGTCGCGGATGTTCTCGCGTATCTGCTGCAGTTCTGCGAAGTGCTGGGGATCGATGCGCTCGCGGCGCTGTCGCAGAAGATCGACCGGAACGAGTCCCGATTCCCGGTGCCGGGACTCCAGGACCCCACAGAATCGAGCGACCGTCACTCTTCGGAGTGATCGACTTATCCACAATCGATTTAGTGTCCATAGATTTCCGAATTCCCCTGGCTTTTCGGTACCGGTGACCTCACTGTGGGTAATGGATGAGGTGAGCGGCTTTTCGTACGGACGGGGGAACGCATGGAAGCGGAACGTCTTGTAGGAGTCAGCCGGCGTGCTCTGGCGCAGAGCAGGGGGACGCCGGACATCATCGCGGAGGCCTGGCAGGCACAGGCGCTGGCCCAGGCGATCGGCAGCCGCCTGGCGGCCGACGGTCCGAAGGAGTTACGGGGCGAGGCGCGCGGACTGAGCGAGATCGGCGGCCGGAGCAGCGGGGCGCTGGACCACCCGGCGGCGCGGGCCGGGGTGGCGCGGGCCGCACAGCTCTCCGAGCTCACCGAGCCCCGGGCGACGCTGACGGGGCTGGGCACACTGCTCGGGGAAGTGGGGATGGCGCTGGTCGGGGTGGCCTGCGAGACCGATGAGCAGGGGCTCTACTGGCAGTGCATTGAGGCGATCGACGCGGCGGACGAGTCCATGGACCGGGTGCACGGAATGCTCCGCCGCCTCGACGAGCAGGACAGGGAGCGGCAGCAGGATCTGGAGCGCGGCCGGGGGCGGGACGGCCCGTACGGCCCGTACGGCGCGGTCGGCGGACCGGCAGGTACGACTGCGGCCGGCCGTGGCCGCGCAAGACTTCGGGAGTGACCACGCAGCGGATTCGGGTGCGACCGCGCAGCGGATTCGGGGGTGACCGGGCGGCCTTGAGCGCGCCGTCGGACGGGAAGGTGGCGACTGTACAGGACTTCGACAGCGACGGCGCTGGGGAGGCAGCAGGAGAAGAACGTCCGGTATCCGGAGGTGCAGGATGGATGCATGGATCTTCGAATCTTCACCGAGCCCCAGCAAGGGGCGAGCTACGACACCCTGCTCACCGTCGCCAGGGCGACCGAGGACCTCGGCTTCGACGCCTTCTACCGCTCCGACCACTATCTCCGCATGGGTCCGGGGGACGGTCTGCCCGGCCCGACCGACGCGTGGATCACCCTGGCCGGGCTGGCGCGTGAGACCAAGCGGATCAGGCTCGGCACCCTGATGACGGCGGGGACGTTCCGGCTCCCCGGCGTGCTTGCCATCCAGGTCGCGCAGGTCGACCAGATGTCCGGTGGACGCGTCGAGCTGGGTCTCGGCGCAGGCTGGTTCGAGGAGGAACACAAGGCCTACGGCATTCCGTTCCCCAAGGAGAAGTTCGGCAGGCTGGAGGAGCAGCTGGAGATCATCACCGGGCTCTGGGCGACCGGGATCGGCAAGACGTTCAGCTTCGACGGCACCTACTACCAGCTCACCGATTCGCCCGCGTTGCCCAAGCCGGCGCAGGCCAAGGTGCCGGTGCTGATCGGCGGTCACGGTGCGACGCGTACACCGCGACTGGCCGCCCGCTACGCGGACGAGTTCAATATCCCCTTCGCGTCGCTGGAGGACAGCGAGAAGCAGTTCGGCCGGGTCAGGGAGGCCGCCGAGGGGGCCGGCCGCGCACCGGACGACCTGGTCTACTCCAACGCCCTGGTGGTCTGCGTCGGCAGGAACGACGCCGAGGTGGCACGCCGCGCCTCCGTCATCGGGCGTGAGGTGGCGGAGCTGAAGGCGAACGGGCTCGCGGGCTCGCCCGCCGAGGTGGTCGACAAGATCGGCCGGTACGGCGCGATCGGCTCGTCCCGGATCTACCTTCAGGTCCTGGACCTGCACGATCTGGACCACCTGGAGCTGATCTCCTCCCAGATCCAGTCCCAGCTCGGCTGAGGACCGAGGGAAAAGGAGGCCACCTGTGCACCCAGCCCGCCCGGCCGACGGCTCACCGTCCCTCCGTGTGCCCGCCCGCACGGCCCTGGGCCCGCCCGCCCGTCCGCTCGGCCGTGCTCTCGCGGCAGGACCGGTCCTGCTCGACGGCGGTCTCTCCAACCAGTTGGAGGCGCAGGGCTGCGATCTGTCCGACGCGCTGTGGTCGGCCCGTCTGCTGACCGACGGGCCCGGACAGATCGAGGCGGCCCACACCGCCTATGTGCGTGCGGGTGCACAGGTGCTCATCACCGCCGGGTACCAGGCGACCTTCGAGGGGTTCGCGCGGCGGGGGATCGGACGGGCGGGGGCGGCGGAGCTGTTCGCCCGCAGTGTCCGGCTGGCGCGACGGGCCGCCGGTGCGGTGGAGCGGGACGTCTGGGTCGCCGCTTCGGTCGGCCCGTACGGGGCGATGCTGGCGGACGGCAGCGAGTACCGGGGCCGCTACGGGCTCTCCGTCCGGGAACTGGAGCGCTTCCACCGGCCCCGGATCGAGGCGCTGGCCGCCGCCGGGCCCGATGCGCTGGCGCTGGAGACCGTGCCGGACGTCGACGAGGCCGAGGCATTGCTGCGGGCGGTCGAGGGGTGCGGGCTGCCCGTCTGGCTCTCGTACAGCGTGGCGGGCGACCGGACCAGGGCGGGCCAGTCGCTGGAGACGGCCTTCGCTCTCGCCGCGGGGCGCGACGACGTGGTGGCCGTGGGGGTGAACTGCTGCGATCCGGTCGATGCGGACCGGGCGGTGCGGGTGGCCGCCGAGGTGATCGGGAAGCCGGTCGTCGTGTACCCGAACAGCGGCGAGCGGTGGGACGCGGGGGGACGGGGATGGGCCGGCCCTCCCACGTTCGACCCGGGCGGAGCAGCGGCCTGGCTGGACGCCGGGGCCCGGCTGATCGGCGGCTGCTGCCGGGTCGGCCCGGACACCGTCGCGGAACTGGCCGGGCTGCTCGGCACGACGACGGCCGACGAGTCCGCGCGGCGCTCGACGAGGAGTACCGACCCGACCCGGAGTACCGACCCGACCCGGAGAGCAGACCTGCCCCCGGGAAACGACCCGGCCGACTCCTCGTACACCTGAAAATACCTGGTCGGAGGCGAGTGGGCCGGGCCATACTCGGACGTGTGTTCCTGACAATCAGCACAACCGGCAACCCGGAACGTCCGGCGACCGACCTCGGTTTCCTGCTGCACAAGCATCCCGAGAAGGCGCAGACGTTCTCCACCTCCCACGGCACCGCGCATGTCTTCTATCCCGAGGCATCCGCCGAGCGCTGCACCGCGGCGCTTCTGCTGGAAGTGGATCCCGTGGCCCTGGTGCGCCGGGGCAAGGGCAAGGGCCGGGGCGGCGCTCCCGACGCGGCGCTCGCGCAGTACGTCAACGACCGCCCGTACGCGGCGTCCTCGTTGCTGTCCGTCGCCATGAGCACGGTCTTCAAGTCCGCGCTGAACGGTGCGTGCCGCGCGCTGCCCGAGCGCGCGGAGGCACCGATGCCGCTGCGGATCGAGGTGCCCGCGCTGCCGGCCCGCGGCGGAGCGGAGCTGGTGCGCAAGCTTTTCGGGCCGCTCGGCTGGACGAGTGTGGACGCGGTGGCCGTTCCTCTGGACGAGCACTTCCCGGAGTGGGGGGACTCGCGGTACGTACGGCTGGTGCTCGAAGGCGAGTTGCGGCTGGCGGACGCGTTGCGGCAGCTGTACGTGCTGCTGCCGGTGCTGGACGACGCCAAGCACTACTGGGTCGCACCGGACGAGGTGGACAAGCTGTTGCGGGCGGGCGAGGGCTGGCTCGCCACCCACCCCGAGCAGAAGCTGATCACCAGCCGCTATCTCTCGCGACGCTGGGGCCTGACCCGGCAGGCGATGCAGCAGCTCGAACTGGTGCGGCTCGCCGAGTCGGACGACCTCGACGTCGAGAGCATCGACAACGCCGTGGACGAGACCACCGACACCGAGGAGAAGCCGGTCCCGCTCGCCGAGCAGCGGCGCGCCGCGATCCTCGACGCGCTGCGGGCCGCGGGCGCGAGCCGGGTCCTCGACCTGGGCTGCGGGCAGGGCCAGTTGGTGCAGGCACTGCTCAAGGACGTGGGCTTCACGGAGATCGTCGGTGTCGATGTCTCCATGCGCGCCCTCACCATCGCGTCACGACGGCTGAAACTGGAGCGGATGGGGGAGCGGCAGGCCGCCCGGGTCGTGCTCCGGCAGGGCTCGCTCACCTACACCGACAAGCGGCTCAAGGGGTACGACGCGGCTGTGCTCAGCGAGGTCATCGAACACCTCGACCTGCCGAGACTGCCCGCGCTGGAGTACGCCGTGTTCGGTTCGGCCCGTCCGCGGACCGTGCTCGTGACGACGCCGAACGTCGAGTACAACGTCCGCTGGGAGACCCTTCCCGCCGGGCATGTGCGCCACGGCGACCACCGGTTCGAATGGACCAGGGCCGAATTCCGAGGCTGGGCCCGGGAGGTGGCGCAGCGGCACGGATACGGGGTCGACTTCATCCCCGTGGGGTCCGACGACCCCGAGGTGGGGCCGCCCACACAGATGGCCGTGTTCACGATGACCGCGGCCGACGGGACCAGGAACAGGACCGAGAAGGAGGCGAATGCCGCATGACCAGTACCTCACGCACGCTGCCGGTGACCGACCTCTCCCTCGTGGTCCTCATCGGGGCCAGCGGTTCCGGCAAGTCCACCTTCGCCCGCGAGCACTTCAGGCCCACGGAGATCGTCTCCTCGGACTTCTGCCGCGGTCTGGTCGCAGACGACGAGAACGACCAGAGCGCCAGCCGTGACGCCTTCGACGTCCTGCACTACATCGTGGGCAAGCGGCTGGCAGCCGGACGGCTCACCGTCGTGGACGCCACCAACGTCCAGTCCGAGAGCCGCAAGCGGCTGGTCCAGCTGGCCAGGAGCCACGACGTGCTACCCATCGCGATCGTCCTCGACCTGCCCGAAGAGGTCTGCGTCGCGCGCAACGCGGCCCGCCCCGACCGCGCCGACATGCCGCGCCACGTCATCCAGCGGCACCGTCGCGAACTGCGCCGTTCGCTGCGCGGCCTGGAGCGCGAGGGCTTCCGCAAGGTGCACATCCTGCGCACCGAGGAGGAGGCGGTCCACGCCGAAGTGGTGCTGGAGCGCCGCTACAACGACCTGCGCCACCTCACGGGCCCCTTCGACATCATCGGCGACATCCACGGCTGCAGCTCCGAGCTGGAGTCCCTGCTCGGCAAGCTCGGCTATGTCGACGGCGCGCACCCCGAAGGGCGTACGGCGGTCTTCGTCGGCGACCTCGTGGACCGCGGCCCCGACAGCCCGGGAGTACTGCGCCGCGTCATGGCCATGGTGTCGGCGGGCGACGCCCTGTGCGTGCCGGGCAACCACGAGAACAAGCTCGGCCGCTACCTCAAGGGCCGCAACGTCCAGCACACCCATGGACTCGCCGAGACCATCGAGCAGCTGGACCGGGAGGACGAGAAGGACCCGGCCTTCCGCGAGCAGGTCCGGGAGTTCATCGACGGGCTCGTCAGCCACTACGTGCTCGACGGGGGCAGGCTCGTCGTCTGCCACGCCGGACTTCCCGAGAAGTACCACGGCCGCACCTCCGGACGGGTCCGCTCGCACGCGCTGTACGGGGACACCACCGGCGAGACCGACGAGTTCGGCCTGCCCGTGCGCTACCCGTGGGCGGAGGAGTACCGGGGCCGTGCCGCCGTGGTCTACGGGCACACCCCGGTGCCCAACACCTCCTGGATCAACAACACCATCTGCCTGGACACCGGAGCGGTCTTCGGCGGGAAGATGACCGCGCTGCGCTGGCCGGAGCGCGAGCTCGTCGACGTACCGGCCGAGCAGGTCTGGTACGAGCCGGCCAAGCCGCTGGCCACCGAGGCACCCGGTGGCCGGGAGGGACGGCCGCTCGACCTCGCCGATGTGCAGGGCCGCCGGATCGTCGAGACCCGGCACATGGGCCGCATCGCGGTCCGTGAGGAGAACGCCGCCGCCGCGCTCGAAGTCATGAGCCGGTTCGCCGTCGACCCCCAGCTGCTCGGCTACCTCCCGCCGACCATGGCGCCCACCGCCACCTCGCGCGAGGACGGCTACCTGGAGCACCCGGCCGAGGCCTTCGCGCAGTACCGGGCGGACGGCGTCGACAAGGTCGTGTGCGAGGAGAAGCACATGGGGTCGCGTGCGGTGGCGCTCGTCTGCCGGGACGCGGCCGCCGCCCGTGAGCGGTTCGGTGTGGGCGGCACCTCGGACGCCCTCGGTTCCGCCGGTGGGCCGACCGGGGCGCTGCACACCCGTACCGGACGGCCGTTCCTCGACGACGTCGCGCTCACCGAGGTGATCCTCGACAGGCTGCGCGCCGCCGTCACCGCTGCCGGACTCTGGGAGGAGTGGGGCACCGACTGGGTGCTGCTCGACGCCGAGCTGATGCCCTGGTCCCTCAAGGCGGCCGGGTTGCTGCGCTCGCAGTACGCCGCGGTCGGCGCCGCGTCCGGGGCCGTCCTCCCGGAGGCCAACGCGGCCCTCGCGGCCGCGGCGGCCCGCGGTGTGGACGTCGGCGCTCTCGCCGACCGCCAGCGGGGGCGCGCCGAGGACGCCGCCGCGTTCACCGAGGCGTACCGCCGGTACTGCTGGAGCACCCAGGGGCTGGACGGGGTCCGTCTCGCGCCCTTCCAGATCCTCGCCGTCCAGGGCCGCTCACTGGCCTCCGTACCGCACGACGAGCAGCTGGCCTGGCTCGACCGGCTGGTCGAGCACGACCCGACCGGGCTCCTCCAGGTCACCCGTCGGCTCGTCGTCGACACCGGGGACGAGGCGTCGGTGCGCGCCGGTGTCGACTGGTGGCTGGAGATGACCGGCCGCGGCGGCGAGGGCATGGTCGTCAAGCCGCTCGCCGCGCTCGTACGGGACGGCAAGGGCAGGCTGGTCCAGCCGGGCATCAAGGTGCGCGGCCGGGAGTACCTCCGGATCATCTACGGACCCGAGTACACCCGCCCGGAGAACCTGGAACGGCTGCGCGGCAGGTTCCTCGGCCACAAGCGGTCGCTGGCGCTCCGGGAGTACGCGCTGGGGCTCGAAGCGCTGGACCGGCTGGCCGACGGGGAGCCGCTGTGGCGGGTCCACGAGGCGGTGTTCGCGGTGCTGGCCCTGGAGTCGGAGCCGGTCGACCCGCGTCTCTGAGGAGCCTCGCAGCAGGCTGTGGGGCGTCGTCGGCGGGTTCTCCGGTGGGATCACCGGAAAACCCGCTGGCGGTTCGCGGGAGTGAACGGGCCCGTGCACGGTGAGGATGGAGGCATGGGATTCCATGTCGACTCCGAGGCCGGGCGGCTGCGCCGCGTCATCCTGCACCGCCCCGATCTGGAACTGAAGCGGCTCACCCCCAGCAACAAGGACGCGCTCCTGTTCGACGACGTGCTCTGGGTGCGCCGGGCCCGCCAGGAGCACGACGGCTTCGCGGACGTACTGCGCGACCGCGGTGTGGAGGTGCACCTCTTCGGCGACCTGCTGCGCGAGTCGCTGGACATCCCGGTGGCCAGGCGGCTCGTCCTGGACCGGGTCTTCGAGGAGAAGGAGTACGGCCCGCTCGCCACCGAGCATCTGCGGGCCGCCTTCGAGAAGCTGCCCAGTACCGAGCTGGTCGACGCACTCGTCGGCGGGATGACCAAGCGGGAGTTCCTGGCCGGGCACAGCGAGCCGACCTCCGTCCGCTTCCACGTCATGGACCTGGACGACTTCCTGCTGGACCCGCTGCCGAACCATCTCTTCACCCGGGACACCTCGGCCTGGATATACGACGGGGTGTCCATCAACGCGATGCGCTGGCCGGCCCGGCAGCGCGAGACCGTCCACTTCGAGGCGATCTACCGCCACCACCCCCTCTTCACCGGCCCCGACGCGGGCGCCTTCCACCACTGGTCGGAGGGGCAGGACGACTACCCGTCCACCATCGAGGGCGGCGACGTACTGGTCATCGGCCACGGCGCCGTACTCATCGGCATGAGCGAACGCACCACCCCGCAGGCGGTGGAGATGCTGGCCCGCGGACTGTTCGACGCCGGCTCGGCCCGCACGATCGTGGCGCTCGACATGCCCAAGCGCCGGGCGTTCATGCACCTCGACACGGTGATGACGATGATCGACGGCGACACCTTCACCCAGTACGCCGGCCTGGGCATGCTCCGCTCGTACACCATCGAGCCCGGCGACGGCCCCAGGGACCTGAAGGTCACCGACCATCCGCCCGAGCACATGCACCGGGCGATCGCACGGGCTCTGGGGCTGGACTCGATCCGCGTCCTCACGGCCACCCAGGACGTGCACGCCGCCGAGCGCGAGCAGTGGGACGACGGCTGCAATGTGCTGGCCGTCGAGCCGGGAGTCGTCGTCGCGTACGAGCGCAACGCCACCACCAACACCTTTCTGCGCGAGGAGGGCATCGAGGTCATCGAGATCCGCGGCAGCGAACTCGGCCGGGGCAGGGGCGGCCCCCGTTGCATGAGCTGCCCGGTGGAGCGCGACCCGGTGTAGGGGCCGGGCGCGGCGCGAGCCGACCACACCGTATAGCGATGCATGGTGTCGTATAGACTTCCAGAATCACTGTACGTGCGATCCTCGCCCGACCCAGGAGCTCTCCCATGGCCATAGACCTCGCAGGCCGCCACTTCCTCAAGGAGCTGGACTTCACGGCCGAGGAGTTCCGCGGCCTGATCGAGCTCGCGGCCGAGCTCAAGGCCGCCAAGAAGTCCGGGACCGAGGCGCAGCGGCTGCGCGGCAAGAACATCGCGCTGATCTTCGAGAAGACCTCGACCCGCACCCGCTGCGCCTTCGAGGTGGCCGCCGCGGATCAGGGTGCGTCCACGACCTATCTGGACCCCTCCGGCTCACAGATGGGGCACAAGGAGTCGGTCAAGGACACGGCCCGGGTCCTCGGCCGGATGTTCGACGGCATCGAGTACCGCGGCGACAGCCAGACGGCCGTCGAGGAGCTGGCCGCCCACGGCGGCGTTCCGGTCTTCAACGGGCTCACCGACGACTGGCACCCGACCCAGATGCTCGCCGATCTCCTCACCATGACCGAGCACAGCGACAAGCCGCTGGAGCGGATCGCCTTCGCCTACCTCGGCGACGCCCGCTTCAACATGGGCAACTCCTACCTGATCACCGGCGCCCTGCTCGGCATGGACGTACGCGTCGTCGCGCCGAAGGCGTACTGGCCCGCCGAGGAGATCGTCGCCGAGGCCCACCGGCTGGCCGGTGCGAGCGGTGCGACCATCACCCTCACCGAGGACATCGCCGAGGGCGTCAAGGGCGCCGACTTCGTCGCCACCGACGTCTGGGTCTCCATGGGTGAGCCCAAGGAGGTCTGGGCCGAGCGGATCGAGGCCCTGGCTCCGTACGCCGTGACCATGGACGTGCTCCGCGCCACCGGCAACGCCGATGTGAAGTTCCTGCACTGCCTCCCGGCCTTCCACGACCTCGGCACCGAGGTCGGGCGGGGGATCGAGGCCGCCTACGGGCTGACGGAGCTGGAGGTCACCGACGAGGTCTTCGAGTCCGCGCACTCGGTCGTCTTCGACGAGGCGGAGAACCGGATGCACACGATCAAGGCCGTCCTGGTGGCGACCATGGCGTCCCCGGAGGCCAAGGGCTGATCGCTGCATGAACATGCGCCCGATTGGGTGAACATGCGCAAAGGTGACTAATATGTTGCCTCCTGGTGGGGTTCGAGCTCGCACGCTCGAACCCCATTTTTTTGTGTGTCACCTGAGCCCCCACAGCCCCGGTCGCACCTCCCCCACATGCTCCACCAGAGAAGAGACCATCCCCGTGAGTCCGTTGCGCCCACCGATCCCCCCGCACCTGTCCGGGCCGCGCATCAAGAATCCCCACCAGCTGATCGCCGAGTCCGGCGCCGACCTGGAGGGGCACGGCCTCAAGCGCACCATGGGGCTCTTCCAGCTGGTGTGCTTCGGTGTCGGCGCCGTCGTCGGCACCGGCATCTTCGTCGGACTCTCCGACAGCGTGGCCGAGGCGGGCCCCGCGGTCGTGCTCTCCTTCGTGCTCGCCGCGATCACCTGCATCTTCACCGCGTTCTCCTTCGCCGAGCTGGGCAGCGCCATCCCGGTCTCCGGCAGCTCCTACTCCTTCGCCTATGCGACTCTCGGCGAACGCATCGCCTTCCTCGTCGGCTGGTGTCTGCTGCTGGAGTACGGCGTCTCGGTCTCCGCGGTCGCCGTCGGCTGGAGCCAGTACGTCAACGAGCTGCTGGACAGTCTGTTCGGCGCGCAGCTGCCGGCCGCTCTCTCGGCGGGTCCCGGCGACGGCGGTGTGATCAATCTGCCCGCCGTCCTGGTGGTCATGATGGCCGCCACCCTGCTGGTGCGCGGCGTCCGGGAGAGCGCCGGGGCCACCGCCGCGATGGCGGTCCTCAAGATCACCATCCTGATCCTGTTCTGCGTCATCGCCTTCACGGCCTTCGAACGCGGGAACCTCACGCCGTTCTTCGCCCAGGGCGCGGGCGGGGTCACGGCAGGTGCGTCGCTGGCGTTCTTCTCGTACATCGGCTTCGACGCCATCACCACCGCGGGCGAGGAGGTCAAGAACCCGCGGCGGAACATCCCGATCGCGATCATGGTCTGCATCGGCCTGGTCACGCTGCTCTACTGCGCGGTCGCGCTCGCCGCCATCGGCGCGCTGGGGCCGAAGGCCGTCGCCGACCGGCCGGCGGCGCTCTCGATCGTCGTCGACCAGGTCACCGACTCGACCGTCGGCGGCGGAATCGTCGCCTTCGGAGCGGTCGTCGCGATCGCGTCCGTCGTGCTCGCGGTGATGTACGGGCAGACCCGCATCCTGATGTCGATGTCCCGTGACGGACTGATCCCGCGGGTCTTCGAGCGGGTCTCGCCGCGCACGGCGACGCCGGTCGCCAACACCTGGATCGTGGCGGTCGTCTTCGCGGTCCCGGCGGCCTTCTCGTCGCTCGACGTGGTGGTGAATCTGACCACCATCGGCACGCTGGCCACCATGGTCGCGGTGAACGTCGCGGTGATCGTGCTGCGGCGCCGCAACCCGGAGGTGAGGGGCTCGTTCCGGGTGCCGCTCTATCCGCTGAGCCCGCTGCTGGGCGTCGGCTTCTGCCTCTATCTGATGTACGGGACGGGCTGGGCGACCTGGATCCAGTTCGCGGTCTTCCTGATCGTCGGCTCGGCGGTGTACGCCTTCTACGGCCGCAGCCGCTCCCGGCTGGCCGCCGCCGACGCGGCCCGGTGAGGGCGGCGGCTCAGCTCTGAGGCGCGAGGGACGGCAGGGTGAACCACACGGCCTTGCCGTGCTCCGTGGTGCGGTGGCCGCAGGACGAGCTGAGCGTCCGGATCAGCAGCAGACCCCGGCCGTGTTCCTGCCAGGGGTCCGGCTCGCCGCCGGGCCGGGAGAAGGAGAGACCGCCCGGCGGGGCGGGGTCGCGGTCGTGCACCTCGACCTGGCAGCCGCTCGGCAGGAGCTCCACGACCAGCTCGATCGGCTCGTCGCTGCGGGTGTGCTCGACCGCGTTGGCGACCAGCTCCGCGGTGAGGAGCTCGGCGGTGTCGGTGTCGGCCGGTGCGTCGATGTCCGCGAGTGCGGTACGGATCAGGGCGCGGGCAATCGGTACGGCCGCCGTCGAATGCGGTAGCGCGATTCGCCAGGAGGCGGGGAGAGGGACATCGGGGGGCACGGCATGGTTTCCGTTCCGGGGTGGGGTGCGGGTGTGGTCGCGGGTGCGTGGGTGCGGGGACTCTCCGGTATCAAGACATCTCGGTTTCAACCTTACGAAGTGCAATGACATGGGCAAGGGGCCGCCGACAGGTATGAAAGGGACGTTGGTCACTGCGTTCTCCCGCTCCGTCTATCGCGTGCTCGTGACGGAAGTCACGAACCAGTGATAAGTTCGGGTGCAGGTAGCAGCCCGACGGCTGAAGGGGAGCCCCCTCCATGAGCCCGTTTCCCAGCTCCGCCCCGCACACGGACGACTGGCGCCATCTGCGGCTGACGACGGACGACGGGGTTGCCACCGTCACGCTCGCCCGGCCCGAGAAACTCAACGCGCTCACCTTCGGCGCCTACGCCGATCTGCGCGACCTGCTTGCCGAACTGTCCCGCGAACGCAGCGTGCGCGCTCTGGTGCTCGCGGGGGAGGGCCGCGGATTCTGCTCCGGCGGAGATGTCGACAACATCATCGGCGCGACACTCGCCATGGACACCGCCCAGCTCCTCGATTTCAATCGCATGACCGGACAGGTGGTGCGAGCCCTTCGTGAAACCCCCTTCCCCGTCATCGCCGCCGTACACGGGGTGGCGGCGGGCGCCGGGGCGGTGCTCGCGCTGGCCGCGGACTTCCGGATCGCCGATCCGTCGGCCCGTTTCGCCTTCCTGTTCACCAAGGTCGGCCTCTCCGGCGGCGACATGGGCGCCGCCTACCTGCTGCCGCGCGTCGTCGGCCTCGGCCATGCCACCCGATTGCTGATGCTCGGCGAACCGGTCCGCGCACCCGAAGCGGAACGTATCGGACTGATCAGCGAACTGACCGAAGAGGGCCGGGCCGATGTACGCGCGGCGGCGCTCGCCCGTCGCCTCGCCGACGGACCGGCCCTCGCCCTCGCCCAGACCAAGGCCCTGCTCACCGCCGAACTCGACATGCCGCTCGCCGCCGCGGTCGAGATGGACGCCGCCACCCAGGCCCTGCTGATGCACGGCGAGGACTACGCGGAATTCCATGCCGCCTTCACCGAGAAGCGGCCACCGAAGTGGCGGGGCCGGTAGCGATGCCCCCCGAAACGGCCCCGTCCGGTGCGGCCCGGACCGGCGTGAAGCGCATCGCGGTCATCGGCGGCGGGCCCGGCGGGCTCTACGCCGCGGCCCTGCTCAAGCGGCTCGACCCGGAGCGCGAGATCACCGTCTGGGAGCGCAACGCCCCCGAGGACACCTTCGGCTTCGGCGTGGTCCTCTCCGACGAGACCCTCGGCGGCATCGAGCACGCCGACCCCGTCGTGTACCGGGCCCTCCAGGACGAATTCGTACGGTGGGACGACATCGACATCGTCCACCGGGGCGTCACCCAGACGTCCGGCGGCCACGGCTTCGCGGCGCTGGGCAGACGCAGGCTGCTGCGGATCCTGCACGACCGCTGCGAATCCCTCGGCGTACGCCTCCGCTTCCGCACCGGGGCGCCGCCGGCCGCAGAGCTGGCCGCCTCCCACGACCTGGTGATCGCCGCCGACGGTGTGCACAGCCTCACCCGTACCGCCCACGCCGACACCTTCGGTCCCCGCCTCACCACCCACCGCTGCCGCTACATCTGGCTCGCCGCCGACTTCGCCCTCGACGCCTTCCGCTTCGAGATCGCCGAGACCGCTTACGGGGTGATGCAGCTCCACGGCTACCCCTTCTCGGCCGACGCCTCCACCGTCATCGTCGAGATGCGCGAGGAGGTCTGGCGGGCCGCCGGATTCGACACCTGCGACGCGGAGCACTCGACCCTGCGGTGCGCCAAGATCTTCACCGAGGCGCTCGGCGGACGGCCGCTGCGCTCCAACAACTCCTCCTGGCTCACCTTCCGCACCGTCGTCAACGACCACTGGTCGCACGGCAACACCGTCCTCATCGGCGACGCCGCCCACACCGCGCACTTCTCCATCGGCTCCGGCACCAAACTCGCCGTCGAGGACGCCCTCGCCCTCGCCGCCTGCATCGAGGAACAGCCCGACCTGCCGACCGCACTGGCCGCGTACGAGGCCGAGCGCCGGCCGGTCGTCGAATCGACCCAGCGGGCCGCCGCGGCCAGCCTGCGCTGGTTCGAGGAGCTCGCCACCTACGTCGACCAGCCGCCCCGCCAGTTCGCCTTCAACCTCCTCACCCGCAGCCGCCGCGTCACCCACGACAATCTGCGGCTGCGCGACGCCTCCTTCACCGCCGCCGTCGAGGAGGAGTTCGGCTGCGCCCCGGGCGTCCCGCCGATGTTCACCCCGCTCCGACTGCGCGGCCTCGAACTGCGCAACCGCGTCGTCGTCTCACCCATGGACATGTACTCGGCCGTCGACGGCGTCCCCGGCGACTTCCACCTCGTGCACCTGGGCGCACGCGCGCTCGGCGGTGCCGGTCTCGTCATGACGGAGATGGTGTGCGTCAGCGCCGAGGGCCGCATCACCCCCGGCTGCACCGGGCTCTACACCCCCGAACAGGCCGCCGCCTGGACCCGGATCACCGACTTCGTCCACACGGGCGCGCCCGGTACGGCCATCGGCGTGCAACTCGGCCACTCCGGACGCAAGGGCTCCACCAGACTGATGTGGGAGGGCATCGACCAGCCCCTCGACCACGGCAACTGGCCGCTCACCGCCGCCTCCCCGATACCGTACGCGGACGGCGTCAACCAGGTCCCGCACGCCCTGGACCGCGCCGGGCTCGACGCCGTGCGCGAACAGTTCGCCTCGGCGGCCCGGCGCGCCGACCACTGCGGCTTCGACCTGCTCGAACTCCACTGCGCCCACGGCTACCTGCTCTCCGGATTCCTCTCGCCGCTCACCAACCAGCGCACCGACGAGTACGGCGGACCACTGCACAACCGGCTCCGCTTCCCCCTCGAAGTCTTCGACGCGATCCGCGCCGACTGGCCCGACGACCGGCCCATGACCGTCCGGATCTCCGCCACCGACTGGGCCGAGGGCGGCACCACGGCCGAGGACGCCGTCGAGATCGCCCGCGCCTTCGTCGCCCACGGGGCCGACGCCATCGACGTCTCCACCGGCCAGGTCGTCCCCGACGAGCGCCCCGAGTACGGCCGCTCCTACCAGACCCCGTACGCGGACCGGATCCGCAACACCCTGTGCGTGCCCGTCATCGCGGTCGGCGCGATCTCCTCCTGGGACGACGTCAACTCGCTGCTGCTCGCGGGCCGGGCCGACCTCTGCGCCCTGGCCCGCCCCCACCTCTACGACCCGCAGTGGACCCTGCACGCGGCGGCCGAGCAGGGCTACGGCGGACCGGGCGCGCCCTGGCCGCTGCCGTACCGCGCGGGCAGCCGCACCCCGCCGACGGGCCGCACGGACGCACCGAAGCCCCGGCTCACCCTGGAGTGACGGGCAGGCACTCGTGGCACCGGCACCGGTCCGGGCACGGCGCCCCGTGGTGCGCATGCCGCTCCTCGCGGGCGATCCGCTCCAGCAGCGCGGCCAGCTCCGCGGCCTCCTCCCGAGTGCCGAACCCCCGGCTGTCGCACCGCTTCAGCACCGCCGGGGTGTATACCAACCGCGCCCGGAAGGTGTGCAGATGGCGGGTCCCCGTGTCGATGGTGATCCAGTGACCGGTGTGCCGCCCGTGCCCCACCGTGGTCAGCTGCTGGTGCCCCATGCCCGGGTAGGTGTCGACGACGTACACCTTCGCCCCGCCCCGGTACGTCTTCGTGCCCGGCCGCAGCTCCTGGCCGAGATCCCCGTACCGCCGCCACAGCACCACGTTCGCGGCGACCAGCCAGACGGGTTCCGGCGGCCCGCTCACCGCTCCACCACGCTGATCAGCAGCCGGTCCGAGACCGGCCGGTAGCCGATGCGCCGGTACACGCCGTTGCTGGTGGGGTTCGCGAGGTCGGTGAAGAGCAGCACCTCCTGCGCACCGGCCTCCCGCGCGGCCCGGCTGATCTCCGCCGTCACCGCGGCCGCGTAGCCCCGGCCACGGTGCTCCGGCGGGGTGTAGACCGTCACGATCCGCACCATGCCCGCGAGCCTCGGGGAGACGCCCGCCATCGACACCGGGGTGCCGCCGTCCTCCCAGAGCGTCAGCCCGCCGGAGGCCGTACGGTCGTCGACCAGCCGCTCGACATGGGCGCCGGACTGGCCGATCTCGTCGGCGAAGGCGTGGTGCCAGCTCAGCAACAGCTTCCGGTCGGCGGCGACGGCAGTCCTGGGCCGTCCCGAGGGCGCGGGGGAGGGCGGGATCAGCGTCGCCAGCCGGTAGAGCCGCTGCTCCTCGTCGACGCGGTGGCCGGGCCAGGCGGCGGCGAGCGCCTCTGCGGTGGCCCGGTCCGCGTTGACCCGGGTCAGGGGGAGCGCGGCGGCCAGCGGACCGATCGCCTCCGGGACAACGGACCCCAGCATCGGTGGATACGGCGGGGTCCGCACCAGCGTCCCGGAGACCTCGCCGTCCGCCCCGCGCCACCAGCCCAGCAGCGGGGCGGCGTCGCCGTAGGCGTGCGGGCCGCGCAGCCGGAGGGTCTCGGTGACGGTCAGGATCAGGGTGTTCTCGGCGGGCCGGGCGGCCAGCGAGGCGCCGGCCGCGTCGAGGAACGCGTCGACGTCATCGGTGAAGGTCCAGGGCATGCCTCATCCTGCCGCGTGCGCGCGGCACGAAGCACCCGTATTTCGGGGCCGGTTGCCCGGCCTCCCGGGTCAGTCGTCGTTCCGCAACCGGAAACGCTGGAGCTTGCCGGTGGCGGTGCGGGGGAGAGCGGGCAGGAACTCGATGACGCGCGGGCACTTGTGCGTGGCCAGCTCGCTCTTCACGTGGGCGCGCAGCTCGTCGGCCGACGTCACCGCGCCCTCGCGCAGCACCACGTACGCCACCACGATCTGGCCGCGCAGCTCGTCCGCCCGGCCCACCACGGCCGCCTCGGCCACCGAGGGGTGGTGCAGCAGGGCGTCCTCGACCTCGGGGCCCGCGATGTTGTAGCCGGAGGAGATGATCATGTCGTCGGCGCGGGCCACGTAGCGGAAGTAGCCGTCCGCGTCGCGCACATAGGTGTCGCCGGTGAGGTTCCAGCCGTGCGCGACGTAGTCCCGCTGGCGCTCGTCGGCGAGATAGCGGCAGCCGACCGGGCCGCGTACGGCGAGGAGCCCGGGTTCCCCGTCCGGCACCGGCCGGCCCTCGCGGTCCAGCACCCGGGCCTGCCAGCCGGGCACGGGGACTCCGGTGGTGCCGGGGCGGATCGCGTCGTCGGCGGCCGAGACGAAGATGTGCAGCAGCTCGGTGGCGCCGATGCCGTTGATGATGCGCAGCCCCGTCCGCTCGTGCCACGCGTGCCAGGTGGCCACCGGAAGGTTCTCCCCGGCCGAGACGCAGCGTCGCAGCGCGCCGAGATCGTGGTCGTCGATGTGGTCGAGCATCACGCGGTAGGCGGTCGGCGCGGTGAACAGCACCGAGACCCGGTGGGCGGCGAGCGCGGGCAGCAACTGCGCCGGGCCGGACTGTTCGAGCAGCAGGGCACTGGCCCCGGCCCGCAGCGGGAAGACCACCAGTCCGCCGAGCCCGAAGGTGAAGCCGAGCGGCGGACTGCCCGCGAACACGTCGTCGGGAGTGGGCCGGAGCACCTGGGCCGAGAAGGTGTCGGCGATGGCGAGCACATCCCGGTGGAAGTGCATACAGCCCTTCGGGCGTCCGGTGGTGCCCGAGGTGAACGCGATCAGCGCGACATCGTCCGCCGCCGTGTCCACGGCGCGGTACGGCCCGCTCCTGGCCTCGGCCAGGCGCAGCAGATCGTCCGGGGCGTCACCTCCGTACACCGTGATCCGCAGCCCCGGCACCTCGGCCTTCACCAGGTCGTCGACCGCCCGGACGTCGCACAGTGCGTGACTCACCCGGGCGATGGAGCAGATGGTGGAGAGTTCGGCGGACCGCTGCCGGTCCAGCACCGTGACGGCGATGGCGCCCGCCTTCAGCACCGCGAGCCAGCAGGCGGCCAGACGGGGTGTGGTGGGGCCGCGCAGCAGGACGCGGTTGCCGGGGACGACCCCCAGGTCGGAGGTGAGGACATGGGCGATCCGGTCCACCCGCTCCCGCAGCTCCCCGTAGCTCCAGACCGCGCCGTCGGAGGTGCGGAAGGCGGGGCGGTCGGGGCCGAAGCGGTCGGTCGTGCGGTCCAGTAGTTCCGCCGCGCAGTTGAGGCGGTCCGGATAGCGCAGTTCGGGAAGGTCGAAGAGCAGTTCCGGCCACTCGTCCTGGGGTGGCAGGTGCTCCCTGGCGAAGGTGTCGAGGTGCGCTGAGGTCTTCGGGTCCATGGCGGATCGCCCCCTTGTCGCCTCTGGAGCGTATCGTTTGGGTGACGGTAGTCAACGGTCCGCGATAAGACGAGTGGACTGGAAAACGAGCGGGCGGGAAGACGAGCACGGAAACGGACGGGACGACAGACCGGAGTACTGATGCGAAGAACGGGCACGAGAAGACGGGCAGACGCGACCAGAGAGGCGCCGGTATGACGGCATTCTCGCTCGATCCGGCACAAACCGCCTGGTGTGAAGAGCTGAGGACCCTTGCCGAGCAGCAACTGCGCCCCCTCGCGGAGAAGGGCGACCCCGGCCATGTCAACCGCCCGCTGATCGCCGCACTCGGCGAATCGGGCCTCCTCGACCGGATGCTGAACTCCGGCGCCCTCGATCTCTGCCTGCTCCGCGAGTCCCTGGCACGCGGCTGCACGGAGGCCGAGACCGCGCTGGCCCTCCAGGGCCTCGGCACTCACCCCCTGGTCCGTTCGGGCACCCCGGCCCACCGCGAACGCTGGCTCCCCGAGGTGCGCGCGGGCCGCGCCGTCGCCGCCTTCGCGCTCAGCGAGCCGGGCGCGGGCTCCGACGCGGCGGCCCTCGCCCTGAACGCCGAACACACCCCCGGCGGCTGGCGGCTGACCGGCGAGAAGTGCTGGATCTCCAACGCGCCCGAGGCCGACTTCTACACCGTGTTCGCCCGCACGGCCCAGGGCGCCGGCTCCCGCGGCGTCACCGCGTTCCTGGTCCCCGCCGACCGCCCCGGACTGACCGGTACCGCCCTCGACATGCTCTCGCCGCATCCCATCGGGGCCCTGGACTTCGACGGTGTCCCGGTCACCCCCGACGACGTCCTCGGCGAACCGGACCGGGGCTTCCGGGTGGCCATGGACACCCTCAACCTGTTCCGCCCCAGCGTCGGCGCGTTCGCCGTCGGCATGGCCCGCGCCGCCCTCGACGCCACGGTGGAACACACCGCCCACCGCACCGCGTTCGGCGGCCCGCTGAAGGACCTCCAGGCGGTCTCCCACCAGGTCGCCGAAATGGCGACCCGCACCGAGGCCGCCCGGCTCCTGGTGTACGCGGCCGCCGCCGCGTACGACGCGGGGGAGTCCGGCGTGCCGCGCCGGGCCGCCATGGCGAAGCTGTACGCCACCGAGACCGCGCAGTACGTCGTCGACACCGCCGTCCAACTGCACGGCGCCCGAGCCCTGCGCCGCGGCCACCTCCTCGAACACCTCTACCGTGAGGTCCGCGCGCCACGGATCTACGAGGGCGCCAGCGAGGTCCAGCGCACGATCATCGCCAAGGAGCTGTACGCGAGCCGGGAGGCGTCCGTATGAGTCCGGTCCACCGGATCAACCCCGTCGAGCTGTCCCCGCCCACGGGCTTCTCGCACGCCGTCACGGTCACCGGCGGCCAACTGGTCTTCCTGGCCGGGCAGACCGCCCTCGACCAGGACGGCAAGGTCGTCGGTGACGATCTGCCCGATCAGTTCGCGACGGCGCTCACCAATCTGCTCACCGCGCTGCGCGCGGCGGGCGGCGCTCCCGCGGACCTCGCCCGGGTCACCGTGTACGCCACCGATGTGGCCGACTACCGCGAACGGGCCGCCGAACTGGGCCGGATCTGGCGGCAGTTGGCAGGTCGCGACTATCCGGCGATGGCGGTCATCGGGGTGGCCAGGCTCTGGGACGAGCAGGCCCTGGTGGAGATCGACGGAGTGGCGGTACTGCCCTGAACGCACCGTACGGGCCCGGTGACCCGGGCCCGTACGGCAATCGGCGCATCAGCGCGGTCGGTGCTGGCCTCTGCCGGTCAGTACGGCTTCACCAGCACGTGCGCCGCGCCCGGAATGCCGACCTTCAGCAGCTCGTCCTCCTCGGGCGTCGTCTCGTTGCCCGTCTCCTGCTTGAGCACCGCACGCGACATGGCCTGCACCCACATGGCCCGGGGGCGCCGGCGTGCCTCCCACGCGTCGAGAGCCGCGGCCACCTCGGCCTCGGCGTCCAGCGACTCGGCGAGCACCAGCGCGTCCTCGACGGCCATCGCCGCGCCCTGCGCGATGTGCGGGGTGGAGGCGTGCGCGGCGTCACCGGCCAGGACGACCCGGCCGACGTGCCACGGCTCCTCGACGGTCACCTGGGAGATCCGCGAGTACACCACCGAGGCCGGGTCGGTGACGGTGGCGAGCGCCTCGGCGACCGGCCCGGAGAACATCGCCAGCCGCTCCGTGAGCTGCTCATGGGCCCGCTCCGGGTCCGGCCGGAAGTCCTCGGACTCCGCGAACACCGCACCCAGGTACATCAGTTCCTCGGTGATCGGGGTGAGCAGCGCCTTGGCCTCCTTGCCCGCGGTGCCCATCACCACGCCCCGCACCCGGGGCTGGCGGGGAACCGTCACCCGCCAGTTCGCGAAGCCGGTGTACTCGGGGGTGTAGCGGTCCCCGTAGAGCCGGGTGCGCAGCGGCGAACCGATGCCGTCGAAGCCGACCACCAGGTCCCAGCGGCCCGAGGAGCCGTCGGACAGGGTGACGTCCACGCCGGAGCCGTCGTCGGTCAGCTCGGTGATCGTGGTGCCGAAGCGGATCTCCGCACCCGCGCCGACGGCGGCGGAGTTCAGCACCCGGGCGAGGGCGGGGCGCGGGATGCCGTTGTTCGAGGGGGCGTCGCCCATCCGCGGCTGGGGTATCTCGGCGAGCGTGTTGCCGGCCGGGTCGGCGATGGTCAGGATCTCCCACTCGAAGCCCGCCTCCAGGCAGTCGTCCAGGGCCCCGATCTCCCGCATGACGTGGAGGGCGTTGGACGGCTGGATGATGCCGACGCCGAGCGCGTCCAGCTCGTCACGGAGCTCGGCGACCTCGACGGTGTGACCGCGCCGGGCCAGCGCGGTGGCGAGGGTGAGCCCGCCGATGCCGCCGCCGTGAATCAGGACGCGCAGGGGTGTTGCCATCTCAGGTGTCTCCAGAGTGGGAGAAGTAGGACCGACCGGAAAATGGGGAGTGGGAGAAGGAGCGGGGCTGGGTGCGTGCAGTTGCAACGCGGAGCACTGTCGACCGACGACAACGCCGCGCAGATGTGCGTGCCCAGCCCCGCGACGCCGCCCCCTATTTGCCGGTCGGTCCGAGGGGGAACCGAACGGTCAGCCGGCCGCGACGGGCAGGCTCATCAGGTGGTCCACCAGGGCCAGCAGCACGTCCCGGCCGAACGGCCGCTCACGGACATCGCCGATCAGCAGCGGAACATGCGGATCGAGGTCGAGAGCTGTCCTGATCTCGTCCGGCGTACGGGTGTTGTGGCCGTGGAAGCAGTTGATCGCGACCACGAACGGGATGTCCCGGCTCTCGAAGAAGTCGATCGAGGCGAAACTCGTCTCCAGCCTGCGGGTGTCGGCGATCACGACACCGCCGAGCGCCCCGTTGACCAGGTCGTTCCACATGAACCAGAAGCGTTCCTGGCCGGGGGTGCCGAAGAGGTAGACCACCAGCTCGGAACTGACCGTGATCCGCCCGAAGTCCAGGGCCACGGTGGTGGTGTCCTTGTCGCCGATACCGGCGAGGTCGTCGACACCGATGCTGGCCTTGGTCAGGTACTCCTCGGTGCGCAGCGGGGCGACCTCGCTGACCGCGCCCACCATGGTGGTCTTGCCGACGCCGAAACCTCCGGCGATGAGGATCTTGACGGCGGCGGAAGCCGCCTGACTGCTTGTCATCTTGGTTCAGAGTCTCCGGAGTCCGTCACGAACGGTGGCCAGCAGGCCCATGTCGACCCCGCCGGCCACACGCGCCACCGAGAGCGGGGCACGGGCCAGCAGCAGGCCCGGGGCGACGAGGTCGGCCAGCAGGATCTTGGTCACCGACACCGGGAGGCCGAGGTCGCACGAGACCTCGGCGACCGCGGACGGGCGGCGGCAGCGCTCCAGGATCAGCCGGTGCTCAGGCTGGAGCTTCCCCGGCAGGATCGGCGCACCGTGCTCGTCCCGGGGGTCCTGCGCGGTCGTGAGCACGGTGATGAGGCTGAAGTCGTCCCGCTCGGGAGCGGTCCGGCCGCGGGTGATGGTGTACGGGCGCACCATCGTGCCCGCCCCGTCCTCCTCCTCTTCCTCCTCCCAGTACGGGGTCACGCGCGCTGTCCGTCTCCGGTGCCGAAGGCGTCGAACTCACCGCGGGCCGGGGTGCCGAGCTTCTGGCCGACCTGCTGCACGAGGTTGTGCATGGCGAGCGACATGATCTCGGCATCCACCTCCTGGGAGGCGATCACGGCCAGGTGGGTGCCCTGGGCGGCCGCGATGATGAAGAGCCAGAGGTCGTTCAGCTCGACGATGACCTGGTGCACGCTGCCGCCGTCGAAGAGCTGGCCGACGCCGCGCGCCAGGCTCTGCTGGCCGGTGCAGATGGCGGCCAGCCGCTCGGCGTCTGCACGCTCGATGGTGCGCGAATGACTCACCACCAGACCGTCGTCGGAGAGCAGGATGGCGTTCCGGGTCTCGGCCACCGAGTCCACCAGGCCGTCGAGCAGCCAGTCGAGATCCTGATGGGTTGCAGTTGTGCGTGTCATGACCGTTCTTCTCTCGTGGGGAGGGGGGTGGCGGGCTGTGTCGGCGGCTCGTCGGTCGCGCGGGCTGCGCGGGACCGACGCTGGAACGCCCCGATCGCGGCGCCGGCCCGTTGCGGGGCTGGTCGCAGCAGCGGTTTCTCGTACCGGCTCGCCGGCTTGGGCTCGGCGGACCGGGCGGCCGGGTCGCCCCGCAGTTCGTCTGCCAGGCTGGCCTGCCGCACCCGGCGCGGCAGCGGGGGCTCCGTGCCGGGCGCGGGGAGGGCGGGCCGGTCGGACCGGTTCTCCGTGCGGGCGGCGTCCGGCTCCGGCGGGGCCGAGTGGTCGGGTACGGACACCGGCAGCTGCGCGGGGCGGGCGGTGTCCGGTCCAGAGTGCCGGGGCCCGGGGATCGGGAGGCCGGGACGGTCCGCCTCGACGTCGGAGGGGTACGGGGCGGCGTAAGGCTGCTGCGGGGCCGGGTACGGCTCATCGGTCGTCGCGTACGGCGGCTGGTCCACGGGGTACTGGCCGGCGGCCGTCATGTACGGCTGCTCGGGCGGGCCGTACGGGGCCTCGTGCGTGGCGTACGGGCTCGTAGGCGCCCCATAGGGCTCGGCCCACACCGGAATCGTGTTCTCCGGTGCCGCGTAGGGCTGTTCCTGGCTGTCCGTGAACGCGTCCTCGGACGCCTGGTACCGCTGCTCTTCCTGCTCCGGCGCCGAGTACGGCTGCTCCGGGGCGGAGTAGGGCGCGCCTGCCGTGTTCAGCGCGGTGACTCCGGCCAGTGCCTGACCCTGGATGCGGGTGGGCAGTGCACCGTCGGCCGCGGGGGCGGCGGGGGCGGCGGGCGCGGCGGGGGCGGTAGCAGCGGGAGACGGCACACCGACCGGACCGGTCTGCGGTGCGGAGACGGTGAGCTCGTCGGGGACGAGCACGACCACCCGGGTACCGCCGTACGCCGAGGAGCGGAACTCCACCCGCAGGTCGTGCTGGACCGCGAGCCGTGCGATCACGTAGAGACCGAGACGGATGTCGTCGGAGTGGGCGAGCATGTCCATCCGGGGCGGCCGGACCATCAGCTCGTTGGCAGCGGCCAGCTGATCCTCCTCCATCCCGAGGCCACGGTCCTCGACCTCGATGACCAGACCGCGGCTCACCTTGGCGGCCCTGACCTCCACCGGGCTCGGCGGCCGGGAGAAGCTCAGCGCGTTCTCGATGAGCTCGGCGAGCACATGGGAGAGCGGGCCTACGGCCCGCTCCGACAGCCAGGGGCTGCCGTCGAGATCCAGCACCACACGCCGGTAGTCCTGTACTTCGCCCTGGGCGGAACGCATCACGTCCAGCAGTGGAACCGGCTTGCGCCAGCGCCGGTGCGGGGAACCGCCCGCGAGAATCACCAGGTTCTCCTCGTACCGCCGCAGTCGGGCGGTGAGGTGGTCGAGGTCGAAGAGGCCGTCCAGCACCTCAGGGTCCTCGTGCTTGCGCTCCAGCTCGTCCAGCTTCTTGAGCTGCTGACCGATCAACTGCTGGGTGCGGCGCGCGATGCGCTGGAGCAGCCGCTCGAAGCCGCGTTGCTGATCGGCCTGTTTGACGGCCGCCACCAGCGCACTGGTGCGCGCCAGATTGAGCGCGTCGCCGAGCCGGCTCAGCTCGTCGGTCTTGCCGCCCTTGCTGTCGTGCTCGATGGCGCGGGCCTCGGCCTCGACATCGATGCGCTCCCCCTGTCCGAGGCGCTCGACGACATCGGGCAGGGCCTTCTCCAGCTCCTCGGCCCGCTCCTGCAGGCTGCCGATCCGGCGGCGGAGGTTACGGGTGAGGCGCCAGGTGGTCCAGATGACCGCGATCACGGCGACCAGGCTGACCACCGTGGTCAGCACCATCTTGAACAGCAGCGACATCACATTGCTTTCGCCCTCCTCGATCACGAGAGCGGTGGAGTGCTCCAGCAGCTCCTCGATCTGCGGGCCGACCTCGTCCATCGCGCCGCGCCAGGCCTTCTCCTCGGCGTCGATGGCGACGAACCCGTCCGCGTCGGCATCGGCCGGACGCAGCACCTCGTTCTCCACCCGCGTCTTGGTCTTCCAGGCCGGACTGCGGGTGATCTTCTCCCACACGGCCTTCTCGTCCGGCGGCAGGTAGGGGACGACCTTGGTGGAGTACTGGAGCGACTGGCCGGAAACAGCCTCTCGAACCTGCTTCAGATCCTCGGTGCTCAGCTTCCCCTTCGACCAGCCGCGCGCCAGCAGAGCATCCGAACGGGAAATCATCTCCTTGGTCCAGAACAGGTCGGCCAGCGGCTGTGAGAGCGTGGTGATCCTGCCGTTGTCGACATGGCTGAGCGCCGTGAAGAGCTGGAGGTCGACCGCGATCAGGTCCGTGTAGTAGCCGTACACGACCTGCTGCTGGTCGTTGCCGCCCTCGTTGACGAGGGCGCGCTGGGCGGGCAGTTGATTGATCTCCTTGCGGGCCTCGGTGACCGCGTCACGGACCTCGGCGGGGGCGGCGTCGGCCGCCACATCGGAGAGCGACTGGAAACGCTCGATCGCCTTGTCGGTCAGCCTGCGCTGCTTCTGCAGCGCATCGGTGGCGCCCTTGTGTCGGGCGAGCGCCTCGGCGCTGAGTCGACGCTCCTCCTGCAGATTGTAATACACGATGTTGGAGGGCTGACCCGCCTTCTGGGCCAACTGTCCCTGGGCTGACTGGCGCTGGAAGTCCAACAGGGTCTGACCACTGGTGTCGGCCCAGAAGGCGGCCAGTGTGACGCCGGGAACGATGGCCAGTATGAGCAGGGCTGTCCGCAGCGACATAGTGGTCGACTCGGTCCGCCGTGAGGCGCGCGTGCGCAGGGCGTGCTCCTTGATGGTGGTGCCAGCCTCACGACTGGTCAAATCAGTTGAGAACTTTGACACATTGATATTAGTTGCATTGCAAGAATGGCAAGAAAGTGGGCTCACAAGCGCATCGCTGATCAACTACATCTCTGCCACCGAGTCCCGGAGGTGACCGGTTTGAACCGGTTCGGGCCGGTTCGAGTAGCGGGCCGGGTGATCGCGCGGGACGCTTGAGGCGTCCGTAAGGAGCCACGAACCGACCGAGGAAGGTCACCGGTGGGCACCGAACCGCCCCCGCGCCCTGCGGCGAGCGCAGGTGAACCCACCGTGCCGAGCGGGGCGCGGCGCGCCGTACGGGTGAAGCACGGTCGGGGATATATCTGTATTCAGTGCCCTTTGTTCATGATGTATCGCCCAGGCCCCGGATTCCCGACCGGGGCGGGCGCGGGACGCCCCCCGGGGCCGTATGACCGCGCTCATCGTCTGCCACTTCGTCCTGGCCGCCTGCGCGCGCCCGCTGGTACGAGCGCTGGGCAGGCGCGCCTTCGTCGTGCTCGCGCTGCCGCCGGCCGCCGCCACCGTGTGGGCCGCCACACAGTGGGACACCGCGGCGTCCGGCGGCTCGGTCACCTGGTCGTGGCAGTGGATGCCGGCGTACGGCGTCACCGTCGATCTGCGGCTCGACGCGCTCGCCGAACTGATGGTGCTGCTCGCGGCCGGAATCGGCACGCTCGTCCTGCTGTACTGCTCCTCGTACTTCACCGACGAGACCCCGCAACTGGCCGGCTTCGCCGGGAACCTCCTCGCGTTCGCGGGTGCCATGCTTGCCCTGGTCCTCGCCGACGACCTGATCTCGCTCTATGTGTTCTGGGAACTGACCACCGTCTTCTCGTACCTGCTGATCGGGTACGACAGCGAACAGAAGCACAGCCGCCGCTCCGCGCTCCAGGCGCTCACCGTGACCACTCTCGGCGGCCTCGCGATGTTCGTCGGCTTCCTGATCATCGGTCAGTCGGCGGGCACCTACCGGATCTCCGCCATCCTCGCCGACCCGCCCGGGGCGAGCCTCGCCGTCTCGGTCGCCGTGGTGCTGATCCTGTGCGGGGCCCTGTCGAAGTCGGCGATCTGGCCGTTCAGCCTCTGGCTGCCGAACGCCATGGCCGCGCCCACCCCGGTCAGCGCCTATCTGCACGCCGCCGCGATGGTGAAGGCCGGTGTCTACCTGGTCGCGCGGCTCGCGCCCGGCTTCGCGGACGTGCCCGTCTGGCGGCCCGTCGTGATCGTCCTCGGCGCCGCGACCATGCTGCTCGGCGGCTGGCGGGCGCTGCGCCTGAACGACCTCAAGCTGGTCCTCGCCTACGGCACCGTCAGCCAGCTCGGCTTCCTCACCCTGCTCGCCGGGGCCGGCAGCCGGGACACCGCGCTGGCCGCCGCCGTCATGATCCTGGGCCACGCGCTGTTCAAGGCCCCGCTGTTCCTCGTCACCGGCATCGTCGACCACGCGGCGGGCACCCGCGATCTGCGCAGGCTCTCCGGCGTCGGCCGGGCACTGCCGCACGTCTGCGCGGTCGCGGTGCTCGCCGCCGCCTCCATGGCGGCCCTGCCCCCACTGCTCGGCTTCGCCGCCAAGGAGGCCGCCTTCGAGGCGCTGCTGCACGGATCGGCCGCCGACCGCTGGGCGCTGGGCGTCACGGTCGCGGGCTCGGCGCTGACCGTCGCGTACACCGTGCGGTTCGTCTGGGGCGCCTTCGTCCGCAAGCCCGGGGTCGAGGACACCCCGGTGCACCGGGTCGGCTGGTCGTTCCTCGCACCGCCCGCCCTGCTCGCGCTCTGCGGGCTGGTGCTGGGGCCGGGCGTCGGATGGACCGACCGGCTGTTCAGCGCGTACGCGGACGCGTTTCCCCCGTCCGCCCATCCCTACCACCTCGCGCTCTGGCACGGCTTCGGGACGGCCCTGCTGCTCTCGGCCGTCGCCATCGCGGGCGGTGTGGTGCTCTTCATGGGCCGCGCCGGCGTGACCCGGCTCTCCCGGCGGATCGCCTGGCCGACCGCCGACAGCGTCTTCGGGCATCTGCTGCTCGGCCTGGAACGGCTCTCCCTCCAGCTCACCGGCTTCGTCCAGCGCGGCTCGCTCTCCGTCTACCTCGCCACCACCCTGCTCGTGATGCTGGCCGGTCAGCTCACCGTCCTCGGCGTGGACCGGCCCTGGCGCGCAGCCGCCGCCCCGAGGATCTGGGACGCCCCCCTGCAGGGCGCCATCGCCGTGCTGACCTGCGCCGCCGCACTCCTGTGCCTCACCGTGCGACGCCGGATGAAGGCCGTGGTCCTGGCCGGGCTGACCGGATACGGCGCGGCGCTGCTCTTCGTCGTCCAGGGTGGACCGGACCTGGCGCTCACCCAGTTCTGCGTCGAGACCGTGTCGATGATCGTGTTCGTGCTGGTGCTGCGGCGGATGCCGGTGCACTTCCAGGAGTCGGTCAGCAGCTGGCGACGTGCCGTGCGCATCCCGGTGGCGCTGGCCGCGGCGGCGACGCTCGGTGTGGTGGTGTGGGTCGCGGCGGCGGCCCGTACGGCGGATTCGGCGGGCGCGGCCATGGTGGCGGAGGTCTCCCACCACGGGCTGAAGGACGTCGTGGCCACCATCCTCGTCGACCTGCGGGCCTGGGACACGATGGGGGAGTCCGCGGTGCTCGCCGCCGCGGCGGTCGGCGTCACCAGCCTGATCTATCTGCACCGCCGGACCGAGGGATCGTCGCTGCGCGAAGAGGCGGGCGGACGTACCGCCTGGTCGTTGACGGCCCCCGGGATGACGGGACTTCCACAGGGCGGCGAAGGGGCGCCGGAGCGCGGCTGGCTCGCGGCCGGCGCGACGCTGGCGCCCGAGCACCGCTCCGTCGTCTTCGAGGTCGTGGCCCGGCTGCTGTTCCACCCGGTCCTGGTGCTCTCGCTGTATCTGCTGTTCTGCGCCGAGAACATGCCGGGCGGCGGCTTCGTCGCCGGGCTCGTCGCCGGACTCGCCCTGATCACCCGGTACCTGGCCGGCGGCCGGTTCGAACTGGCCGAGGCCGCCCCTCTGCAGCCCGGCCTCTTCACCGGCCTCGGGCTGTTCGTCTCCACCGGCGTCGCCCTGCTCGGCCTCGCCGACGGAACGGTCCTGCACGCCTGGACCCACCACGGCCGGCTGCCCCTGATCGGCGAATACCACATCGGTACGCCCATCCTCTTCGACTTCGGGGTCTATCTGCTGGTCCTGGGCGTGGTGCTGGACATCGTGCGCGCGCTCGGCGCCAAGATCGACCGTCAGATCGAGCGCGCGGCAGCCGAGAGGGCGGCTGCTAGCACCGCCACACCACCGCGCGCGGCACCCGGCACGGAAGGCACCCCCGGATGACCGTCAGCGTCTCCCTCCTGGCCACCGCCGCGGTGCTGTGCGCGGTCGGCGGCATCCTCATGCTCACCCGGCCGCTCACCCGCATCCTGCTCGGCGCGGTGATCGCGGGCAACGGCATCAACCTGCTCGTCCTCGCCGCCGGCGGACGGGCAGGGGCGGAACCGCTCCTCTACGGCGTCCCGCTGGGACGGGTCACCGACCCGCTGCCGCAGGCGATCGCGCTCACCGCGATCGTCATCACCCTCGCCACCACGGCGTTCCTCCTCGCCATGGCCTACCGCAGCCACCAGCTGACCGGCACGGACGAGGTCCACGACGACCTGGAGGACCGTCGCATCGCGCTGCGCTCCGAGGTGCTGGGGGAGCGGGACGAACTGCGCGAGCGCTACCGGGCCGCCTCCGAGGTCACGGACGAGGAACGCGCCCGCTACCGCGAGGAGCGCCGCCGTCTGCGGGCCCGGCTGCGTGCCGACCGCGCCCTGCAGGCCCGCGGCCGGGACGCCACCGGGGACCTCTGGCACGACGTACTGGGCGCGGACCCCGAGGACTACGCATCACAGCAGGCCCACCCCGACGCCGACCCGGGAGCCACCGGATGAACGCACTCGTCCCCCTGCCGGTGCTGCTGCCGCTCTGCGCCACCGGCCTGAGCCTCGCCTTCGGCACCCGCCTCAAACAGGTCCAGCGCCTCATCAGCGTCGCCGTGCTCACCGCCGTACTGGGGCTCTCCCTCACCCTGATGATCGTCGCCGACACCCGAGGCCCGCTCACCGTCCACCTCGGCGACTTCGCCCCGCCGCTCGGTATCACCCTGGTCGCCGACCGGCTGTCCGGACTGATGCTGACCGTCTCCTCGGCCGTCACGCTCTGCGTGCTGGTCTACTCCCTCGGCCAGGGCATGGCCGACCGGGACGAGGAGACACCCGTGGCGGTCTTCCACCCCGCCTATCTGATCCTGGTCGCCGGGGTCTCCTGCACCTTCCTCGCGGGCGACCTGGTCAACCTCTACGTCGGCTTCGAGATCATGCTGGTCGCCAGCTTCGTGCTGCTCACCCTCGGCGGCACCGGACCCCGCGTCCGCGCGGGCTCCACCTACGTGATCATCTCGCTGTTCTCGTCGATGCTGTTCCTCACCGCCATCGCCATGACGTACGCGGCGACCGGCACCGCGAACTTCGCCCAGCTGGCCGGCCGCCTCGCCGAACTCCCGCTCGGCGTCCAGACCTTGATCCAGGCGATGCTGCTCACCGTCTTCGCCATCAAGGCCGCCGTCTTCCCGCTCGCCGCCTGGCTCCCCGACTCCTACCCGACCGCGCCCGCCCCGGTCACCGCCGTCTTCGCCGGCCTGCTCACGAAGGTCGGCGTCTACTGCATGCTGCGTACGGAGACACTCCTGTTCCCCGGCAACCGGCTCGGCGATCCGTTGATGGCCGCCGCACTCGCCTCGATGGTCGTCGGCATCCTCGGAGCCGTGGCCCAGACCGACCTGAAACGGTTGATCTCCTTCACCCTCATCAGCCACATCGGCTACATGGTCTTCGGCATCGGCCTCGCCACCCGGGACGCGTACGGCGGCGCGATCGTCTACGTCGCCCACCACATCACCGTCCAGACCACGCTCTTCCTGGTGGCGGGGCTGATCGAACGCCGGGGCGGCACCACCGAACTCACCCGGATCGGCGGCCTCGCCAAGGCCGCCCCGCTGCTCGCCGTCCTCTTCTTCGTCCCCGCCATGAACCTGGCCGGCATCCCGCCGCTGTCCGGCTTCATCGGCAAGCTCGGGCTGATGCGGGCCGGGGTCGCCGACGGCAGCGTCTGGGCGTGGGTCCTCGTCACCGGGTCGGCGGTGGCCAGCCTCCTCACCCTGTACGTGGTGGCCAAGGTCTGGAACCTGGCGTTCTGGCGGGCCGCACCGCCCGGACAGGCCGCCGACGGCACCGTCCTGGAGTCCGACTCCGACGAGGACGAGGACGCCGACGACGCCGACGAGGGCCCCGACCGCATCCCCGGAACCGGCGACGAACCGGTCCGCCCCCGCCATCAGCCCGCCGGGCGCGCGGTCGCGGCCACCCTGCACGGACACGCCGTCACCACCACCACGAAACTGCCGCGGCCGATGACCGCGGCCACCGCCGCGGCCGTCGCGCTCGGCCTCGCCTTCACCGTGTTCGCGGGACCACTGACCTCCTACACCGACCGCGCCGCCGCCGAACTCATCGCGCGGGCCCCCTACGTCCAGGCGGTGCTCGGCCGGTGAAACGCCTGATCACGCTGTCCTTCCGGAACAAGGACCTGCCGCCCTTCAGCTGCGAGTTCGGCGGGCGGCGACGACGCGTGCTCGACCTCCCGCTGATCGCCTGGCTCACCCTCATCTGGGTGCTGCTCTGGTCCAGCCCGAACCTGGCCAATGTGCTCACCGGCGCGGTCGTCGCGGTGGCCGTCTGCCTGGCCTTCCCGCTGCCCCGCGTCGACCTCGGGCTCCGCCTGCACCCCTGGGGAATCCTGATGCTCGCCGGGTACCTGCTCTACGACATGTACACCTCGGGCGTACGCGTCACCCGGCAGATCTTCGTCGACCACCCGCACCGGGCCGCCGTCATCGCGGTACCGCTGCGCTGCCGTTCCGACCTGATGCTCGCGGCCACCGCCGTCGCCGTGTCCAACGTGCCAGGCGGATCGGTCGTCGAGGTACGCCGCGCCACGGCCACCGTCTTCCTGCACGTCCTCGACGCGGACAGGCCCGCCGTACTCGACGCGGCACGCCGCTCCGTCTGGCGCCTCGAACGGCTGACCGTACGGGCCTTCGGCACCCCGGACGAGATCGCCCGCGTCGCCGGACCACCACCCTCGACCACACCACCCGACAGGGAGGGCGATGCATGAGCGTGCCGGAGACCGTCGACCGGGCGCTGCTCACCGCGGCCGTCGTGGTGATCGTCGTCGCCGGAGCGGGGCTCCTGGCCCGGATCCGGCGAGGCCCCTCCATGCTGGACCGGGCCATCTCGCTGGACGTGTGCGCCGCCCTCATCATCGCGGGTCTCGGCGCCAAGTCCGCCTTCGCGCGCGACTCGTTCTACTTCCCGATCATGCTGGTGCTGGCCTTCCTCGGGTTCACCGGGTCGGTCGGCATCGCCCGCTTCATCGCCGTACGAGACCGGCCGCCCCGACACGGCGCGAACGGGGACGGCCCCGACAGCTCCGAGGGGGAATCGCGGTGAACACCTGGCTCCGGATCCTCGACATGGCGGGCGCGGTCCTGGTCCTCATCGGCGCGGGCATCTGCCTGCTCGGTGTGATCGGGATGCTGCGGCTGCCCGATGTGCTCTCCCGCAGCCATGCCGCCACCAAACCGCAGACCCTCGGCATGCTCCTGGTCCTCGCCGGGGTCGCCCTGCGGCTGCGCAGCGGCATGGATCTCGCCACCCTCGCGCTGATCGGCTTCTTCCAGCTGATGACCGGCCCCGTCGCCGCCCACCTGGTGGCCCGAACCGCCTACCGGACCGGCCAGATCGACCACGGCGAGCTGCTCTTCGACGAACTGGACGAGCAGTTGACCGAGGAGCACTGACCGGCATCACGGACCGGAAGCCCCAGGTCAGGAGTACCCTGGAGTTACCGAGGACAATTCGCGCACCCGCTTTCAGGCCGGTGCCGCTCTCGGCGATTCACAACACCGGGCCGGTCATGACCGGCCCGGAGCAGGGTTCGCGTCATGACCGCGATCATCGAGTATCCGCAGGCGGTCGAAGACCGGACCCTTTCTTCGTTGCCGCTCCGACTCATGCTGGCGCCGGCCGGCACCTCTCCGGCCCTTGTCGACGGTGCCTGGTGGCCCCGTTCCCGCGACCTGACGGCGGAACTGCCGCCGCTGATGGCCGTACTCGATCCGCTCTGGGGCAGGATCACCCGGGTCACCGTCAACCCCACGTTCTGGCCGGTCGTCCCGCGCAAGGTGCAGGTCACCGGGCATCTGGTCCACGTCGGCTGGTTCAAGGCCGAGCAGGACCCGCACAAGCTCCTGCTGCTCTCCTACACGACCGGTCGCTGGGACCTGCTGGTGATCCCGCCGGAGACCGGCCCGGCCACAGCCGCCCGGCTGATGACCGCAGCCGCTGATCCCCTCCGGGTTCTCACCGCGAGCGGCCTGATGCGTGAGGCGGAGTTCTTCCGGATCGCGGCCGAGGCCGACTGGGACTCGACCCGGGAACTGGCCTGGGACTCCGAGGGCGGCCAGGGCACAGCGCCCCGGACGCCGGCGCCCCGACGGCCCGTCCGCCTGGAAACGACCCCGTGTCTCGGGCGGACGGGTGGCAACCCATGACTGCCGATTCACGTACCCCGGCACCTCTCCTGCTTCTCCAGGACACCGTCGACCAGCCGGTGGTCCCGGGCAGTGCCGTACTGCGGCTGGAGACGACCTCCAGCCGTGCCGGGTTCTTCGACGGTGCCTGGTGGCCTCGTTCGCGCGACATCAGAAGCCAGTTGCCCGACCTGATCGACGCGCTGACGGCCAGTCTCGGACCCATCGCACGTGTCGGCCTGGACGCGAGTGCCTGGGACGAGGTCCCGGCCCATCTCGTCGTCGGTGACCACAAGGTCCGTATCGACTGGTCCGACGTCGACGACAGCACGATGATCATCACCCGTGGTCACCACGACCACTTCGCGTTCCTGGTCATCCCGCCGCAGACCTCCGCGGAGGCCGCACACACCGCGATGACCATGGCCGTGCAGGACGACAACCGCACCTCCGCAGTGCAGATACTCGACGCCGCCGGCATCACCCCCGCGTAGCCGGGGTGCCCTGCGCCGGCGGCCGACATGACAACGACCCCGGCAATACGCGCCGGGGTCGCCCTTTCAGGCGGCGCACGTGAGCGTGCACCAACCCACAACCCAGGCTACTCCCAGCGGGGCATCTGTGGCATAAAGCGCAAATGGTGCGCACGGGCTCTCGTGCACGGGAGGCCTCCGCGACTAGCCTCCGCATCATGCTGCGTATCGCCGACACCCGCACCGGTCACCTCGTGGAGATCCCCGCCGCACCACGCCGCCTGCTGCGGAGCTGCGTCCATCTGCCGGCCATCGGCGAGGGGGCGGACACCGGGACCGGGATCGGCCCGGTGCACCTGCGCGTCCCGCTGATCGGTGACGTACTGGCACGCACCGCGGAGCTGAACGGCCTCCAGGTCGTCACGGTCCTCACCACTCCGGAGCTGACGCCCGACCGGTCCCGGGCACTGGACCGGGTCATGGCGGTGCTCGGCATCCATCCCCCCGTCGTCGTCGGAGCGCGCCGTCCCGACGGGGCACTGGGCGGCCCCGCCGACGTACACGTGGTCGCAAGTGGCACCGACCCGGACGACCTCACGGACGGGGCCCGGATCGAGGTGGCGCAGGTCGGCACGGCTCCAACGGCGGAGGGCGTCCCCGACCCGGGCCACCTCCCCGATCCGGGCCACCTCCCCGACCCGGGCCACCTCCCCGACCCGGGCCACCTCCTCGACCCGGGTCTCCCGGACACAACGGAACCGGAGACCGCCGATCCACTGGCGGTACGCCTGCTGCTGCTCGGCCGCCCCTACGCAACTCCGGTCACGGTCACCGGTCCCGCGCTCGCCGAGGCCCGGCGGACCCTGCGCGACTGGCGCCGTTCGGTCGCCGACTGGGCGCAGCAGCCGTCCAGACCGATCCCCACCGACCTGCTGCGGCAGTCGCACACGGCTCTCACCGAGAATCTCGATGTCGCCGCCGTCCTGGCACTGCTGGCCGATGTGGCGGAACGACCCGATGTGCCGCCGGGCGCCAAGTTCGAGACCTTCGCCCACCTCGACCGCGTCCTCGGCCTGGACCTCGCCCGCGACGTCGGCCACCAGCGCCGCCCGTAACGGCCGACGGCCCCCGAACAGGCGCGGTGCCTGGACCGGAGGGCCGTCGGGTCACACTCCAATCGAGGCCCTGGCTGTCGCGGAGGGGCCAGGCGGCTCCTCGACCTGCTGCGCGACCGTGTTTCGGACTGTGTGACGGGACTTCTGGAACACGCCCAGGGGCCGCGTCCGTGGTTCCGGCGGCATGACGCCAGTCAGAGGACTGGGACGCTGTTCCAGGGGCGGATGGATTCGATCGCTGCCGCGGCACGGAACACCGTGGCGTCGTCGTAGGTGCGTCCGACGAGCTGCACCCCCGTCGGCACTCCGGTCGAGGCGAAACCGGACGGCACGCTCAGCACCGGGCAGCGGCTGGCTATGTTGAAGGCTGTGGTCATCGCCGATTCCAGGTAGAAGTCCAGTTCGACGCCGTTGATCACCACCTTGGTCGACAGGTAGTCGTCGTCCGCCCTGAGCGCCGGGATCGCGGTCGTCGGGCACAGCAGGACGTCGTAGCGGTCCAGCAGGGAGCCGAGCGTCGTCTGCACCGCGGCCTCGATCTCAAGGCCCTGCAGGAAGCTGCCGGGCTCGCGGGCGGCCTCGGCAGCCCGCTGGGCGAAGTCGAGCGCGTACGCGGTGAGTTGGTCGCTGTGCTCGGCAGCAACCGATGCCACGTACGGGCCGAAGATCGAGCCGAAGTGGATCATCGCCGCCCGCGTCACGTCCGCCCGCATGATGGGGACCTCCACCTCCTCGACGACGGCTCCGGCCTCGTGCAGTGCCTTCGCGACCGCGCGGGTGTTGGCCTCGACCTCGGGATCGACCGGCCAGTCCCCGAGGGTGACGGAGAGTGCCACCCGCAGGCCTTCGACGCCCTCGAACCGCTCGGGCAGCACGAGTGCGGGCCGCAGTGAGACCGCGTCCAACGGGTGGGGCCCCGCGATGACGTTCTCCAGCAGGGCGCAGTCGCCGACGGTGCGCGCCATCGGACCGTCGTGGCAGTACGTGTCGAGGTTGAACGGCGTCATCGCCGGCACGCGCCCGTACGGCGGCTTGTAGCCGACCGTGCCCGTGTACGAAGCGGGGATGCGGATCGAGCCGCCGATATCGGAGCCGGTGGCGAGCGTCGCCGCGCCCGCCGCGAGCGCCGCGCCTGCGCCGCCGGAGGAGCCGCCCGGAGAGAACTCCAGGTTCCACGGGTTGCGGGTGACGCCCCACAGCCGGGACTGTGTGTATCCCGCACAGCTGAACTCCGGGGTTGTGGTCCGTGCGTGCACGATGCCGCCGGCAGCCTGGACCCGCTCGATCACCGGGTGCGTCTGCTCGGCGATCTCCTCCCGGAACGCCAGGGAGCCGTCCGTGCTGCGGCGGCCCGCGATGGGCTGCTCCTCCTTCGTGGCGACCGCGAGACCCTCCAGAGCGCGAGGTGCCTCCCCCTTGCCGCCGTACCGCGCTTCGGCGACGCGGGCGGCGGCGAGCGCCTCCTCGAAGGTCCGCTCGGCAAGGGCGTTGATCTTCGGCTCGACGGCTTCGGCACGCGCGATGACCGCGGTCATCAGCTCGACCGGTGAGAGCGAGCGGTCGCGGAATCGGTGCAGGGCCTCGGTCGCCGGCAAATAGGCAAGGTCGGTGAGGTCGGTCATGAGGTTGTCCTTTGCGTGGAATCGGAGGAGTCGGGTGAGTGCGAGGGAGCGTGCGCGGGGCCGGATCCCGGCCGCTTCCGACTTCGGGCCGATCAGCTCCCGTATCCCGTCATGGCCGACGGCCGAGGTCCGCTCCTCGATGACGGCGAGGCTCCTCGCCCGGCTGCGGGTGGAGCCGCGGTGCGCACGGGCCTCGGTGCGCACAGGCCTCGGGTGAGGACCGGATCGGCCTTGGCCCTGGCCGGTCAGACGGCGGCGCTCACCGGTTCGCTGCCGGCGGCGTCACGGGTATCGGTGAAGTAGGGCGACCGGTGGTGCCAGCGGGCCCACGCCGCGGCCAGCAGGCCGGAGCCGATCATCAGGACCGGTACGAGCAGGGCGAACCAGCCGTTGTCGGCGGAGACTTCGAAGTGATCGGTGGAGCGATAGAACGTCCACGTGAGGTAGCCACCGGTGGCGAGCAGCGCGAGCGCGCCCAGCACCGGTCCGACGACCGCGCGCAGGGCCTCCAGCGGTGATGTGCGCAGCAGGTGGCGGAAGCTCACCGCGGCCGCCGCCGCAGTGAGGGCGTAGTAGAGGGCGACGACGATTCCGATCGCGTTGACGGCGGCGAAGATCAGGTCGTTGACGGTGGGGATGACCAGCGCCGTCGCGGCGAGGACCAGGGCGATCACGGTGATCAGCAGGGTGCCGGCGGCGGGGGTCCCGTGCTTGGGGTGCAGGCGAGTCCAGACGGGGCCGAGGACGCCGTCGCGGCCCATCGCGTACATCCCTCGGGCGGTGGGGATGACCGAGGCCTGGAGCGATGCCACCGCGGAGAACATGAGGGCGATGAGCGGCAGTGCGGCCAATGGCTGCTCGGCGAGCTTCGTGCCGAAGTAGGCGAGTCCCTGCGCGCCGTTGCCGGCCAACTCGTCCAGCGGCAGGACGCGTTGGAAGGCCGTGCCGGCGAGCAGGAAGAGGAGGAGCATCACGGTCAGGGCGATGAATCCGCCGCGGGAGGCGTCCCGCGGGTCACTGACCTCTTCACCGATGCTGAAGACCGACTCGAAGCCCCAGTAGCAGAAGACCGCGAGCACCATGCCCTGGGCGAGGGCCGCGGCCGAGGGGATGTCGAAGGGGTTGTACCACTGGAGCGAGAAGGGCTGGTCCCCGGCGAACAGGCCATAGCCGCAGAACGCGAGCAGCACGCCGTACTCGAAGATCAGCAGGTACTTCTGGAGACGCGCTGCGAGGTCGAGCCCGCGCACGGCGACCAGCGCGGCGGCGACCAGGACGGCCATGCCGAGAAGTGTGGACTGGAGGGTGGAGTCGGGATCGAGGGAGAGGCCGCCGACGCTGTGGAGGTCGGCCTGGACCAGGAGCTGGATGATCGCCGACCCCGTGACCGTGGTGGTGTAGGCCATGAACACGATGGTGCCGATGACATTGACCCATCCGACCAGGAAGCCCAGCCAGGGGCTGAGGATGCGGCCGACCCACTTGTAACTGCTGCCGGCGTGGGGTTCGACCCGGTTGAGCCGCCCGTATCCGCCGGCTATGCCGAGCACGGGCAGGAAGGCCAGCAGCATGATCGCCGGCAGATGCAGGCCGACGATGCTCGCCATCAGACCGAGTCCGATGCCGATACTGCTCGTGGCCGCTGTGCTCGACGCGGCGAGGACGATGCCGTCGACGACGCCGATGGACTTCCGCATCGCGGGCTGCGGGGCCGGGGCGCTTCTTCTCGGCGCGGTGCTTGCGTACTTCACTGGTACCGCCAACGGTCGTCGCCTTGCTTCGGGGGGAAGATGGCCGGAGGACCCGGATGGCAGGCCATGAAACCGTTGCCCTCTTCACACGTCAATGGCGTTGTCATAAGCTCCGCGCCATGAATGAGCGTGTGGTTCCGGAGCCGCAGCGGCGGCGCAGAAGGCCGACGAAGCAGGGCACGGTGCTGTCCGAGCAGATCATCGTGGAGACGGCCCTGCGGCTGGTCGGCCAGCATGGTGCGGACGCTCTGACGGTCCGGCGGCTGGGAGCCGCACTGGGCGCCGACCCCAGTGCGCTCTACCGGTACTTCCACAACACCGACGACCTGCTGCTGGCGATCGCCGACGAGCTCATCGGTCGTGCCCGGCAGGGCTGGCAGCCCACCGGCGAATGGCGTACCGACCTGTGCGAGCTGGGTCTGCGCATCCACGCCTCCTACCAGGCGCACCCACAGGCCGCCATGTTGGCGGCGCACCGGACGACCGGGCGGAACAACGAGATGCGGGCCGTGGAGACGATCCTCGGCGTGCTGCGGTCGGCGGGTTTCCCTGATCGGGAAGCGGTGCGGATCTATCACGCCTTCGTGGACCAGGCGCTCGCCTTCGCGGCCCTGGACGCGGCGGCGCTCGCCCTTCCCGCACCCGCTCAGGCAGCCGATCTGCAGGTGTGGCAGGACCGCTACGGCCGCCTGGATGCGAACGACTACCCCCACATCGCCGCCACCGTGCGCCTGTTGGCCGCCGAGATGATGCTCAGCGGCTATCCGTTCGCGCTGGAGCTGCTGCTCGACTCCGTCGAAGCGAAGTTGCCCGGGGCGGCCGGAGAGGCCGGCCGGGGCCGGACCGGGCACTCTCGCCGCACGCCCCGCCGGGACGCGGATCGGACGGATCGCAGCGGGTCCTGATCGCGTCGCGGTCCCGGGTCCGGTCGAGCCACGGGAGGCTTATGTCAACGTCGTTGACATCAATTTCGGACCGGAGTCTGATGGCGGAACCCGCAGAACCAGCCGCACTACGCACCACCCGAGGAGTCCGCCATGGATCCCGTTCACGCGCTCCGGGATGCCGCCCCCACCCCGTTCTGGCTGGACGACCCCGGCCGCCCGCAGGCCACATCGGCCCTGGTCGCCGACACCCGCTGCGATCTGCTCGTGGTGGGTGGGGGCTACAGCGGACTGTGGACCGCTCTGATCGCCAAGGAGCGCGATCCCTCCCGTGACGTCGTCCTGATCGAAGGCGAGGAGATCGGCTGGGCCGCATCCGGGCGCAACGGCGGTTTCTGTGAATCCAGCCTCACCCACGGTCTGGGCAACGGCCTCGATCGCTGGCCCGACGAGCTCGCCGAGCTGGAACGGCTCGGCATCCAGAACCTCCAGGCCATCGAGGACGCGATCAAGAGGTACGGCATCGACTGCGACTGGGAGCGCACCGGCTCCCTCAACGTGGCGACCGAGCCGTACCAGGTCGACGACTTGCACGAGCTGGCCACGCTTGCCGCCCGCTACGGTTCCGAGCAGACGCTGCTCGACGCCGACCAGGTCCGGGCCGAGATCGCCTCGCCGACCTTCCTGGGTGCGCTCTGGGACGAGGAGGGCACGGCGATGCTCAATCCCGCACGTCTCGCATGGGGCCTCAAGCAGGCCTGTCTGGACCTCGGCGTACGCATCCACGAGCGCACCAGGGCAACGGCCATCGAGGAGGCCGACCCGGGGATCACGGTGCGGACGCCATACGGACGCATCCTGGCGAACCGGGTCGCACTCGCTACCAACGCCTTCCCCTCCCTGGTCAAGCGGCACCGCCTCTACACCGTCCCCGTGTACGACTACGCGCTGATGACGGAGCCACTGACGGACGATCAGCTCGCCGCCGTCGGCTGGCGCAACCGGCAGGGATTCTCCGACGTCGCCAACCAGTTCCACTACGTGCGGCTCTCCACCGACAACCGGATTCTGTGGGGCGGTTACGACACCGTGTACCACTACCGGGGCCGGGTGCGTGCCGAGCACGACCAGCGGCCGGAGACCTTCGCCACCCTGGCCCGACACTTCTTCCGGACCTTTCCCCAGCTGGAGGGGCTGCGCTTCACCCATGCCTGGGGCGGCGCAATCGACACCTGCAGCCGTTTCTCCGCGTTCTTCGACACCACGCACCGGGGCAGGGTCGCCTTCGCGGCCGGATTCACCGGCCTCGGCGTGGGGGCGACCCGCTTCGGTGCCGAGGTGATGCTCGACCTCCTGGCCGGCGAGCGCACCGAACGGACACGACTGGAGATGGTGCGGCGCAAGCCCCTTCCCTTCCCGCCGGAACCGGTCCGATGGGCGGGAATCCAGGCCACCAGGTGGTCCCTCGCCCGCGCGGACGAGAACTCCGGGCGTCGTAACCTCTGGCTCAAGACCCTCGACCGGGTCGGCCTCGGTTTCGGAAGCTGATGCCCGGTCATCCCGGCAAGGACCCCCGCCGGGCGGTCGAACGGCTTGCGCATGAGGTGTGACAGAGGCCCCGGACAGGATCCGTTACGGCGCTCCGCCGGGGCTTCTCCTTCCGGGTAACCCGTTGCGCAGCCGAGGCCGGGCACCCTCGGTTCGACACCCGCCGGATACTCATCGGTGCGGCGCCGGCCCCTACGCCCGCCCGTCGGTCCGGGTGCGGGGCCCGGAACGGGCGGGTCAGCCGAGGGAGCGGCGGGCGGCCGCGGCGTCGGCCGGGTCCCAGCCGCGTCGGGGAACGGAGCCGAGCAGCAGGCGTGTGTAGGGGTGGTGAGGTGCGTCGAGGATCTCGGCCGTAGGGCCCGCCTCCACCACTCGACCCTCCCGGAGGACCATGACCTCGTCGGTGATGTGCCGCACGACGGCGAGGTCATGGGTGACGAAGAGGAAGCCGATGCCGACCTCGCGCCGGATGGTGCCCAGGAGTTCGAGCACCTGCGCCTGGATGGACACGTCCAAGGCCGCCACGGCCTCGTCGAGGACGAGGACGCGTGGTTCGGCGGCCAGCGCGCGGGCGATCGCCACGCGCTGGCGCTGACCGCCGGACAGCTTGCCGGGCAGGGCGGCTGCCTCCCGTTCCCCGAGCCCGACCTGGTCGAGGAGCTCGGTGACGCGCTCCCGCCGTGCCGTTGTGTCCATCGGGAAGTGGAGGCGCAGGACCTCCTCGATGCACCGGCCCACGGTCACCCGTGGATCGAGGGACAGGTACGGATCCTGGAAGACCATCTGGATCTCGCGTGCGCGGGCGAGCCGCTCGGCTCTGCTCCGGGCGGGTGCCGACCGGTCACGTCCGTTGATGCGGATCGTACCGTCGTCAGGGCGCTCCAGGCCGACGAGCATCCGCACCGTCGTGGTCTTGCCACTGCCGGATTCGCCGACGATGCCGAGGGAGGAGCCCGGCGGCAGGGCGAAGGACACATCCTGCACCGCCGTGTGCTCTCCGTACCGTTTGCACAGCTTCTGAACGACGAGTTCCTCGGTTGCCCCGGTCACAGTGTGATCCCTTCGTCGGCGCGGTGGCACGCGGCGAGTCCGTCGCCGTGGTGCGCAAGTTCGGGTGTTCCCTCGGAGCAGCGCGGCTGTGCGTGGGCGCAGCGCGCTGCGAAGGCGCACCCGGGTGGGGCCTCGGCGAGGGAGACGGGCCGGCCCGGGATCGGGCGTGGGGCGGCGGCTCCGGCCTCGATACGGGGCGTGCAGGCGAGGAGTCCCGCCGTGTACGGGTGGCGTGGATGGTCGAACAGTCCGTCGGTGCTGCTGGTTTCGACGATCCGGCCCGCATACATGACGTACACGCGGTCGCAGATCGCCGAGGCCAGTTCGAGGTCGTGGGTGACGAAGAGCATTCCGGTGCCGCGTGCGGCCTGGAGGCGGGTGAGGATGGCGATGATCTCCGCCTGGGTGGTGACGTCGAGGGCCGTGGTCGGCTCGTCGGCGACCAGCAGCGCGGGCTCGCCCGCGAGGGCGGCCGCGATGACCACACGCTGGAGCATCCCGCCGGAGAACTGGTGCGGGTAGCGGCGCAGCGCGCCCCGCGGATCGCGGATGCCCACCGCGTCGAGGAGTTCCTCGGCCCGGTTCTCGGCCGCGGCGGCGGGAGTGCCCGCACCGCGCAGTCCCTCGGTGAGGAAGTCGCCCACGCGGCGCAGCGGGTTCACGGACGCGCGCGGGTCCTGGTAGATCATCGCGACCTCTCTGGCGCGCAGCCCGGCCAGTTCGGTGCGGTTCATGGCCAGGACATCGCGGCCCGCGACCCGCACCGCACCGCTCGTCAGCGCCCGGGGCGGCAGCAGCCCGAGCACGCTGCGGCACGCGACCGACTTGCCCGAGCCGGATTCGCCGACCAGGCCGACGGTCTCGCCGGCGTCGACCCGCAACGTGACGCCGTCGAGGATGGGCCGGGCCGCCTGCTCGCCGGGCAGACGGACGCCCAGCCCGTCGATCTCCAGCGCCGGGGTTTCGTACTCGGTCATGGAACTCACCGCTCCCGCTTCGCGATTCGGTCGGCGAGCCCTTCGCCGACGATGCCGAAGGCGACCACGGCGAGGACGATGCACGCGGACGGCGCGAGCGCCGGCAGCATCGCCCCCTGCTGGATCGCCGACTGGCCCTCGTTGATCATGGCTCCCCAGTCGGCCGTGGGCGGCTGCACCCCGAACCCGAGGAAGGACAGCGCGGCGAGATCCATCAGTACGTAGCCGAAGTTCATCGCGGACTGCGCGAACACGGTCGGCGCGATGTTCGGCAGCAGATGACGCAGGCAGATCGTCCAGCCCGACCAGCCCTGCACGCGGTACGACTCGATGTAGGCGCGAGCCTTCTCCTGGCGGGCGATACCTCGGACCAGGCGTCCGACGTACGGGGTGTAGGCCACGGCCATGGCGATCACGGGCGCGGTCATGCCAGAGCCGAGGACGGCCACCAGAAGGATGGCCAGCAGCAGTCCGGGGATCGCGAAGGCCAGGTCCATCGACCGGGACAGCAGGGCATCGGCCCAGCCACCGCGCCAGGCGGCGACCAGGCCGACGACCGTGCCCAGGAGGGTCGAGACGCCGACCACGAGGAGCGGTCCGAGCAGGCCCGTCCGCGCGCCGTGGATGAGCCTCGAAAGGATGTCCCGGCCCGACTGGTCGGTGCCGAGGAGATGGTCGGCGCTGGTGCCCGTCAGGCTCGCCGACAGGTCGAGCACGTCGGGGTCGTACGGTGCGAGTACGGGGGCGAGGACGGCGATCAGGACGAGCACCGCGAGCACGACGACACCTGCCGTGAACAGTGGGCCCTGGCCGAGAACCTGAAGTCCGCGCAGGCCCCGGCGGCGGCGCAGCTCGCCCGGGGAGGGAGATGCGGGGGAGACGGTGGTGGTCGTCATCGGGAAGCCTCCCCGTAGAGGGACAGCCGGGGATCGATGACCGGCACGAGCAGGTCGACGATCAGGTTGACAAGGACGAACGCCGCCACGCTGAGCAGGGTGATCGCCTGAACGACGGCGAAGTCCTTGGCCGTCACCGCCTGCACCAGCAGGGAGCCGATACCGGACACGTTGAAGGCGGTTTCGACGATCGAGGTGCTGATCAGCAGGCCGGCGAGCATGGTGCCGCCGACGGTGACGATGGGCCCCAGCGCGTTGCGCAGCACATGCCGGCGGACCACGGCGCCTCCCGCGACACCGCGGGCTCGCGCCACCTCGACGTGTTCGCGCCCGAGTTCGTCGAGCATCGCCGACCGGGTGACCCGGGCCAGCAGTCCGGCGAACGTCACCGCCAGGGCGAAGGCGGGCAGCGTCAGATGGTAGAGGCGGTCGCCGAAGCCCTCGGGAGTGCCACCGGGCCCGGGAAACCAGCCCAGTTGGACCGAGAAGAGCGAGACGAGCGCGATGGCGCTGACGAATGAGGGAGTGGCCGTGGCGACGCCGGTGCCGAGGAGCACCGCGCGGTCCACCGCGCCAGGGCGCAGGGCGGCCAGGATGCCGCCCGTCACGCCGAGGACGCCGACCAGCAGTGCCGAGTAACCGACGAGCAGCGCGGTGCCCGGCAGACGGGAGGCGATGAGGGAGCCGACGTCCTGGTGGAACTGGGTGGAGCGGCCGAAGTCGCCGTGCAGAACGCCGCCGAGCCACTTCGCGTACTGGACGGGCAGCGGGTCGTCCAGGTGGTACTGCGTGCGCAGCGCCGCCACCGCGTCCGGGGTCGCGGGGCGGCCGTGGAGCAGGAAGGTCACCGGGTCGCCCGGCGCGAGATGCACGGTGCCGAAGACGATGAACGAGGTGATGAGCAGCACCACCGCCAGGCCGCCGAGGCGGCTCATCAGATAGCGCGTCATTACTGCGCGGCCCCGATCTTCGCGGCCCACGGGTAGTACAGCTGGGCGATGCCGGTCGGGGCACCCGTCACCCGGTTGCCGAGGAAGACCGAGTAAGGGGCTTCGTACAGCGGGATGATCGGGAGCTCGCGCACGGCGATGCGCTGGAGTTCGGCGGTCAGGTCAGCGCGGCGCGCCGCATCGGGCTCCGCGTTCGCCTTGTCGAAGAGGGCGTCGAACTCGGCGTTCGACCAGTTGCCGTAGTTACCGAAGTCACCCGTGCGCAGGTACTGGTAGAACTCCAGCGGGTCGGGCGTGTTGTCGTACCCGTTGGTGATGACCAGGTCGAGTCCCTTGCGGGCGCCGGGGTCGACGAAGATGCTGGTGTACGCCTCCGGGGCGACGGCCTTCAGCACGACGTCGAGGCCGATCTGCTTGCCGGCCGCCTGGACGGCGTTGGCCACGACGCTGATCTCCGGGGCGAGCGAACTGGTGACGAGGGTGACCTTGCGCCCCGTGGCACCGGCCTCGGCGATCAGCTTCTTCGCGCGGGCCACGTCGTACACGGGCTCGGGCAGTGCCTTGAAGTAGTCGTCGGCCTTGTCGGGCGCCAGCGCCCACGCGCCGCGCGCGGCGGGCGCCTTCGAGGGAACACCGATGCCACCGGCGGCAGCTTTGATGATGCTCTTGCGGTCGAGGGCCATGGAGAGTGCCTGGCGGACCTTGAGGTCGCCGAGCGTGCCCTTGAGGTTGAGCACGGCGAGATCGGAGGCCCCTGTGTTGGGGCCGAAGTGCATCTTGCCCTTCGAGCTGGTGCGCAGCTGGTTGAAGGAGGAGGAGGGCACCAGGTAGCCGCCGTCGGCCGTGCCGGACAGGAAGGCGTTGGTGCGGGCGGACGGGTCCTCGATGAAGGTGAACTTCACGGTGCCGGTCCTGGGGGTCAGTGACCGGTCCCAGTAGGCGTTGTTCCTCTTCAGGGTGATGCTGTCGCCCTGGGCCCAGCTGTCGAGCTCGTAGGGGCCGGTGCAGTCGACCTTGCTCTTGGGGCCGCCGTAGTCCTTACCGGCCTTGGCCAGGAAGGCGGCGCTCTCGACGGTGCCGGGGGAGGCCGCCATGAGTTCGTTGAGGAGCACGTCGGGCTTGTTGAGCCGGATCGTCACCTCCAGCGGGCCGCTCTTCTTGATGGAGGCGACGTTCTTGAAGGTCGAGCCCCACGGGGAGCCGGTGGCCGGATCCATGTGGCGTCCGAGGGAGGCGACCACGTCGTCCGCCGTCATGGTCGATCCGTCGTGGAACTTCACGCCCGGTCGAAGGGTGTACACCCAGGTCTTCGGGTCCGGGTTCGTGTACTTCACGGCCAGCCCGGGTTCGATCTTCATGTCGGGGGTGACCCGCAGCAGTTGCTCGCACACATTGGCGAGCACGGTGTTCGGCGGGTAGTCGTAGGCGAGGGCGTAGTCGAGCGTGTACGGCTCGGCGTACAGCGACCAGGTGAGGGAGTCGAGGGAGCCCTTCGCCGCCGGGGAGTTCGGGGTGACGGTGTAGGCGGGGGCGCCGCCGCCGGGCCGGGACCCGGTCGCGCCGGAACAGCCGGCGGTGACGGACATGACGACGGCGGAGCTTGCAAGCAGCGCGGTGGCTCTGGACATGCGCAAGGAGACCCACCCCTTTACGGGTGTAGTGACGGGCGCTGGGAGATGGAGCGAGTATTGATGCGGGAACGTTCCCGCGCAAGACTTTGCGGGAACGGTTTTGCCGAGGTCGTGGGGGTGGCAGCATCAGCGCATGACCTCAGCTCCCCAACACGGCGGACTCACTCGGCGGACCGCCCCGCCGCGCGTCCGTCTCGTCGATGTCGCCCGCGAGGCGGGCCTCTCCAAGACCACCGTCTCCGCGGCCCTCAACGGCACAGGACGGCTCTCGCCGGCCGTACGGGAGAAAGCCAGGGAGACCGCGCGCAGAATGGGATATCGACCCAACGCCACCGCCCGGCAGCTGCGTGCGGGGCGGGCCCGGCTGATCGGTTACGTCGTGGGGGAGTTCGCGGGGGCCCCGTGGACGTACCTGGAGTCGCCGTACTTCGCCCAGCTGACCAGCGCCACGGCGGCTGCGGCGCTCAAACGCGGATATGCCCTGGTGATGCTGCCCGCGGGATCGCTGCACAGCGAGTGGGCCGACCTGCCGCTCGAAGCGGTGATAGTCGCCGATCCGGTGGCCGACGACCGGGTGGTGGACGATCTGCTCGCCGCCCGTATTCCCGTCTTCAGCGACGGATCGGTGGACGGCAGACCTGGAGCGCACTGGGTGGACGTGGACGCCGAGGAGGCGGTCCGCGGAACCCTGGACCACCTGGGATCGCAGGGCGCGCGAAGGACGGCGCTCGTGCTGCCCGACAGCACCACCCTCTTCCACCGGGGGGTTCTGGCCGCCTACCGGGGCTGGTGTGCCGCACACGGCCGCACGGCCCGGGTGACCTTCGCCGCCGATGCCGGCAACGGCCCGGTGGTCCGGGCGGTGGACGGCGCGCTGACCGCTGCCGAGCGGCCCGACGCCCTCTTCGTGGTGGCGGAGCTGAGCCCGCCGCTCGTCCTGGAGGCGGCGCGCCGCCACGGCTACGACGTACCCGGAGACCTTCTCGTGGTGTGCGTGAGCGAGAGTGGTACGGCCGAGCACACCGAACCTCCCGTCTCGACGCTGAGCCTTCAGCCCCGGGAGGTCGCCGAGGCCGGGATCGAACTCCTCGTCGCCGCCCTGGAGAACGGCGACGAACGGCCCTCGGGCGTTCTCGTACCGACGCGCCTGCTGGTCCGGGAGTCCTCGCGGCGCCCTAGGCCCCCTCAGACGGAGTGCACCAGTGCGCCGCCGACGTAGGTGCGCAGGACCTGGGCCTCGGCGATCTCCTCCGGGGGCAGTGTGAAGATGTCCCGGTCCAGCACCACCAGGTCGGCCAGGTGACCGGGGAGCAGGCTGCCGGTGTCGTCGAGCCCGTTCACATGCGCCGAGCCGGCGGTGTAGGCGGCGACCGCGGTGGCGAGGTCCAGGCGCTGCTCCGGCAGGAAGACCCGCCCGTCGGTGGCCTCGGGCTCCATCCGGTTCACCGCGACATGGATTCCGGCGATCGGATCGGGGCTGCTGACGGGCCAGTCGCTGCCCGCGGCCAGGGTGGCACCGGCCCGCAGCAGGGAGCCGAACGGGTACTGCCAGGAGGCGCGTTCGGGGCCGAGGAAGGGGATTGTCAGCTCGTCCATCTGGGGTTCGTGCGCGGCCCAGAGCGGCTGGATGTTGGCGATGGCGCCGAGCCGTGCGAAGCGGTCCAGATCGTCGGGGTGGACCACTTGGAGGTGGGCGAGATGATGGCGGTTGCCGCGTCGCCCATGGGCCTCGACGGCTGCCTCGACCGCGTCCAGGGCCTCGCGCACCCCCCGGTCGCCGAGGGCGTGGAAGTGGACCTGGAAGTCATGGGCGTCGAGCTCGGTGACGTACGAGCGCAGGGCGACGGGGTCGACGAAGCTCAGACCCGAGTTGGCGGTGGCGCAGCCGCACCCGTCGAGGTAGGGGGTGGTCATGGCCGCCGTGAAGTTCTCGGCGATGCCGTCCTGCATGATCTTCACCGCACGGGCCCGGAACCGTCCGTGGCTCAACTGCTCCCGCTGGGACACCAGCTCAGGGATCTGCTCGGCCCCCCGCTCCCGGTCCCACCACAGGGCCCCGGACACCCGGGCGGTGAGCGTGCCTTCACGGGCGGCCGCCAGATAGGCGTCGGACGGGTCGGGCTTGCCGCCGAACACGCCCAGAAGGGCGTCCTGCCAGGCGGTGATACCGAGGGAATGCAGCAGTTTCTGGGCCCGCAGCAGACCGGCGAGGCGCTCCGCCGCCGTGCTCGGCGGCACGATCCGGGAGACCAGGGCGGTGGCGCCCTCCTGCAGCATTCCGGTCGGGGTGCCGTCCGGCTCGCGCTCGATCCGGCCGTCGACAGGATCGGCGGATTCCCGCGTGAGACCGGCCAGTTCGAGCGCCCGGGTGTTGGCCCAGGCGCCGTGGTGGTCGCGGTTGGTGAGAAGAACGGGGCGGTCCGGGATTACGGAGTCGAGGAGCTGCCGGGTGGGCAGTCCGCCGTCGAAGCTCTCCATGGACCAGCCGCCGCCCGTGATCCACGGGCGGTCCGGGTGCGCGTCGGCGTAGGAGCGTATGCGGGTGAGATAGTCCTCGACACCCACGGTGCCGGTCAGATCGCACTCGGCCAGCTCCATTCCGCCGAACACGGCGTGGATGTGGGAGTCCTGGAATCCGGGGAGTAGCAACTTGCCCTGAAGGTCGATGACTTCGGTGTCCGGGCCGATCAGTTCGCGCACCTCGTCATGGCCGACGGCGGTGATGCGCTCGCCCGTGACGGCCAGGCTGCTTGCCCGGGTGCGTGCGGGATCGCCGGTGTGGATGGGGCCACGGGTGAAGATCAGATCGGGCTTGGCCATGAGGTGCTCCGAGGTGACTGGGAGGGGGTGTGCCGAACGGTCATGCAACCGAGGTGCCCATCACATGTCAATGCTGTTGTCGTAAGGCGTGCCGGAGAGAGGACGACCACGGCTCGGCCGACCTCGCCCTTCTCGCCCGGTGCCGTGTCCTCGACCGCCGCGTTCCTGACGCGGACGTCCGTGAAGAAGTGCGGTACCCCGGCAGAGCCGACGCGGTCCGGGACGAGCGCCCCGGGCGAGGTCTCTGTCATCCCGTACCCCTGGACGAATGCCGGCCCACGCTCCGGACAGGCGCGCGCGGCGCGGGCGGGAACGGGTGCCCCGCCTCGGAGGAGGGTCCGCAGGCCACGCAGGACATGGGCCGGCCGTGTGCAGCGGTCGTTCGGCGACCTCGGCAACCTGGTGCTGAAGCGCAACGGTGAGCAGATCGCCGCCAGTTCTCACCTCGCATCACCTTGCCCGCGGCAGCGTGGTCGGGGTCGGTGATGGTCTGGTGACGGGCCCAGCAGCGCGGGTGCTGGGCGACGATCTCGCCGCTGGGGGCGAGGACGGTGATCTCGTCGTTGTCACACAGCACGGTGACGGTGCGTCCGATCGCGGCGGGGTGCACGGAGTAGTCGCACGTGTCGACGCGGACGTAGTGGTCACGGCCGATCCGTGTCTGCAGCCGCCACCAGGCGGGCGGATCGACGGGCGGCAGGGCGAGCATTCCGGCCCGGTCGGCCTCCCACCGCTCGACAGGGCGGGTCTGCAGAGTGCGGTGGACACGCCGGTTGGCGATGGCCAGCCAGGCGGTCAGCTGGGTGTTGAAGTCGCCGGGGCCACTGAAGGTGCGGCCGGGAAGGAAACTCGTCTCCAGATAGCCGTTTGCCCGCTCGACCAGCCCTTTCGCTTCTGGATCACGGGGCCGGCACAGATGGATCTTCGTGGCGAGCAGGCCCGCGAACGCGGCGAACTCGGCGGTGAGCTTCCCGCGACCGACCCCGGATTCGTTGTCCCAGACGAGCGTCTTGGGCACCGCGCCCCAGGCCGAGAGCAGCCGCCAGTGCCCATCGATCAGATCGCCGGTCGTGCGCGAGGGCAGCATCCGCGCGACGATCACCCGGGAGTAGCCGGACACCATCACCAGCACCGGCGGCCGTCCGCTCTGGCCGTAGCCGAGCGGGATGTCCGCCTCGGGAAACCACAGGTCGCACTGGGCCAGCTCGCCGGGCCGATACGTCGTGCGCGAGACCGGATCGACTGGCACATAGGCAGGCCGCAGGTCCCGCACCCGGTCCTTGAGGACCGTCATCCCGCGTTCCCACCCGATCCGCTCGGCAATCACGGTGGCCGGCATCGTCGGAGTCTCCCGCAAAAGCTCACGGATCTGGACCTCGACCGCGTCCACGACCGACCCCTGAGACGGGCGCTCGTACTTCGGCGGCCGGTCCGTGGCCAGGGCACGCTTGACCGTGTTCTTCGAGATGCCCAGATGCCGCGCGATTGCCCGGATCGGCATCTGCTCAGCCCGGTGCAGCCTACGGATCTCTGCCCAGTCCTCCACGAGGATCACCCTCTCCCTCCTGACCTTCCATCAAGATCAGGTTCAGGCGAAGATCACCAAGTGGGTCACTTTTGATCCGCCGTCAGAGGGTCAGAATTCAAGCGACGCCGAGACGAGAAGGTCCCTTACGGCGGGCCGGGACCGGAGCCGTTCCTTGCAGAGGGCCCGCACCGCAACGCGCGGAGGCAGCGGCCGAAGGCGGCCAGGTGGCCGGTTCCTGCGCCCGCACGGCTGGGGCACCTGCATCCGGTGGGTGGCTGCGCTCAAAGACGGCGAGAGACGGGCGCGCACGGGGCGATGCGGAGAGCGTCAAACGTGCGTCATCGGAAGCGACCTACGGCGCAGCGCAGCCGGCACCACCAGCCGAGAATCCGACCGGGACGGCTGTCCTCAGCGACGGCAAGCAGGGCGAGAGCCTGGAAGCAGGAGGCCGTACCGGAAGCGGTACCCGGACTGCGGCACGAGTGGCGAGTCGGAACGGCGAGATCGGGCACTCTCTATACCGGCATTAACCGGACAAGTGCTCTGGTTCCTGTCCGGGAGCGCCGCAGCCACGGCACAATAGCGGGTGATGATCAGCACCACCACTCCAGGCTCCGGGCCCGACGGGTTCAGTCCCTTCGCCCACCTCACCGTGCAGAACACCGCCCTCTATCGTCAGGTGATGCGGGCGTTCGTCATGGCCAAGGAACACTTCGCCGTGCATCTGCGTCCCGAGGACGTGTACGCCGCACTGCCCGGGGAGGTGCGGCCGGGTGAGCTCGACGGGGTCGTCAAGGCACTGGACAAGCTGGTCGAGTGGGGGAATCTGAGGGCCGACCCCGACACCGGGCGGGTCAGCGCCGTCGAGGATTTCTATCGCAAACGCTTCATCTACCAGCTGACCCGGGCCGGGGAGGCGGCCGAGGAAGCCCTTGCCGCCTATGACGAGGCGCTCGGGCGGCGGGGCGCCCTCCAGGCCATCGCTCTGCACGACATCGTCACGCAGCTGCGGGCCCTTCTCGTGCTCACCGCCGACGAGCAGCCGGATTCCGGCAAGACGTACCTCGCGTTCGACGCGGTCGCCAGCCGGTTCGCCGCTCTCGCCGACAACGCGCGCGCATTCATGAGTTCGTTGCAGCGCACCATTGATCTGCACGAGGTGGAGGAAGCCGTCTTCCTCGCCTACAAGGACCGCCTCATCCAGTATCTGGAGCGCTTCATCCAGGACCTGATCACCTTGGGCGGACGCATCGCCCAGCTCATCCTGGAGCTGGAGGATTCGGGCAGGATCGAGGTCCTGCTCAGGGCCGCCGCCGGGCGGGAGGCGGCTGACGCCGCGCCCGAGGACGCGGAGCGTGCCGCACAGAAGGCATACGCCCACTGGTCCGGACGCTGGGACGGGCTCGCGGTGTGGTTTCTCAGCCGGAACGGACGCGAGTCGCAGGCCAGACTGCTGCGTGGCCGTGCCCTGGGAGCCATTCCGCAGATGCTGGCCGTCGTCCGTGTGCTGGGGGAACGCAGGGCCGGCCGGTCGGACCGTTCCGCCGACTTCCGCACACTCGCCCGCTGGTTCGCCGAGGCCCCCGACGACGCGTCGCGGCACCAGCTGTGGCGGGCGGCCTTCGGGCTCCACCCCGCCCGGCACCTCACGGCCGACGCGGACACTCTGGCTGCCCGCCTGGCTGCACCGGTGCCCGCCGCGACCCCCTGGGCCGCCGCGGAGCCGCTGCGGATCAGCCCTCAGCTGCGCCGCACCGGAAGCTACGAGCGGCGGGGCAAGCCCCGCAAGGTCGAGGACCGCCGCGATCGGCGTCGCCACCTCGCCGAGGTGGCGGCCAAGCAGGTAGCCGAGACCGCCGCTGCCCGCGACCGCCTCGTCACCGACGGAGCGGTCAGACTGTCCGAACTCGGCGAGCTCGACCCGGTGTCCTTCGGGCTCTTCCTCCAACTGCTCGGTGACGCGTTGGCCACCTGGCGACCCGGTATGCGGCACACCGTGGCCACCAGCAACGACGGCTCGATGGAGATCAGGCTCAGCGCTCTGGCCGATGGACCGGCGGCGAAGATCCGTACGCCGTCGGGGACGTTCCACGGGCCCGATCACCTCATCGAGATCGTCGACCTGACCGACGGCGACGGGCCGATGCACGGAGGAAGCGGACGATGACCACGCCACCGGCCGAAGTGCTCGACGGGCAGCACGCCGCTGAGCTCCGCAAGGCCGCCCGCGCCCTGCTGAAACAGCCACTCCTCCTCTCCCACGGCAAGCACGCGGATGAGTTCCGGCTCGTGCGACGGCACGCCTCCGAACTCCGCGAGTGGTTCGACCGCAACACCGGCTGGCCGCTCCACGTGGACGCCGAGACCGCGCGGCTGCGCAAGATCCCCGGCGTGCTCCACGACTCCACACACCCCGCACGCGAGGCGACCCGCACCGCCACCCCCTTCACCCGTCGCCGCTACGTCCTGCTCTGTCTGGCCCTGGCAGCCCTGGAGCGCGGCGAGTCCCAGATCGCTCTCGGCCGTCTCGCCGACCAGGTCGTCCTCGATGCCACCGATCCCGGGCTGGTCGCGTCGGGCATCCACTTCACCCTCGACCGCCGGGACGAGCGCCTCGACCTCGCGGCCGTCGTGCGGCTCCTGCTCGGTCTCGGCGTGCTGCGCCGGGTCGCCGGAGACGAGGACGCGTACGTGAACGGGGCGGGCGACGTGCTCTACGACGTCGAACGCCGGGTACTGGCGGGGCTGCTCGCGACACGTCGTGGGCCCTCCACCGTGCAGGCCGAGGCCACCGCCGACCGGTTGGCGCAGCTCGTCACCGAAACCGCCCTCGACAGCGAGGAGCTCCGCTTCCGCGAGATGCGGCACGCACTCACCCGCCGACTTCTGGACGACCCGGTGCTCTACTACGACGAGCTGAGCGACGCCGAACTCAGCTATCTCACCAGGCAGCGGGGGTTCCTCACGGCCCGGGTGGCCGAGCTGACCGGCCTGGTGCCCGAGATCCGGGCCGAAGGCATCGCCATGGTCGACCCCGAGGACGACCTCACCGACGTACGGATGCCCGAGCAGGGCACCCACGGCCACATCACGCTGCTCCTCGCCGAGTACCTGGCGGGGGCGGGCCGGTCCGTCACCACCCACCAGCTCACCCAGCGGGTGCGGGAACTCGCTCTCGTGCACGGCACGTTCTGGTCCAAGGCCGCGCGGGAGCCGGGCATGGAGGCCGAGCTCGTCGAGCAGGCCGTAGCCCGGCTCGCCGCCCTCGGTCTGGTCTCTCGGACCGCCGACGGGGCCGAACCCCGCCCCGCGCTGGCCCGCTACGCGGTCGGCGAACCCGTCGTACTCGAACCAGGCACACCCGGCAGCGCGCGCATGCCGGCACAGCGAAAGGCCGGTCAGGCGTGACCCACCCGCTTCCCGAGCCCCTCCGCACCCGCTGGCAGCCCCTGCGGATCGGGCTCGTCGACCTCTTCCACTACGACGTGGAGGAATTCCACTTCCGTGACGGACGACTGCTGCTGCGAGGCAACAACGGCACCGGCAAGTCCAAGGTGCTCGCGCTCACACTGCCCTTCCTGCTCGACGGCGACCTGAGCCCGCGACGGGTGGAACCGGACGGTGACCCCGGCAAGCGGATGGAATGGAACCTCCTCCTCGGCGGTGAGCACCCGCACACCGAGCGCCTCGGCTACACCTGGATCGAGTTCGGCAGACTCGACGCGAGCACCGGGGAGAGCCACTTCCGTACGCTGCTGTGCGGACTGAAGGCGGTGAGCGGCCGCGGGATCGCCCGCCACTGGTACGCGGTCACCGACCAGCGCGTCCAGCACGGACCCGGTACACCCGTGGAGGGGTTCCTCAGCCTGGTCGACGCCACCGGCACGGCCCTCTCCAGGGACCGCCTGGTCGAAGCCGTCGCCGGCCACGGCATGGTGTACGACCAGGCCAAGACCTACCGCAGAGCCGTGGACGAGGCCCTCTTCGGGCTCGGCGAACAGCGATACGGCGCCCTGGTCGACCTGCTCGTCCAGCTGCGCCAGCCTCAACTGTCCAAGCGCCCCAACGAGGCAGCCCTTTCCCGCGCACTCACCGAGGCCCTGCCACCGGTGGACCAGGCCGTGATCGCCGACGTGGCCGAGGCGTTCCGCTCACTCGACGAGGAGAAGACCGAACTGGCGGCCGCCTCCGCCGCGGAGCGTGCCGCCGCCGGCTTCCTGGAGCACTACCGGCGCTACGCACGCATCGCAACCCGCCGCCGCGCCCGGCTGCCACGCGCCGAGCACTCCCGCTACGAGCAACGCCAACGGGACCTCGCCGAGGCACAGGCACAGCAGGCCGGAGCCGAGGAGGAGCGACAGGCGGCAGCCGAGCTCACCGCGATGCTGGAGGAGCAGCAGAACCGGCTGCGCGCCCAGGACGCGGCCCTGCGGGAAAGCCCCGAGATGCGCAGCGCCAGAAACCTTGAGCAGGCACACCACGAGGTGGAGCGCACGGCGCGTGCGGCAGAGCGCGCGCGGAGCGACCGGGACCAAGCGGTGAGGCTGCACCACAAGGGCCTGGAGCGGCTCGGCGCCGCCGAGAACCGGCTGCGAGCGGTTGACCGGCACGCCCAGGACACCTATCGGCAGGCGGGCGAGGCCGCGGCCGCCGCCCGGGTCGTCCTGCCGGGGGACGACCTGCCGGACGACGGACTCGCCCCGAGTGAACTGCGCAGCGCCGTCGAGGAGTCCGTGGAGCGGGGCCGGCGTGCGCACACCCATGTGACGAGCCTCGCCCGGACCGCCGCCCGCGCCTCGGAGGAACGGCGCATGCGGGCCGTCCGACTGGACGAAGCCGATGCCGACCGGTCCGAGGCCGCGGCTGAGCTCAGTCTGGCCGAGGACGACGTGGTGCACGCCGGACGGGCGCTGCTGGACGAAGTCCGCACCCGCGCCCGTGGCTGGACCGAACTCGCCTATGCGGATGAGCCCGGCCTGCTGGACGAACTCCAGGAATGGGTGGGCCGTCTCCATGGCCCGTACCCGGCGCGGGCCGAGGCCGCGCGCGCCCACAGCGCCGCGTCCGCGCTGCTGGCCGAGCAGGCTGCCGCCGCCGGCCGGCGCCGGGCCGAGCTCACCGGACAGGCCGACGGGCTGCGGCAGGAACTGACCGCGCTGGAGGCTGGCGGGCGACGTCCGCCGCAGCCGCCGCGCACACGCACCCCCGGTCTGCGCGAGCGGCTGACGGGCGCCCCCCTGTGGCGGCTGGTGGACTTCGAGAGCGGGCTCTGCGAAGAGGAACGAGCCGGTCTGGAAGCCGCCTTGGAGGCGTCCGGGATGCTGGACGCCTGGGTGCTGCCCAGCGGCGCGGTTCTCACCGCCGATACCCACGAGGTGCTGCTCGCTCCGGCCGGAGCACCGGTACGGGGCGCGTCGCTCGCGCACCTGCTGCGCCCGGCCGTGGACCACGGGGACGCCGGGGCCGCGGCCGTGGGCGAAGAGACCGTGGCCCGACTGCTCGCCGCGATCGGCGCCGGGCGGGGAGCCGGTGCGGTGGGCGGTGAGCAGGGTGGTGCCAGTGGGGAAGCGGGGCCGGAGGGCGAAGCCGGAACCTGGGCCGCGGTCGACGGACGCTTCCGGGTCGGCGCGCTGACCGGCCGGTGGGGCAAAGCCACCGCCGAGTACATCGGTGAGGGCGCGCGGGAGGCTGCCCGGCGGTCCCGCATGGACGTCATCCGCAGCGAACTCGACGTCGTGCAGGGCGAACTGGAGACCCTCGCGGATCTGGCCGGCACGGTGGCCGCCCGCCGCGGGGTGCTGGACGCAGAGGTGGCGGACGTACCGGACGAGACCGCCCTCACTCGCGCACACGCGCGGGTGGCAGCCGCCGCAGACTCCCTGCGCCGGACCGGTGAACGGTGCGAGGAGCGGGCCGCCGCCCTCCTGGAGGCGACCGAGCGGAGCGAGTCGGCTGCGGCGGATCTCGCGCGGACCGCCGAGGACCTGAGGATGCCGGCCGACGAGGAAGGGCTGACGGCAGTGCGTGACGCACTCGGCGCCCTCGCCGCGGTGTTGGCCGCCCTCTGGCCCGCCCTGCGTGAACGCGGTGAGGCCGTCGGCCAGGTCGCGGACGAGCGTACCGAGGCCGGGCAGGCCGCCGAGCGTGCCGCAGACCTCACGGAGCGCGCGAAGGAGGCGGAGAGCGAGGCGGCAGCGGCCGACGAACGCTTCAGCACCTTGCGTTCCACGGTCGGCGCCGCCGTCGACGAACTCCAGCGCCTGCTGGCGCAGACCGCGGAGGCGTCGCGCACGTGCGAGAGCGAGCAGCGGGCCGCCCACCGGCGCCATGCCGAAGCCGACCGGGCGGCGAGCAAGGCCGAAGGCCGCATCGAGCAGCTGCACGAAGGGCTCCGGGAGGCGGCCGAGGCGCGTACGGAAGCCATTGCCGCACTCCAGCGGTTCACCGGTACCGGGCTGATGGCCGTGGCGGTGCCCGACATCGAGGTGCCCGCCGTGGACGGCGGCGCGTGGGCCGCCACCCCTGCCATCGCGCTGGCCCGCGCCATCGACGCGGCACTGTCCGCCACCGACGACTCCGACAGCGCCTGGGAACGGGTGCAACGCCGGCTCAGCGAGGAGTTCAAGGCCCTCCAGGACACCCTGTCCCGGCACGGGCACCGAGCCTCCGCCCGGATGGTGGAGGACGGCATGGTCGTCGACATCACCTACCAGGGCCGCGAACGAGCCGTACCGGACCTGGCCGCGGCACTGGCTGTCGAGGTCGGCGAACTGGCCCGCATCCTGTCCGCACGGGAGCGGGAGATCCTGGAGACCCATCTGGTCACGGAGGTCGCAGGGACGCTCCAGGAGCTGATCGGCGCGGCCGAGCGGCAGGTGCGGGACATGAACGTCGAACTGGAGGAGCGGCCGACCTCCACCGGCATGCGACTGAGGCTGGTGTGGCGGGCATCCCGCAAGGCCCCCGCCGGGCTCGCCCCGGCCAGGGAGCGGCTGCGCCGGTCGGCCGACGTCTGGACCGCCGAGGACCGCACGGCCGTCGGCGAGTTCCTACAGGAGCAGATCGCCCGCCAGCACACCGACGACGCCTCGGGCAGCTGGCTGGACCATCTCACCGCCGCACTCGACTACCGGACCTGGCACGAGTTCGGCGTCGAACGGCACCAGCAGGGCCGCTGGACCCCGGCCACGGGACCCGCCTCCGGCGGCGAGCGGGTGCTGGCCGTGTCGGTGCCGCTGTTCGCTGCCGCATCCTCCCACTACGCGAGTGCGGGCAGCCCGTACGCACCGCGCCTGGTCACCCTCGACGAGGCGTTCGCCGGGGTGGACGACGACTCCCGCGCCAAGTGTCTGGGCCTGTTGCACGCCTTCGACCTCGACGTCGTGATGACGAGTGAGCGCGAGTGGGCCTGTTACCCGCAGGTGCCCGGCATCGCCATCGCCCAGCTGTCGCGGATCGACGAGGTCGCGGCCGTGCTCGTCACCCGGTGGGAGTGGGACGGCACGCGAAGGCGGCGCGGTCCGGACCCGGTGGGGCACGAGCACGCGGTTCCCGCACCCCGGGCCGAGGCGGCCGACGCGTCGGAGCCGCTGTGGAACTGACCCCCACGACGGCGGTGACGGTCGACGACGTACGGCTGCGCAGACTCCTCGGCGCACCCGGCCTCGGCTGGCTGGTCGACCGTGCGCGCCGACGCCTGGAGCGCGGGCGGCCGCTCACCGGCCCGGTATCGCTGGGCTCGCCCACGGCGGACCAACGGGAAGCGGCAGAAAGGCTGTTGGGGCGCGCACCGGGCGGCGGGCGGTCCTTGTCCGTGCGACTCGACGCGGTGGACGAACTGCTGCGCCGCTCCGGCATCAGCCCGGCGGGACTGGCCGCGGCCGTGGTGGCGCTCACCGGGCCGGTCACCCTCCTCGGCCAGGCGCGTGCCGAGGAGCAGCGGGCCTGGGCACAGGCGTACGCTCCGGTCGACGCCCTGGCGGACGAGGTCCCCGCCCTCCGGGGCTGGGCCGAACGGCTCCGGAACGACGGGCTGGTACGGCGCCTCGCCGGTACACCCACCGCAGCGGCCGACCTGCTCGGCCGGGCCGCCACCGTCGTGAGAGCCCTCCCGGTGGAGCCACCGGTGTCGCTTCCCGCGTTCTCCTCCCGGCTCCTGGGCAGTGCGCACGCGCTCGACGACGGGACTCCGCTCTGCACGCTCGCCCTTTCCGGCATCCGGGCGCTGACCGGGATCCCCGACGCAAGCGGTGCGCAGGGGCGGCGCGAGGTGTGGGCGTCGGTGGGACTGCTGCGTGACGAGCTGTCCTCGACCGTGCTCGCCCTGAATCTGCGGGGGACTCCGGCCCTGGACTGGATGGCTGACGCGGGCGAGCCCGCCGTGCTCACTCTGCGGCAGCTGACCCGTTGCCCGCCTCGCTCGGCGCCGCCGACGGTTCGGATCTGCGAGAACCCGGCCGTGCTTGCCGCGGCAGCCGACACGTACGGCACGCGGTGCGCGCCTCTGGTCTGCCTCCAGGGGCAGCCGTCCGCCGCCGCTCTCGTCCTCCTGAGCCATCTTCACACGCAGGGCAGCCGCTTCCACTACCACGGCGACTTCGACTGGGGAGGTCTGCGTATCGCCGCCGCCCTGCTGCGGCGGGTTCCCTGGAGCCCGTGGCGCTACACCGCGGCCGACTACCGCGCCGCCGTGCACACGCTGCCCGCCGGCCCGCCCCTCACCGGGGCCCGGGCCGACGCCCCGTGGGATCCCGGTCTGCCGGACGCGTTGCAGGAGGCGGGTGTGCGGGTGGAGGAGGAGGCTGTGCTGAACGATCTGCTGTCCGACCTCGGATGAGATGAGGAGACAGGCCCTCCGTCACGTCCGGGAGTGGCCGTGACGACGACCGTCGTCCGCGGGACGCCGGGTCGTCGTCGCCTCCGCGTCTCAGATGTCCCAGCAGAGCCAGGCGGCCTTGTGACGGTGTCAGGCCGCGTTCGAACACGAAGGCGGACCGTCGTCCCGCAACAGGGACGACGCACGGCCGGCGTCGCGGTCGGCATGCCGGGGTAGGTAACGGCTTGCTCGGCCGTGCCAGGTGACGATCAGCTCGTCTCGTGCCCTGGTCGCTGCCACGAAGAGCAGGGAACGGGCTCGCTGTTCCTCCTGGCGGTATCGATCGGGGCCGCTCAGCCGGAAGGCCTCGATGCGCTGATGGGGAACCAGTTTGCCCGGCTTGAGGTCCCGGTGAAGCAGCCCCGCGCCGTGGATGGCGCGCAGGGCGTCCACCAGGGCGAGACCGGATTCCCGGCATGAGCCGCATCCGGCTCGGCGCCTGCGAGAAGAGGGTCGAGGTACTACTCGAGGAGTTGAGGCGGCAGGGTGTACCGGCGGAAGGGTGGCCGGACAAGGGGGAAGTCGTCGACCGGTGGCACCGTATCGCCGCCGGTCGGTGTGGGTCCGTACTGCTCCAAGCGGTGCCTCTCCTGCTTGCCTGGCTCCCCCTCTGGTGGGCGAATGCGTTCGCCCGGACCGAGGAGGGCAGTCCGTTCTGGATGTTCGCCGCAGTGACTGGGTTCGCCAGTGTCTCTATCGCGCTCATGGCTGCTGACGATCGGGCCACTACGGTCTCCGACCCGGCCGGGGCCGTCACGGTGGAGGCGATCCACTTTCTGGAAGGGTTGCTCATCCCGGTCCGGAGCAGACCGCAGGACTCCGCGCTGGATGCCCACGGCAAGCAGTTCCGGCGCCTCTGCAAAGCCCTGCGGGCCCATGCCCGACATGGAGCCCGCACGATGCCGCATGCTGTTCGCGAGAGCCTGTGGGAAACCACGGAACGCCTGATCACGGCCCTCGACGAGGGCAATCAGCGCTACCTCCTCGGTGACGGCGTGCACCGCTCCGCCGCAGAGCTTGACCTGTCCCGGCTGGTCGCCGACGCTCTCCGGCACAGCTGTCGCGCGCGCCCGGCGGGACAGCCTGGTCATCGTCGACCCCCGCCTCCTCGCGAACACCCCGGAACCCGAAGGGTCAGGTTCTCTGGCGGAGCCGCTGAGGAGTCGGTTGCTGGCCGGTGCGGGCAGGCTCGCGGTAGCTGCGGGACTTCTCGCCGGAGCCTTCCTCTTCCCGGGTGGGGGAGAGGTATCGCACCTGCTGGCGGTGGCGGGCCTGGCCGGTGCCGCTGCGGTCTGGTCGCCTCTTCGTGAGGCCCTGAGCCGGGGTACGGAGCTCCTCACCGGCCGTTCGTCCACTGCCACGGGATCCGAGACGGCGGGCGGCGAACCGAGTCCCACGGCACCGCCCCCGTCCTGCCTCTCCTGCGCCGGTCGTCCAGCCGTCACCGCGGGATCACGGCCGGTAGGGTGAGGAGTCAGGACGGAGTGATCCGGCACGACACGAGGGCGAGGGCGACGGACGACATGGCCGCGCTGGAGGACAGCAGCCAGAGGCGCACGCGGGACCAGCGGTCGGTCTACGAGCGTTACCAGGAGGTGCCGGGGGAGCCCCCTACCCTGGACGAGCTCTTCGGTCGGGAGACCGCATCCGACGGGCAGCCCACCGACGTCGAGCGGGAGGCCACCGAGGGCGGTGTCGACGAGATCACTTCGCCTTTCGACCCCGAGCACATCGACATCGATACCCGCACGACCACGGTCGACCTGCTGATCTCCCGGCTCCGCAACGAGATGATCGACCTCGCGCCCGACTTCCAGCGCCGGGCCGGTATCTGGACGGACGAGAAGCAGAGCCGCCTGATCGAGTCGCTGCTTCTGCGCATTCCCATCCCGTCCTTCTACGCCGCCGAGCAAAAGGACGGCAGCTGGGCCATCGTGGACGGCATTCAACGCCTCACCTCCATCGCTCGCTTCTTCGACGCGGAGACGGTGAACGCCGCACCGTTGACACTGAAGGGGCTGGAGTACCTGCGTAATTTTGTGGGGGCGGGCTTCCACGACCTCTCCGGCAAGCTTCAGATCCGGCTGCGCGAGACCGAGGTCGTCGTCCACGTCATCAGGCGCGGCACCCCCGAACCGGTCATGTTCAACGTCTTCGCCCGTATCAACACCGGCGGTGAACCGCTCACCCGCCAGGAGATTCGGCACGCGCTCATCCCGGGCCGCTCCAGAACCTTCCTCGCGGAACTCGCCGAGTCCGAGGAGTTTCGCAGCGCCACCGGCTACAGCGTGGTCGGGGACCGGATGGCCGACCGGGAGATGGTGCTTCGCTTCCTGGCGTTCCGGCTCACACCTCCGGACGGATACCAGAACGGCGACTTCGACGGGTTCCTGGGCCAGGCCATGCACCGCATCAACCGCTTCGTACCCGCGGAAGAGGCGCAGCTGCGGAACGAGTTCACCCACGCCATGGACGCGGCCCAGGCGATCTTCGGCGTTCACGCCTTCCGCAAGTACCGGCCGGGGCAGCAGCGCAAGTCCCCCATCAACAAAGCCCTGTTCGAGACCATCGCGGTGAATCTGGCCGGGCTCGCCCCGCCCCAGCATGACGTGCTGAGGCAGTTGGACGTGCTGGGCCTGTTCGCGGACCTCATGGAGGACACCGAGTTCGAACGGTCCATCTCCGTGGCCACCGGAGACCCCAAGAAGGTACGGAAACGGTTCGAAGCCGTACAGGAACTCTTCGAAGACCTCCTCGAACACGGAGACGCCTGACAGTGATCACTCGGCTCACCCTGGTCAACTTCAAGGCGTTCCGCCGCCTCGAACTCCCCATGGGCCCCTTGACCCTTCTCACCGGACTGAACTCCTCCGGCAAGAGCAGTGTCGTCCAGTCCCTCGCCCTGCTTCGCCAGTCGTTCGGGCCCGACCGGGCGACGGCCCCCCGAGGGGGGCTGCTGCTCAACGGCGAGCTGGTGGAGTTGGGAACCGCACGCGACGTCCTGCACGACGACTTCGGTCCCGCCGACGACCTGCTGGCCACCCAGGCGCCTGTGGTGGGTCTCGTTGTCGAAGGGGGTGACGCGGTCCGCGTCGCCGCGTTGTACGACGCGGAGCAGCCCGACGAAGACGTGATGGAGGTGCGGGTGTCGCCGGAGCTCCCCCAGTTGCTCGACACGCCGTTCCAGTACCTGCACGCCGATCGCATCACGCCGGCCGTCACTTACCCGCGATCACGGCAGGTAGCCATCGACCGCGGGTTCCTCGGAGTCCGGGGCGAACACACGGTCAACTACCTGCGCCACTTCACCGAGAGAGAGGTCCCCGAGGGGCCACTGCGCCATCCGGGCGCGGTCTCCCCTCAGCTCCTCGACCAGACGGTCGCCTGGATGCAGGAACTCTGCCCCGGTGTGAACCTCCAGGCTTCCGCGATCGAGGGCACCGACTTCGTCCGTCTCTCCTACGGCTTCGGTGGCACCGCCGGTATCAACGCCACCCGGCGTCGCCGCCCCACCAATGTCGGCTTCGGCCTCACCTACGCCCTGCCGATCGTGGTCGCCTGTCTCACCGCCACTCCCGAGAGCCTGATCCTGCTGGAGAATCCCGAGGCCCATCTCCACCCCAAGGGGCAGAGCAGGATGGCGGCACTGATCTCGGCGGCCGCTGCTACCGGGGCGCAAATGATTGTCGAGACCCACAGCGACCACGTCCTCAACGGAGTCCGCCTTGCCGTCAAACGGGGAGACCTACAGCCGGACGAGGCCCTCATCCACTTCTTCAAAGGCAACGGCTCGGGTGCAGAGGTCATCAGCCCTCGGGTCGACGAGGACGGCATGCTGGCCCAGTGGCCAGAAGGGTTCTTCGACGAGTGGGAGAACTCACTGGATCAGTTGCTGGACTGACGAAGAGCAACCAACAGTTGAGGGGGGAAGCGTGCCTCTGTTGTTCCTAAACGAGAAGTCCTGCGGCGTTACCTGTGACCCGGACCGCGCCGATGCGGCGATGGCCGACCTCGTCGACGCCGTGCGCGCCGTCGCCAAGGAGGACCCGGGTGAGACTTCTCTGGTCAGCGAGGTCGCGCTCAAGTCACTGGAAATCGCCGAGGGCTATCCGGTCGGCAAGTGGATCGGGGCCAGCCCGAAGAATCATGTCCGCTGGCAGCGTCTCCTCGGCCTGCGGAACAGGTCCCCGGTCCGCAGCGTCTTTCCGGAACCGGATGCGGACGGCCATCTCGACTACCGCCACGGGGGAGAAGAAGTCCAGGCCCTGGGCGCCGCGCACTTCATGGATGCTGTCGCGGTCAGCCTTCCGGTCTCCCGTGAGTGGCAGACGTCCGAAGTCAGTATCGAACGCAGCGAACTCGTCGAACTCGACGACGGCTCCTTGGAGTTCGAGCACGAGACGGTCGACGTACGGCATATCTCGGCCCTGCCGCACGTAGAGGAACACCTCGGCTGGATCCGGGCGTGGAGCCTGGCCCGGGCAGTGACCGGCCGCCAGATCTGGGAACGCAGGGCCGACCTCTACCCGAGCCTCCAGTTCCTGCCCCGTACTGAGGCTCAGTTCAGCAACCTCGATGCGCGCTGGGTCGTGCCCGTGCGACGTTGCCTGGAGCGGCTGGATGCCGCAGCCGCCGCATGGGACCCTGCCACGGCGCATGAGCCGGAATGGCGGAGCAAGGTGACTCCGGAGGGCGAGACGCGCAAGCGCGTATGCCGGTTCGAAGACCTGGACGGGCAGTGGGAGACGTTCCACCTCCACGCCCGCTTCACCCCGGGCGCCGGCCGAATCCACTTTCGCCCCGTCGGGGAAGACAGCAAGCTTCGCATCGCGCACGTCGGTGGCAAGATCCGCCCAGACCTCTGACTGGACTCCCGGACAAGTCCCACAGACATCGGCGAGACCCTCCTGGCTCGCTCATGTGAGAGCCAGGAGGGGGAGCGACGTTGGTTCCCGAAGGCCCTCAGATGTCCCGGAAGATTGTGAAGCTGCTGCTCGCGCACGAGCTGCGCAGCGAGGCGCTGCGCATCCTCATTCCCGCGGTCACCGCCTACACCGAGGACCGGCTGGCCTCGTTCAAGGCGCTGCTCCTCGCAGGCATCGCCCAGAGCTACGGCGGCGACCCCGACGACCTGGCCGTGGTTACCGACTCGATGCCCGAGCCCGGCAGCGACGTCCGCAGCACTTCCTCGTGCTGTACGACTCCCTGCCCGGCGGCACCGGCTATCTCCACCGGCTCGCGGGACCCGACGGGCTGCACGACGTCCTGACCCGGGCCCGCCAGATCATCGAGCAGTGCAGTTGCGGCGGGGAGGACCGTCCCGCATGCCACCGCTGCCTGCTGCGATACGTCGACGGCGGCGAGTACGAACTGGTCTCGCGCGAGCACGCCCCGGACATGCTCGGCGAACTCTTCGGCCGCACCGGCGACGCATGGAGCATCGAGGAGACCGGCACGACGCGAGACATCAGCCTCGTGCAGCAGGTCGAGAGTGAGCTGGAGGCACTGTTCCGCCGGGGGCTCCTCGCCTGGGCCGAGGGCTTCGACGGCGTGAGCGTGCGCACCGCGCAGACGCCCGACGGCGAGCGCGACACCACGCTGCGGTTCACGGCCCCGGACGGCACGGTCAGCGGCTGGCGCATGGGAACGCAGACCGACCTCGGGTTCACCGTGCCCGACGTCGTCTTCCGCAGCCTGGACGACGACCGCAAGCGCGTCGCCGTCTATCTGGACGGCTACCGCTACCACGCGAGCCCCGACCACAACCGCATCGCGTCCGACGCCGACAAGCGGACGGGCTGCGCACCGGCCATGGCTGGCAGGTCTTCCAGCTGACCTGGGACGACGCGCGGCCTGCGGCCTCGGCCGCGGGAGCCGTGCGCGATCCGGCGTGGGACGAAGTCGTCGACTACCTGGTGGAGGAGCCCGGGCTGGCCGAGCTGGTCGAGGCGCTGGTGCGCTCCGCCGTGCCCGCTCCCGAGGCCGGATTCGAGCTCGGCGAAGCCGCCTGGCCCGCCGAACTGGCCTGGCCCGCCCACCGCGTCGGAGTCGTCCTCGCTCCCGAGGAGGACGAAGCCGCACGCGCCGAGGCACGGGACCGCGACAGCGCGTACGCGGCAGCGGGGTGGACCGTACGGACCGCGGTGGAGTGGGACGCCGGGGAACTCGCGGCCGCCCTGACCCGGATCCCCGAAGCAGACGGCCGACCGGCCGCGAACGACGACGAGGAGCAGGACCGATGACCAGCACCGGCGGGCCGAACGCGGGCGCGACCCTCCGCCTGCTCGACAAGGCGGACAAGGAGATCGTCAAGCTGGACCGGGCGATCGTCGGGGCGGTCTACGATTCCAGCACGAGTTCCGCAAGAACCCCGAGGCGCCGGGCTTCGACCTCAAGCCGCTGAAGGGCCACGAGCAGCTGTGGTCGGCGCGCGTCAACCGTGAGTACCGGGCGCTGCTGGTGCGGCTCGGCGGCAACGACTGGCTGCTGGTCTCGGTCAAACACCGCGGGCACGTCCACCGCAACCTCGACCGGTTCGCCTACGGCATCAACCAGATCACGGGTGCGATCGAGTACGTGGATCTCCAGGTGGTGGAGGAGGATGTCCTCGGCGCGGAGGGATCCGGGGAGCACGCGGAGAAGCTGGCTTCGGAAGCCGCCGCCGCCGATGCTCCGCTGTTCTCCGCGTACACCGCGAAACAGTTGGCCGACCTGGGCGTGGCCGAGCCGCTGATCCCGATCGCTCTCAAGCTCACCACGGACGACGAGCTGCTCGGACTCGCCGAGTACGCTCCGCGGCACACCGGAGAGGTGCTGCTGCGGCTGCGGGACGGAGTCCCGTACCAACAGGTCATGGACGAGGTGACCGCGCCGGTCGCGGTCGCGTCCGAGGAATCGCCCAAGAGTGCCGATAGCGAGAACTGGCGGGCGGCGGCGGACCGCTCGCAGGCCGTGGTGATCACCGATGACGAGTCCCTGCGCGGCATCATCGAGGAGGGCGACTTCGGCCGGTGGAAGGTGTTCCTCCACCCCACCCAGGAACGGCTTGTGGGACGCACGCACTCCGGGTCCGCCCGGGTGAGCGGCGGACCCGCAACAGGAAAGACGATCGTCGCCCTGCACCGGGTGAAACACCTCGTGGAGAAACGGCCCCCCGGCCACAACAAGCCGGTGCTCTTCACCACCTTCAACAAGAACCTCGCCGCAGACCTGCGCACCCGCCTTCTCTCGCTCGGCGGGCCGCAACTGCTCGCCCGCGTCGACATCCTGCATGTCGACCAGTTGGCGACACACGTGGTCAGCGAGGCCGACCCGGGGAACGCCAAGCGCAGGATCGATGACACACAGGCTCTGCGTGAGTGGCGCCAACTGCTGGTGGAGGCCGGGGAGAGCCGTTGGGACGCCGAGTTCCTCTGTGACGAGTGGAACCAGGTGTGCACCGCTCGGCGCGCCATGCTTGTCTTCCTGCGGGTCAACGGTGCCGTCACCGTTGCCGGCCCGTTCGTCGAGGAGGTCGCGCAGGACAACATCATAGTGAGGGCCGGGGCGGAACGAGGCTCCAAGGTCCCAGAGAAGTCCCAGAGGTGCCGCCGCACGCCCGCTCTTCACCCCGCATGCAGGTCAGGCGAGGTGCGGCGGCAGTCGTGTCTCAGATGTCCCGGAAGATCTCGATCTGCGCCCCCACGGAGTTGAGGCGCTCCGCCAGCTCCTCGTAACCGCGGTTGATCACATACACGTTGCGCAGTACGGACGTGCCCTCCGCCGCCATCATGGCGAGCAGCACCACCACCGCGGGCCGCAGTGCGGGCGGGCACATCATCTCGGCGGCGCGCCACCGGGTCGGGCCCTCGACCAGCACCCGGTGCGGGTCCAGGAGTTGGAGCCTGCCGCCGAGGCGGTTCAGGTCGGTGAGGTAGATGGCCCGGTTGTCGTAGACCCAGTCGTGGATGAGGGTCTGGCCGTGGGCCGAGGCGGCGATCGCCGCGAAGAAGGGCACATTGTCGATGTTGAGCCCGGGGAACGGCATGGGGTGGATCTTGTCGATCGGCGCCTCCAGTTTGGAGGGCCGGACCTTGAGGTCGACCAGCCGGGTACGGCCGTTGTCTGCGGTGTACTCCGTCGTACGGTCGCAGTCGACGCCCATCTCCTCAAGGACCGCGAGCTCGATCTCCAGGAACTCGATCGGCACCCGGCGTATCGTCAGTTCGGACTCCGTCACCACGGCTGCGGCGAGGAGGCTCATCGCCTCGACCGGGTCCTCGGACGGGGAGTAGTCGACGTCCACGTCGATGTGCGGAACTCCGTGCACGGTCAGTGTGGTCGTGCCGATGCCGTCCACGCGTATGCCCAGTGCCTCCAGGAAGAAGCAGAGGTCCTGGACCATGTAGTTGGAGGACGCGTTGCGGATGACGGTCGTGCCGTCGTGCCGGGCGGCGGCCAGCAGCGCGTTCTCGGTGACGGTGTCGCCGCGCTCGGTCAGCACTATGGGGCGGCCGGGGGTGACCGAGTGGTCGACCTGGGCGTGGTAGATGCCCTCGGTCGCGGCGATCTCCAGACCGAAGCGGCGCAGCGCGATCATGTGCGGCTCGATGGTCCGCGTACCGAGGTCGCAGCCGCCCGCGTACGGGAGCTTGAAGCGGTCCATGCGGTGCAGCAGCGGGCCGAGGAACATGATGATGGAACGGGTCCGGCGGGCGGCGTCCGCGTCGATGGCGTCCATGTTCAGCCGGGCGGGCGGGACGATCTCCAGATCGGTTCCCTCGTTGATCCACCGGGCTCGCACGCCGATGGAGTTCAGCACCTCCAGGAGGCGGTAGACCTCTTCGATCCGGGCCACGCGGCGCAGCACCGTACGGCCCTTGTTGAGCAACGAGGCGCAGAGCAGTGCCACGCACGCGTTCTTGCTCGTCTTGACGTCGATGGAGCCCGAGAGCCGGCGGCCGCCGACCACCCGCAGGTGCATGGGCCCGGCGTAGCCGAGCGACACGATCTCGCTGTCGAGTGCCTCACCGATGCGCGCGATCATCTCAAGACTGATGTTTTGATTGCCGCGCTCGATGCGGTTCACGGCGCTCTGGCTGGTGGCGAGCGCCTCGGCGAGCTGACTCTGTGTCCAGCCCCGATGTTGACGGGCGTCACGGATGAGCTTGCCGATACGTACGAGGTAATCGTCTGACATGGCGAAAGGCTATCTCAGATATGAGATGGGACCCGTGCCGGGGTGTGGTGTTCGGGTGACGCTCGGGCGTGTCGGCACGGCAGTTGCAGGTCAGGCCTGTATGAAAAGCGCGGGTTCCGGTGCGGGTCGTGCGTTCCATGGTCCACCCGGATCGCCGCGACCGCGCGCGGTGTGCGTCCGTACGGGTACGGGCGACGAAGGACGTCCGGGACACCAGCCTCCGGAGGCCGGTGTCCCGGACGTCGTCTCTTGGCCGTCGTGTCCCGGCCGTCGCCGTACGGCCGTCGTCTTGCGGTGGTCAGTCCTCGAAGCCGCCGCCGCGCAGGATGCTGTCGATGCGGGCGCGATGCGCCGCCTCCCACGCGTCGAGGGATTCGCCGGCCTCCTTCGCCGCCTTCGTCCGCGCGTCGAGGAGCACCTGCTCGTGCCCGGCGCGGGGAACGACCACGATGCCCTCTTCGTCCGCCACCACGATGTCGCCGGCGTCCACGTCCACCCCGCCGCACCGCACAGGGACGTTGAGCGGACCGACGGCCTTCTTGGTTCCGGGGATCGGGATGACGCCCCTGGCGAAGACGGGGAAGCCCATCTCGCGCACCTCGGCGAGGTCGCGGATCACGCCGTCGGTCACGAACGCGGCGATGCCCCGGCGTTGGGCGACGGCACAGACGTTGCCGCCCGCGAGCGCGTGGTCCACGTCACCCGACTCGACGACGATGACGGTGCCGGGCTCCGCGCGATGGATGGCCGCATGCAGCATGAGGTTGTCGCCCGGGGGGCACCGCACGGTGAACGCCGGGCCGGCGACTCGGGGGACCGAGGGCCACAGCGGCCGGATGCCTATGTCCATGACCTGCCCGCGCCCCAGGAGATCGGCGAGGGTGGTCGGGGAGATGTCCTTGAACTCGCTCACGTCGTTCATGTTCCTCCGTCGTCCGGGTCCGCACGTCAGGTGTCGTACAGGCCGTCCCAGGGAGCGTAGAAGCCGAGGTGGTCGGGGTAGAGCTCGACCCAGTCGTCCTCGTCCTCGTCGCACTCGTCCTCGCCGCCGTCGTGGCGTTCGACGACCAGCCCGAAGAGCACGCCGTCGACCGTCAGCCGGAAGGGCCGGATCGCGATGTCTCCGTACTCGCGCCCGGGAAGACTGTCGAGGAGCGCTGTCATCCGTGACTGTGCCCGCGCCATGACGGAGTCCTCGCCCTGCGGGTGTCGTTGCTGCTCGGCGTATGTTCCGACGCATCGGATGTCCGAGTCGATGTGCCGGCCCTCGTGGTCGAACCGGTGGAGGACGGTGTAGAGGCGCTTGTGCTCCTCCCAGCCGTCGTCGGCCGTGAACCCGTCCGGGAAGGCATAGGTGATCGAGGCCAGGAACTGTCCGCCCGCGTACCGCCCGATGGTGTCGGTGCGGTAGTCCGGTTCGTGGGCGATGGGGATGATCGCTGGGACTGCCATGGCGAAACCATAGATATGGCATCGGACTTGACCGCATCCGGGGTGGCGGATCCAGCCGCGGCCGGCCGGATCCGCCGACGGTTCTCAGGCGTTGACCGGACCGCGCGGCTCACGCCACATGGCCCACAGCGTCGGCCCGTCCTGCGGCAGCCGGACCTCCTCGCGCACGGTGAAGCCGAAGTGTTCGTAGAAGGGGAGGTTGGAGGCCTTGGAGGACTCCAGGTAGGCGGGCAGGCCCGCCGCGTCGGCCTTGGCCAGCCCCGAGCGCAGCAGGGCGGCCCCCTGGCCCTGCCCCTGGGCGGCGGGGTCGGCGCCGATCAACGCCAGGTACCAGTGCGGTTCCTCGGGCGTGTGCTTGGCGGCCGTCTCGACGGTGTCCTTGAACAGCCCGGCCCGGTCGCCGAGGATGTTCAGCAGCTCCCCGATGGTCTCCGCGTCCGGAACGGCCTTGGCCTGCGCCTCCGGCGGCACCCAGAACGCCGCCGCGGACTCGGTGCGCTCGCACACGCTGCTGTGGACGTACTGCCGGGTGAAGATCGTGGTGAAGTAACTGACCAGTGACGCCTGGCGCGAGGAGTCGTCGGGGAAGAACGAGCGCATCATCGGGTCGTCGTCGAAGGCGAGGGCCAGGGAACGGCTGATCTGCGGGGCGTCGTCGACCGTTGCCGTTTTCGGCGTATTCGTTATCAGCATACGGACATTCTGCATTTGGTGATCTTGGACGGCGGGGCGGGGTGGCGAGTGACAGGGTGGTGAAGGGCAGGGTGGTGAAGGACGGGGTGGTGGTGCTGAGGGGGAAGCCGATGGTGACGCGGATGCGTGAGCTGTACTACTACGACCACGCGAACGACTTCGGGCTCAGCGGCTTCGCCGGCGCGCTGTGCTCCCGGGCGACGCTCCGCACCGACGCAGCCGTGGTGCTCGCCCTCGCCGGGGCGCAGGCGGAGGACGAGGACGACCAGCTCGGCAGGGACGTCCGGTTGCTGCTGGACTCCCCGCTGCCGGACGAGGTGCTCCGCACCGTGTGGCTGGCCGCCGTACGGCGGTGCTTCGACCCGGCCGAGGAGGGCACGGACACCCGGTCGTGGCTGCGCGGTGTCGCGAAGGTGTGCCCGCCGCACACAGCGGAGCGGGGCCGGGTCGAGGCGGAGGTCCTCGACAAGGCGCGTCCGAGGGTGCCGGAGGGGGAGCTGCGCGGGATCGTCGCGGCGGAGATCGAGTCGGCCGCGCCCGCACTCGAACGCGGCGTCGCCGTACCGGACATCGTCCCGGCACTTCTGCGGGTCGTGCGCGAGGCGGACGCCGACCTCGGACTCCGTCTGTTCCTGCGGGCCGCGAAGGCGTACTCCGTACCGATCGGGAAGGAGCCGTACGACCGGCTGCTGGGCATCGGCGACCTGCTGGCGTATCCCGGGACCGCCGTCTTCGAAGAGCTGAACGTGTGCTGGCCCCCTGTCGACCCCGGCCGGCGCGACTTCATGCTCGGGCGCTTCGGTCTGCCGCTGCTCGCAGCCGTGTTCCATGGGACGGACTGGCAGTACCTGGGCACCGTGCCGGAGAACATCCGGAGCGTCATCGAAGGCGACGGGGCATGCGCTCCGGGCTCGTACGCGGCGGTGCTGCTGGAGGACGTGCGGCGGCTGCTGGACTCCGCGCTGTCCGACGAGGCGGTCACCGTGCTGTGGCGGACCGCCTCGGGGCGGTCCTACGTCGACGAGGCGTTCGACGCCGACGGGCGGACATGGCTGGAGCAGGTCGCCCAGGCGTGCCGGGAGCGCCTGGCTGAGGTCGATCCCGTCTACACGCCCTATCTGTCCCCGGCCCGGATCGACCTGGCGGAAGCCGTGCTGCGGGAGCTCCGCGAGGCCACGCGGAGCGCGGCGGAGGAGGTGCGGGGCGTGGTGCGGGTGCTGGAGGACGTGGTCACCACCGTGGACCCGGACCTGGGCTTCCGCCTGCTCCTGGAGATCCTCTTCGCGTACGACGTCCCCGTCACCGACGCCCGGCGCGTCCGCTACCAGGCGCTCGCCGAACAGCTCGGATACAGCGCGGACCACCTCGACGAGCAGCTGCCCCGCCGACCGGACTGATCCGCCCGGCCACCGCGCGGCGCGGCGAGCTCATCGCCACCGCCCGAACCGCGGCGCGGGGGATCGGTGGCGCCCGCGCATGACCGTGCGACGGTGATGTACTAGAGTTATCTCGACATCGAGATATATGCCGAAGGCGCACCGTAGTCCGCCAGCCGGTAAGGGTTACCTAACTAAGCCTTACCTTAGCGGATGGTCGAGGGGCCGTAGGCGGCACCACGCGGCGCCCGCCGTAATGAGGCGCGGCGCGGAGTACGCGCACATTGATGAAGGAGACTGTCGTGTCGGCGAACAGCTTCGACGCCCGCAGCACGCTGCGCGTGGGCGACGAGTCGTACGAGATCTTCAAGCTGGACAAGGTCGAGGGCTCCGCGCGCCTCCCTTACAGCCTGAAGGTGCTGCTGGAGAACCTGCTCCGCACCGAGGACGGCGCGAACATCACCGCCGATCACATCCGGGCGCTCGGTGGCTGGGACTCCCAGGCACAGCCCAGCCAGGAGATCCAGTTCACGCCGGCCCGCGTGATCATGCAGGACTTCACCGGTGTGCCGTGTGTCGTGGACCTCGCCACCATGCGTGAGGCCGTCAAGGAGCTGGGCGGCGACCCGGCCAAGATCAACCCCCTCGCCCCGGCCGAGCTGGTCATCGACCACTCCGTCATCGCCGACAAGTTCGGCACCAACGACGCGTTCGCGCAGAACGTCGAGCTGGAGTACGGCCGCAACAAGGAGCGCTACCAGTTCCTGCGCTGGGGCCAGACCGCCTTCGACGAGTTCAAGGTCGTCCCCCCGGGCACCGGCATCGTCCACCAGGTCAACATCGAGCACCTGGCCCGTACGGTCATGGTCCGGGGCGGCCAGGCGTACCCCGACACCCTCGTCGGCACCGACTCGCACACCACCATGGTCAACGGCCTCGGTGTGCTGGGCTGGGGCGTCGGTGGCATCGAGGCCGAGGCCGCGATGCTCGGCCAGCCGGTCTCCATGCTCATCCCGCGCGTCGTCGGCTTCAAGCTGACCGGCGAGCTCCCGGCCGGCACCACCGCCACCGACCTGGTGCTGACCATCACCGAGATGCTCCGCAAGCACGGTGTCGTCGGCAAGTTCGTCGAGTTCTACGGTGAGGGCGTCGCCGCCACCTCCCTCGCGAACCGCGCCACCATCGGCAACATGTCGCCGGAGTTCGGCTCCACCGCCGCGATCTTCCCGATCGACGACGAGACGCTGAAGTACCTGCGTCTGACCGGCCGTGACGAGCAGCAGGTCGCGCTCGTCGAGGCGTACGCCAAGGAGCAGGGCCTCTGGCTCGACCCGGCCGCCGAGCCGGACTTCTCCGAGAAGCTGGAGCTGGACCTGTCGACGGTCGTCCCGTCGATCGCCGGCCCGAAGCGCCCGCAGGACCGCATCATCCTCGCGAACGCCAAGGCGCAGTTCGCCCAGGACGTGCGCAACTACGTCTTGGACGACGAGGAGTCGGGCAAGGAGTCCTTCCCGGCCTCCGACTCCCCGGCCGCCCACAACGGCGTCCCGTCGAACCCGACCACGGTCACGGCCCCCGACGGCACGACGTACGAGATCGACCACGGCGCCGTCACCGTCGCCGCGATCACCTCCTGCACCAACACCTCGAACCCCTACGTCATGGTCGCTGCGGCGCTCGTGGCGAAGAAGGCGGTCGAGAAGGGCCTGACCCGCAAGCCGTGGGTCAAGACCACCCTCGCCCCGGGCTCCAAGGTCGTCACCGACTACTTCGACAAGGCGGGCCTGACCCCGTACCTCGACAAGGTCGGCTTCAACCTCGTCGGCTACGGCTGCACCACCTGCATCGGCAACTCCGGCCCGCTGCCGGAGGAGGTCTCCAAGGCGGTCAACGAGCACGACCTGGCCGTGACCTCGGTGCTCTCCGGCAACCGCAACTTCGAGGGCCGGATCAACCCCGACGTCAAGATGAACTACCTGGCGTCCCCGCCGCTGGTCGTCGCGTACGCCATCGCCGGTTCGATGAAGGTGGACATCACCAAGGACGCCCTGGGCATCGACCAGGACGGCAAGCCGGTCTACCTCACCGACATCTGGCCCACCGAGGCCGAGGTGAACGACGTCGTCGCCAACTCCATCGGCGAGGACATGTTCAACAAGTCCTACCAGGACGTCTTCGCGGGCGACGCCCAGTGGCAGGCGCTGTCGATCCCGACCGGCAACACCTTCGAGTGGGACCCGCAGTCCACCTACGTGCGCAAGCCCCCGTACTTCGAGGGCATGACGATGGAGACGACCCCGGTAGCCGACATCACGGGCGCCCGCGTCCTCGCCAAGCTGGGCGACTCGGTGACGACGGACCACATCTCGCCGGCCGGTGCCATCAAGGCCGACACCCCGGCGGGCAAGTACCTCACGGAGCACGGCGTCGAGCGCCGTGACTTCAACTCCTACGGCTCGCGCCGAGGCAACCACGAGGTCATGATCCGCGGCACCTTCGCGAACATCCGCCTGCGCAACCAGATCGCCCCGGGCACCGAGGGTGGCTTCACCCGCGACTTCACCCAGGCCGACGCTCCCGTGTCGTTCATCTACGACGCCTCGCAGAACTACCAGGCCGCCGGCACCCCGCTGGTCATCCTGGCGGGCAAGGAGTACGGCTCCGGCTCGTCCCGCGACTGGGCCGCCAAGGGCACCGCGCTCCTCGGCGTCAAGGCCGTCATCGCCGAGTCCTACGAGCGCATCCACCGCTCGAACCTCATCGGCATGGGCGTTCTCCCGCTCCAGTTCCCGGAGGGCGCGACCGCCGAGTCCCTCGGCCTGACCGGCGAGGAGTCCTTCTCCTTCACCGGCGTGACCGAGCTGAACAACGGCACCACGCCGCGCACGGTCAAGGTGACCACCGACACCGGTGTGGAGTTCGACGCGGTCGTCCGCATCGACACCCCCGGTGAGGCGGACTACTACCGCAACGGCGGCATCATGCAGTACGTGCTCCGCAACCTGATCCGCAAGTAGTCGCGAGGCAGGCAGCAGAGCCGAAGGGCCGCACCCCGGAATCCCGGAGTGCGGCCCTTCGCGCGTCCTCCGAACCGGTCCCTGCCGCTTGATGCTCCGCACGAAGGCCGCCCGACTCGCGGTTCCCGGACTGGGCCGGACTGCCCGTCGAGCCGGTCGTCCCGGTGGGCACGTCCCACGCCATGTACCGGCTCGGCGAGGGCCTGGTGGTGCGGCTGCCCCGTACTGCGGGGACGGCCGGTGAGGAGGTGGAGAAGGAGCAGCGCCGGCTGCCCCGGCTCGCCCCATGGCTTCCCGCCGCGATCCCCGTGCCGCCGGGCAGGGGCGTGCCCGCGGAGGGCCATTCGTCGTCCTCGCCCTGCTGCGCGGCGGCAACCGCCGGGAGCGGCACACCGCGTGACCGGTCGCGATCCTGCCGGGTCCGGTCCGTCCGGCTGGGGCATTTGACGGAATGTCGCGGACCACCGGGTCGCCGTACCCGGAAACGGGCCACCGCCCGCCTCATCGTGGGCGCACGGAATGCGATGGTGGTCCAGCGGGTTCGCAGAACTGCGAGCTACGCGGAACGAACGGCACAGAGAGCGGATGACACCCATGGGCGAGCTGATCCTGATCCGGCACGGCGAGACGGAGTGGTCGCGGTCCGGGCAGCACACGAGCTACACCGATCTGCCCCTGACCCCCTTCGGGGAACGGCAGGCGCGTGCGCTGGCGCCCCTGCTCGCCGACCGGCGGATCGCGCTCACCCTCGTCAGCCCCGCCGTACGCGCCCGGCGCACCGCCGAGCTCGCCGGACTCGCCGTACCCCGCATCACACCCGAGCTGCGCGAATGGGACTACGGCGGCTACGAAGGGGTGACCACCGACGAGATCCGCCGCACCCGCCCCGAGTGGAACCTCTGGACCGACGGGGTCGCCCCCGGCCCCGAGGCGCACCCCGGCGAGACCCCGGCCGAGGTCGGGGCCCGCGCCGACCGGGTGCTGGCCGAGGCCGCGGAGGCGGCGGGGCGTGACCCGGACGAGGACATCGCGCTCGTCGCCCACTCCCACTTCCTGCGTGTGCTCACCGCCCGCTACCTCGGCCTGACCCCGGCCGAGGGCACGCTGTTCCAGCTCGCCACGGGCGCTGTCTCCCGGCTCGGCACCGAGCACGGGAAGCCGGTCATCACGGCGTGGAATGTGACATTGCCCGAGAGCCTGTTCCCCCGGGCCGTTCCGGAGACCCCGGAACGGGACTGAGCGGGAGCCACGCGGCCCCGGAAGCGGACCGACGGCCGGCACCCCGGGCAGGGGTACCGGCCGTCGGCCGTGACGCGGCTGCGACACGGATCAGGAGAGCAACTCCAGTTCCGCGAGCGTGCTTTCACCGTCACCGGCGAACACCAGACGGTAGTGCGCGTACCTGCCCGGCCGGCCCACCGAGAACACCCTCGTCTGCTTGTCCCAGGCGAACGACTCGGCCGACCGCTTGTCGAGGTCCTGCCACGTGGTGCCGTCCGACGAGCCCTGGAGGACCCAGCCGGCCGGCGCCCCGGCGGCCTTGTCCGATGTCAGTGTGTACCGGACCGCCTCCGTGGCCGAGGAGACCGGCAGGTCCACCGTGGTGACCTTCGCCGAGGTGGCCGACGTGTTGTCGAACAGGGCGCCGTCGCCCTTCAGCACGTCCGCCTGCGGGGACGCCACCTTGTCGTCCGTGGTGATCGAGGTCGGCGCCGCGTCCTTGCCGGTGCCCCACGACGACGGCTTCGGGCCCATGTCGAAGTCCAGCACACCGCCCTTGGCCAGCAGGTCGTGCGGCAGCGAAGTCGAGGTCCACCTCTTGCCGTTGACCCTCAGCGCCTGCACATAGATGTTCTTCGCGCTGTTCTTCGGCGCCCTGACGACCAGGTCGTGGCCGTTCTCCAGATGGACCGTGGTCTTCTTGAAGAGCGGGGAGCCGATCGCGTACTCGCCACTGCCCATGACCAGCGGGTAGAAGCCGAGCGAGGAGAAGAGGTACCAGGCCGACTGCTCGCCGTTGTCCTCGTCGCCGTGGTAGCCCTGCCCGATGTCGCTGCCCGTGTAGAGCCGGCTCAGGACCTCGCGGACCTTCTCCTGCGCCTTCCAGGGCTGCGAGGCCGCGTCGTACATATATGTGACATGGTGCGCGACCTGGTTGCTGTGGCCGTACTGCCCCATCCGTACGTCACGCGCCTCCGTCATCTCGTGGATGACACCGCCGTACGAACCGACGAACTCGGGACCGGCCGTCTCCGGAGTGGCGAAGTACGTGTCGAGCTTCTTCGCGAGGCCGTCCCGGCCGCCGTACAGGTTCGCCAGACCGCGACTGTCCTGCGGGGCCGTGAACGCGTACCCCCAGCCGTTCGTCTCCGTGTAGTCGTAACCCCAGACCCGGGGGTCGTACTTCTCCGACGGGAGCCGCCAGTCGCCCTCGGCGTCCTTGCCCTGGAAGAAGCCGGCCTTGTCGTCGAAGAGCTGGACGTAGTTGCGGGCGCGGTTCAGGAAGTACTCGGACTCCTCCTTGTACCGGGCCTTCTTCGTCTTCTTGTAGAGAGCCCGGCCCATCTGCGCGATGCCGTAGTCGTTGAGGTAGCCCTCCAGCGACCAGGACAGGCCCTCGTGCGTCGAGGTGTCGGCGTAGCCGACGAACGGGGACGTCGCCATGCCCTTGCGGCCGACGCCCGAGGACGGCGGGACCACCGTGGCGTTCTTCAGCGCCGCGTCGTACGCCGCCTCCGCGTCGAACTTCACGCCCTTGACGTAGGCGTCCGCGAACGCGACGTCCGAGGAGGTGCCGGTCATCAGGTCGGAGTAGCCGGGGGACGACCAGCGGGAGATCCAGCCGCCGTCCTTGTACTGCTGGACGAAGCCGTCCACCATCTCGCCGGCCTTGTCCGGAGTGAGGAGGGAGTACGCGGGCCACGTCGTCCGGTAGGTGTCCCAGAAGCCGTTGTTGACGTACACCTTGCCGTCGACGATCTTCGCCCCGGTGTGCGTCGGGGTGTCGGAGCCGACCTGCGGGGAGAACGGGCTGGCGTACTTGTCCTTGCCGTCGACCTTCTCGAAGCCCGAGTTCGGGTACAGGTACAGCCGGTACAGGCTGGAGTAGAGGGTGGTCAGCTGATCGGCCGTGGCACCCTCGACCTCCACCTTGCCCAGGATGTCGTCCCAGGCCCGCTGCGCCCGGTCCTCGACGCGGCCGAAGGAGCGCGAGGCGGGGATCTCGGCGGCGAGGTTCCGCTTGGCCTGGTCGATGCTGATCAGCGAGGTGGCCAGCCGCAGGCCGACCGTGCGGTCCTTGCCGGCGTCGAAGCGGAGGTAGCCCGTGACGTCGTCGCCACCGCCGCCGGACAGCTTGCCGCTCGCGGTGACCGGGGCGTCGAAGACGCCGTACACGAAGAGGCGGGTGGCGCCGGTCGAGCCGCCGCTCTTGACGTCGGAGAAGCCGGTGAAGGAGCTGGTCCCCGGGTCGAGGGTGAGCCCGCCGTCGTTGGAGACGTTGTCGAAGACGATGCTCGCGTCGTCACCGGGGTAGGTGAAGCGCATCCGGGCCGCGTGGTCGGACGGCGTCATCTCGGCCTTGAGGCCGTTGTCGAATGTCACACCGTAGTAGTGCGGCTTCGCCGTCTCGTTCTCGTGGTGGAACGGCAGCGCACGCGCCGTGCGGGAGGCGTCCGGGGTGCCGGCGACCGCCGACGGCATCAGTTGGAAGGTCTGCCGGTCGCCCATCCAGGGGCTCGGCTCATGGCTGGCGCTGAAGGCCTGGAGGGTGGGCAGGTTGTCGTCGTTGTTGCCCCGCGCGTAGTCGTACAGCCAGCTCGTGGATCCGGCGTTGGTGACCGGGGTCCAGAAGTTGAAGCCGTTCGGGACCGCGGTGGCGGGGAAGTTGTTGCCCCGGGAGAAACCACCGCTGGAGTTGGTGCCGCGGACCGTCGACGCGTAGTCGGAGAGGTGGGAGCGGCGCTTCTCGGCTGCCTTCGGGGCGATCTCGATGTCGTCGATCCAGCCCTGGAACTTCGCCGTTCCCTTGGGGGAGTCGTACGCCACCAGGATCCGGTCCACGGTCTTGCCCGCCGCGACCGTGCCGATCGTCGACTCGACCTTGTTCCACTGGTTGACGTACAGCCGCTTGGCACCGGCCTGGCCCTGCGGGGTCAGCAGGCCGCCGTTGCTGTCGGTGGCCCGCAGATCGCTCAGATACGTGCCGTCCGTGAACGCCAGGTCCACCGCGACATGCGTCGCCGGGTAGGAGAGGTCGGTCTCGCCCATCTGGGGATAGACCAGGTAGGACAGTGAGGTGTCACGGGTGACAGCCGTGTTCACATCGAAGACCTTGTTGTACGAGTACGCCCGGCCGTCCGCCTTGTGCGTACCGGCGTATCGCAGGGCCTTCTTCCCGGTGAAGCCCGCGCCCGCCTTCGCGGTGGGGGAGCCGGAGGGGCCGCGATCGGTCTGGCTGCGCATCTCGGCGGGGGCCGGGACCGAGGTGTCGCCGTCGGAGAACTGGACGTCGGCGAGCTGGGTGGCGTCGGAGGCGCCGTTGTTCTTCGTGATCTGGAGGCGGTAGTGCTGGAATGCCGTGTCAGATGTGAAATCGTACGACTTCGTCTGGAACCGCTCGGCGAAGGTCTGACCGGTCCGGGAGTCGAGGTCCTTCCAGTCCTTGCCGTCGGTGGAGCCCTGCAGGGTCCAGTCCTTCGGGTCGCGCTCGGCGTGGTCATTGGCCGAAGTCAGCGCGTAGGTCACGACCTTGACCGGTTCGTCGAGATCGAACTCGGCCCAGCCGGTGGGTTCGAAGGCCAACCACTTGGTGCCGGGCTCCCCGTCGATCAGGTTCTCCTTCACCTCCCCGCCGCCGGTGTTCTCGCCACTGGCGCGGACGTCCGTCACCTTGTCGGTGATATTGCCCGGTATTCCTGCGGAGAAGCCGCCATCGACACCCGATGACCGCTTCTTTCCATCGGGGCCCTCTTCTACGGTATTGCGCCAGTCCGGCTGCTTTTCATCCGCTTCGAAGGATGAGCTGAATGTCCGGTCCCCCGAGGGGGTCCGGCCCTTGTCGCGCGTGTCGGCCGACTGCGCGGCGGCCGCGGTGGGGGCGGTCACGACCAGGACCAGTGAAGCCGCGATCAGTGCGGCCGTACGGCTTTGTCTCTTGCGAGAACCATGTCGGGGCTGCATGTCGAGCCATTCCTCCCGAGGAAGTGCATCTGGACAACGTTGTCAGAGAGATGCGCAAGGTCCAGTAGGGAGCCAAGTGCCGGAGTGTGTCAAGGGTGTTGGGTGTGAATGGCAAGCCGAATCGACCGGAATGCGGAAATCGTTACACCCGGACCGGGAGCATGCGGGGGCCATGTATCTGCGAGGTCTCAACTCGGGAAAGACTGCTGCTCAAACTCGCATTCGATCTTGCTCAGTCGGCCGTGAGTGGACTATACCTGTCGGCGTCTGCACAGCCGTTTCGGCGACGCGGGCAAGGGGGACAAGGGGGAACGGCCGAGGACGGCACGACGGGTGCATCCGATGCCTGCTCCCCCTGAGCCCCCCACTGCACATGGCTAGCCTGAAATCAGCACTACCCAAGCGCAACTGACCGCGGTGGCGGGGCCCTTCGCCTGAGGCGAATATCGACGGGCGACCGGTACACACCGCCTGAGTCCTGGAGAAGGCGAGGACTTGAGCATGGGATCCACCTCCGCCCACAAGAATGAGGGCCTTGGCCGTCGCGATGTGATCAAGCGATCGGCCGCACTCGGCCTGATCAGCGTTCCGACGATGGGCTTCCTGTCGGCGTGCGCGAGCAGCGACAGCAGCGGCGACAAGAAGGTCGAGAAGGGCAAGGCCACCAAGGCCAACCCGCTCGGCGTCAACGAGACGGCCCCGCTCGAGGTGGTCATCTTCGACGGCGGCTTCGGCCAGCAGTACGCGATCGACGCGGAGAAGAAGTACAACGCGGCGTTCCCGAAGGCCCCGAAGGTCAAGCACGTCGCGACCCAGAAGATCCAGTCGCAGCTGCAGCCCCGCTTCAACGGTGGCACCCCGCCGGACCTGATCGACAACTCCGGCGCCGAGCAGATGGACATGGGTGTCCTGGTCGGCAAGAAGCAGCTGCTCGACCTCACGCCGCTGATGGACGCCCCGTCCATCGACGACCCGAGCAAGAAGGTCCGCGACACGCTGCGCCCCGGTGTCCTGGAGATGGGTCAGTTCGACGGCGACCCGGTCTGGATCATGTACTACGCGTACACCGTGTACGGCGTCTGGTACTCGCAGACCGCGCTCGAGAAGCTCGACGCGCAGTACCCCGAGACCTGGGACGACATGCTCGCCCTCTGCGCGAAGGCGAAGAAGCAGGGCATCGCGGGCTGGACGTACGCCGGTAAGTACCCGTACTATCTGCCGTTCTCGCTCTACCCGTTCATCGCCAAGATCGGTGGCCGGGAGGTTCTCGACAAGATCGACAACCTGGAGCCGAACGCCTGGAAGGACCCCGCGGTCAAGGCGGCGTTCGAGGCGTACTACGAGCTGTACCAGAAGGGGTACATCCTCAAGGGCACCCCCGGTCTGACCCACATCCAGTCGCAGACCGAGTGGACCAAGGGCAAGGCGCTCTTCATCCCGAACGGTTCGTGGGTGGAGAACGAGGCCGCGCCGACCACGCCCAAGGACTTCAAGATGATGGTCGCGCCGCCGTCCGGCCTGGACTCGTCCGACAAGCTGCCGTTCGGCACCATCTGGGCCTCCGGCGGCGAGCCCTTCATCGTCCCGGCCAACGCCAAGAACCCCGAGGGCGGCATGGAGCAGCTGCGCATCATGCTCTCCGAGGAGTCCTCGAAGAACTTCACCAAGCAGGTCAAGTCCCTCAGCGCCTTCAACGGCGGCACCGACGGTCTGACCCTGTCGACCGCCATGCAGTCCGGCGTCGACGTGCTGAAGAAGGCCGGCGACAACGTGGTGAACCCGCGTCTGCAGGACTGGTACGTGAAGCTCCAGAAGGAGCAGATCGGTGTCGCCGGTATCGGCGAGATGATGGCCGGCCGCGCCACCCCGGCGGAAGCCATCAAGAAGATCCAGGCCTTCGCCGACGCGGCGGCCAAGGACCAGTCCATCAAGCACTACAAGCACCAGTGAGCAACCGTCACCAGCGGCGGCACCCGCGGAAAGATCGGGGTCGGTAAACGATGCAGCACGGCAAGTACCGTTTCATCGTGGGATTCTTGGTAGTCCCACTCGCGCTGTACGCGGTCTTCGTCATTTGGCCGTTCATCCAGTCCATCTACTACTCGTTCACGGACTGGACCGGCCTGAGCCCGGACTTCAAGATGGTCGGGTTCAGCAACTACACGAGGATGCTGAAGGACGACATCTTCTGGAAGTCGTTGCAGCACAGCGTGTTGCTTGTGCTGCTGCTGCCGCTGGTGACGCTGGGCCTGGCGCTCTTCTTCGCCTTCATGCTCAATGTCGGGGGCCGGCGGCGCAAGAACGCCGCGGTCTCCGGCGTGCGCGGCTCGGGTTTCTACAAGATCGCCTATTTCTTCCCGCAGGTGCTCTCGATCGTCATCGTGGCCCTGCTCTTCCAGTTCGCGTTCAACCCCACCAGCGGGATGCTGAATTCGACACTGAAGACGATCGGTCTGGGTTCCATCCAGCCGGACTGGCTGGGCGACCCGAGTCTCGCGCTGGTCTGCGTCATGTCGGTGCTGGTCTGGTCGACGGTCGGATTCTTCGTCGTGCTGTTCTCGGCCGGAATGGCGTCCATCCCGAAGGACTTCTACGAGGCGGCGCTTCTCGACGGCGCCAACCGCTTCACCACGTTCTTCCGGATCACCCTTCCGCTGCTCTGGGACACGGTGCAGTCGGGCTGGGTCTACATGGGGATCCTGGCCCTCGGCGTCGAGGCGTTCACCGCCGTACAGGTCATGACCGTGGGCCCCGGTGGTCCCGACTACTCGACCACGGTCCTGCCGCTGTACGTGTACCAGACGGCCTTCCGCGACGGGCAGGCCGGCTATGCGACGACGATCGGTGTCGGACTGCTCATCGTCACCTTGGCCTTCGCCGCCATCGTGATGCGACTGGGCCGGCGCGATCGGCTGGAGTTCTGATGCTGCGATTCCCGGGAGACGATCCCCGGACCCCCAGCAGGCACCGCAGGTCGGCCTCCGTGTCCGGCTCGACAGTACGAGGTGAGTACACGTGAAGACGACTGACACCCCTCCCGCGGCCCCGGCGGCGGACCCGGCCCCGGTGGCCAAGGCGCCCGCACCGGCCGCCAAGGAGAAGAGCAGTGAGGGCCAGGTCCTCAACGTCTTCTCGCACGGTGTGCTGATCATCTGGGCGATCCTGGTCGTCATGCCGCTGCTGTGGGCGGTGATGGCGTCCTTCAAGACCGACGACTCGATCCTGTCGACGCCGTGGGCGCTGCCCGACAAGCTGCACTTCGAGAACTGGTCGCGCGCCTGGAGCCAGGCGCACATGAGCGACTACTTCTTCAACACCGTCGTGGTGGTGGGCTGTTCGCTGGTCGGCACCCTGCTACTGGGGTCGATGGCGGCGTACGTGCTGGCGCGGTTCGACTTTCCCGGCAACCGCTTCATCTACTACCTGTTCATCGGCGGGATGAGCTTCCCGATCATCCTGGCGCTGGTCCCGCTGTTCTTCGTCATGAACAACATGGGCCTGCTGAACACGCGGCACGGACTGATCCTGGTCTACATCGCGTACTCACTGCCGTTCACCGTCTTCTTCCTCACCTCGTTCTTCCGGACGCTGCCGAGCTCGGTGGCGGAAGCGGCGATGCTCGACGGGGCCTCGCACACCCGGACGTTCTTCCAGGTGATGCTGCCGATGGCGAAGCCCGGCCTGATCAGCGTCGGTATCTTCAACTTCCTGGGGCAGTGGAACCAGTACATGCTGCCGACGGTGCTCAACACCGACCCGAAGTACCGGGTGCTCTCCCAGGGCCTGGTCGAACTGGCCACCAGCCAGGGGTACAAGGGTGACTGGTCCGGTCTCTTCGCCGGTCTGGTGATGGCGATGCTGCCGGTTCTCGCGGCCTACATCATCTTCCAGCGCCAGGTCGTCGCCGGCCTCACCGCGGGTGCGGTGAAGTAGCGGCCCGCACCGTCCCCGAACCCACGAACCGCCCGTCGGCCATGAGCCGGCGGGCGGTTCATGCGTGTGCCGGGGCCGTCCCCGTGTCCGTACCGAGGCCGTAGCTGTGCGTGCGCTGTGCTCATCCGAGGCTTCGGTCGCTCAAGGTCTTGACGGGGAGTGCCGCAAAACGCTCAGCTTAGAGTTCACATGTTAGAGAAAACGGTAGGAGTGAGAGAGTCGATGGAGACTCCGGGGTCGCAGACATCTCTGCATCGCGCCAACCTTGAGCGGGTCGTGCGCGCGGTACGCATGGCCGGCTCGCTCACCCAGGCGGAGATCGCACGGAGCACCGGCCTGTCAGCGGCCACCGTCTCCAATATCGTTCGTGAATTGAAGGACCGCGGCACGGTCGAGGTCACCCCCACCTCGGCGGGCGGCCGCCGGGCCCGCAGCGTCTCGCTCAGCGGCGACGCGGGCATCGTGATCGGGGTCGACTTCGGCCATACGCATCTGCGGGTGGCGGTCGGCAACCTCGCCCACCAGGTGCTGGCCGAGGAGGCCGAGCCGCTGGACGTCGACGCCTCCTCCGCGCAGGGGTTCGGGCGGGCGGAGCAGCTGGTCAGGCGGCTGATCGAGACGACCGGGATCAGTCCGGACAAGGTGATCGGGGTGGGCCTCGGCGTTCCCGGCCCGATCGACGTGGAGTCCGGGACGCTGGGCTCCACGTCGATCCTGCCGGGCTGGACGGGCATCAACCCCAGCAATGAGCTCGCCGGCCGGCTCGGTGTGCCGGTGTACGTAGACAACGACGCCAACCTCGGCGCGCTCGGCGAGCTGGTCTGGGGGAGCGGCCGGGGGGTCAGGGACCTCGCCTACATCAAGGTCGCCAGCGGTGTCGGCGCCGGTCTGGTGATCGACGGGCGCATCTACCGGGGGCCGGGCGGCACGGCCGGCGAGATCGGGCACATCACGCTCGACGAATCGGGCCCGGTGTGCCGCTGCGGCAACCGCGGATGCCTGGAGACCTTCACGGCCGCCCGGTACGTGCTGCCGCTGCTCCAGCCCAGCCACGGGTCCGATCTCACCATGGAGCGGGTGGTCCAGCTGGCTCGCGACGGCGATCCGGGCTGCCGCCGGGTGATCGGGGACGTCGGGCGGCACATCGGCAGCGGGGTCGCCAATCTCTGCAATCTGCTCAACCCCAGCCGAGTGGTCCTCGGCGGATCGCTCGCCGAGGCGGGCGAGTTGGTGCTCTCACCGATCCGTGACTCGGTCTCCCGCTACGCCATTCCGAGCGCCGCCCGGCAGCTCTCGGTGCTGCCCGGGGCGCTGGGCGGCCGGGCCGAAGTGCTGGGCGCACTGGCCCTCGTGCTCAGCGAGATGGGGGATTCAACCCTTTTGGAAAGCACCTCGCCGAAAGCCACTCCTGCCTTCACTTAGATAACGGATGGCACCGTTGTCATCTCGTTAAGGATTTACTCCTTGACGCTGGCGTCGCGGCCGAGTTGACTTCCAGCCACCTCGGCCGCGACGTCGCGGCCTCGTCAGGGAGGCAACCCGTAATGAACGCAACGACGCGACGCATCGTCATAGGCACGGCCGCACTCTCCATGGCCGTCTCCCTCGCGGCGTGTGGCAAGGCCGGCGACGACAAGGACTCCGGCAGCGGCGGCGACAGCAAGACCATCGGCCTGCTCCTTCCGGAGAACAAGACCACGCGCTACGAGACCTTCGACCGCCCCATCATGGAAGCGAAGATCAAGGCGCTGTGCTCCGACTGCGAGGTCAAGTACAACAACGCCGCGCAGGACAGCGAGACCCAGAAGAAGCAGTTCGACGCGCTCGTCACGCAGGGTGTGAAGGTCATCATCCTCGACACCGTCGACTACAAGGCCGCGAAGTCCTGGGTCCAGCAGGCCGCGAAGAAGGACGTCAAGGTCGTCGCGTACGACCGTCTCGCCGAGGGCCCGATCTCCGCCTACGTGTCGTACGACAACGAGAAGATCGGTCAGCTCCAGGGCGAGGCGCTGGTCAAGGCGCTCGGCGCCAAGGCCAAGGACAGCAACGTTGTCATGATCAACGGCTCGCCGACCGACCCGAACGCCCCCTTCTTCAAGAGGGGCGCGCACAGCGTCCTCGACAAGCAGGTCAAGAAGGTCGTCTACGAGCAGGACATCCCGGACTGGTCGGCCGACGAGGCCAACAAGAAGATGGGAGCGGCCATCGACTCCCTGGGCAAGGACGGCTTCCAGGGCGTCTACTCCGCCAACGACGGCATGGCCGGCGGCATCATCACGGCCCTGAAGAAGCAGGGTGTGAAGATCCCGGTCGGCGGTCAGGACTCCGAGCTCGCCGGTCTGCAGCGCATCCTCACGGGCGAGCAGGCCTTCTCGATCTACAAGCAGATCAAGCCGGAGGCCGAGACCACCGCCGAGATCGCCGTCAGGCTGCTCAAGGGCGAGAAGATCGACGACCTGGCCCCGGTCAAGGTCGACAGCATCTCCGGCGAGTTCAAGGGCACCCCGTCGAAGCTCTACGACGCCTCGGTCGTGACCAAGGACAACATCGCGTCCACGATCGTCGCGGACAAGGTCTACAAGGTCGAGGAGATCTGCACCGCCCAGTACAAGGCGGCCTGCGACGCAGCCGGCATCAAGTAATCCGCCGTCGGCAGGCGTCATCCGATCCGGTCCGGCACCCGCCCCGTCAATGCCCCGCAGCAGGGGCGGGCGCCGGACTTCTCACCGGTCCCGGTCACCGCACGCGGCCGCCCTCCGGGGCGCACCGAGAGGCCCCGGCCGGCACAGAGCCCTTTCCCGGTACACGTCTCGGCGCGTGGTCGTCCCCCGGCGACGACGTGCCGAGGCGGACCTCGGAGACGTTCCGGCCTTCCCGGCGGCCCGGTGACCGGCACCGCCCCCCTGTGCTCAGCAGCACCATCCCCGCCGGTCAGGCGGCGAAGGAGATGATTCACGTGTCCGCTACGCCCGTGCTGGCGTTGCGCGGAATCTCCAAGCGGTTCGGCGCCGTCCAGGCGCTCACCGATGTGGACCTGGAGATTCATTCCGGCGAAGTGGTCGCCCTGGTCGGCGACAACGGCGCCGGCAAGTCGACCCTGGTCAAGACCATTTCGGGTGTCCACCCGATCGACGAAGGCGCCATCGAGTGGGAGGGCAGGACGGTCCGGATCAGCCGGCCCAACGACGCCCAGGACCTCGGAGTCGCCACCGTCTACCAGGACTTGGCCCTCTGCGACAACCTCGATGTCGTCGCCAACCTCTTCCTCGGCAGCGAACTGCGCAAGGCCTCCGTCCTCGACGAGATCGGGATGGAGAAGCGCGCCAAGGAACTGCTGGACACCCTGTCCATCCGGATACCCAGCGTCCGTATCCCGGTCGCCTCGCTCTCCGGCGGCCAGCGCCAGGTCGTGGCCATCGCCCGCGCCCTGATCGGTGACCCCAAGGTCGTCATCCTCGACGAGCCGACCGCCGCCCTCGGCGTCGAGCAGACCGCCCAGGTCCTCGACCTCGTCGAGCGGCTGCGCGAGCGCGGCCACGGCGTCATCCTCATCAGCCACAACATGGCCGACGTGCGCGCCGTCGCCGACAAGGTGGCGGTGCTGCGGCTGGGCCGCAACAACGGAGTCTTCGACGTGGCGACCACGTCCCACGAGGAGATCATCTCCGCGATCACCGGTGCCACCGACAACGCCGTCACGCGCCGCCAGGCCCGCACAGCCACGAAGGAGGACGCGAAGTGAGCGACCTCGCCAAGACCCCCGAAACCGCCACCGGCATGCCTGCCGCGGTGACACCCGCGACCGAGCCGTCGGCGGCCCCCGTACCCGCGGTGGACCCGCGCCTGCTCGTCCGCGAGGAGGGCTTCAAGGGCTACTGGTCCGAGTTCACCCGCAAGGTGCGCGGCGGCGAGCTCGGCTCACTGCCGGTCCTCGTCGGCCTGATCGTCATCGCGGTCGTCTTCCAGCTCCAGAACAGCAACTTCCTCTCCGCCAGCTCCATCGCCAACGTCGCCGTCTACAGCTCCGGCCTCGGCATCATGGCGGTCGGCATCGTCTTCGTGCTGCTGCTCGGCGAGATCGACCTGTCCGTCGGCTCGGTCGCCGGTGTCGGCGCGGCCGTCTGGGCCGTGCTCAACGTCAATCACGGCTGGAACGACTGGACGGCGGTCGTCGTCGCGGTGCTCTCCGGCATGGTGCTCGGCGCGCTGCACGGCTTCTTCTTCGCCAAGATCGGGGTGCCGGCCTTCGTCGTCACCCTGGCCGGTTTCCTCGGCTGGAGCGGTCTGCAGGAGTGGATGATGGGCGGTGAGGGCTCGATCAACACGCCGTCCGGCAGCATCGTCGAGAACCTCACCAACTACTTCTTCGAGGACAAGGCCGTCGCGTACGGTGTCGCCCTGGTCGCCGTCCTCGCCTACGCCGGGTCGCTCCTGCTGGACAGCCGGCGTCGCGGGGCCGCGGGCCTGCCGGCCCGTCCCACCACCGAGGTCCTGCTCCGCACGGGCGTCGTCGCGATCCTGTGCTTCGCCGTCGCGTACGTCCTGAACGAGCCCTCCGGCGCCCGCGGCCTGCCGCTGGCCCTGGTGCTCTTCCTCGCCGTGCTGGTCGTCGCGGACTTCGTGGCCCGCCGGACCACCTTCGGCCGCCAGGTCTTCGCGGTGGGCGGCAACCCGGAGGCGGCACGCCGCGCCGGTATCAACGTCGACCGGATCCGGATCACCGTCTTCGCGCTCTCCGGAATGCTGGGCGCCTTCGGCGGACTTTTCATCGCCAGCCTCTCCGGCGGCGCCACCAAGAGCGTCGGCGGCGGAAACACCCTGATGCTGGTCATCGCGGCCGCCGTCATCGGCGGCACCAGCCTCTTCGGAGGCCGGGGCAAGGTCTGGTCCGCACTGCTCGGCATGATCGTGATCCAGTCGATCCAGCAGGGCCTGAACATGATCGGCATGGCCAATGCCATCCAGTACATGATCACCGGCGCGGTGCTGCTGGCCGCCGTGGTCATCGACTCGGTCTCCCGCCGTACCCAGAAGACCGCGGGACGCGCGTAAATACCACGTCCCTACCACGCCGCACGGTCCGGTGCCCGGCGCCCCGTAGCGGGTGCCGGGCACTTCCGGGGGCCGGGCACGGGGTGGGACAGCCCACTCCATGCCCGATGCCCACGCGGACGGACGGAACATTAGACTCATCGGATCGGCATGCTCGACCAGCTCAAGACGCAAGGAGGCACGGGTGGCTCTGCTGACCCGCATCGGTGGACCGCGTGACCTGGACCGGCTCACTCCCGAGCAGCTGGAACAGCTCGCCGAAGAGATCCGGACCTTCCTGGTCGACGCCGTATCGAAGACCGGCGGCCACCTCGGCCCCAACCTGGGCGTGGTCGAACTGACCATCGCCCTGCACCGGGTCTTCGACTCGCCTAAGGACAAGGTGCTGTTCGACACCGGTCACCAGAGCTATGTGCACAAGCTCCTCACCGGTCGCCAGGACTTCTCGAAGCTCAAGAGCAAGGGCGGCCTCTCCGGCTACCCCTCCCGTGCCGAGTCCGAGCACGACATCATCGAGAACTCGCACGCCTCCACGGTGCTCGGCTGGGCCGACGGCCTCGCCAAGGCCAACGAGGTGCTGGGCAAGGACGACCACGTTGTCGCGGTCATCGGTGACGGCGCCCTCACCGGCGGCATGGCCTGGGAGGCGCTGAACAACATCGCCGCCGCCAAGGACCGCCCGCTCGTCATCGTCGTCAACGACAACGAGCGCTCCTACGCGCCGACCATCGGCGGCCTCGCCAACCACCTCGCGACGCTGCGCACCACCGACGGCTACGAGCGTTTCCTGGCCCGCGGCAAGGACATCCTGGAGCGCACCCCCGTCGTCGGGAGGCCGCTGTACGAGACGCTGCACGGGGCCAAGAAGGGGTTGAAGGACTTCATCGCCCCGCAGGGCATGTTCGAGGACCTCGGCCTGAAGTACGTCGGCCCGATCGACGGCCACGACATGGAGGCCCTGGAGTCGGCGCTCGGGCGCGCCAAGCGCTTCGGCGGACCCGTCATCGTGCACTGCCTCACCGAGAAGGGCCGCGGCTACACCCCCGCCCTGCTCGACGAGGCCGACCGCTTCCACGCCGTCGGCAAGATCCACCCCGACACCGGCCTCCCGGTCGCCACCTCGGGTCTCGACTGGACCTCCGTCTTCGGCGAGGAGATGGTCAAGCTCGGCAAGGAGCGCGAGGACATCGTCGCGATCACCGCGGCCATGCTCCAGCCGGTCGGCCTGACCAAGTTCGAGAAGGCGTTCCCGGACCGGATCTACGACGTCGGCATCGCCGAGCAGCACGGCGCGGTCTCCGCGGCCGGCCTCGCCACCGGCGGACTGCACCCCGTCTTCGCGGTGTACGCCACCTTCCTCAACCGCGCCTTCGACCAGGTCCTGATGGATGTCGCACTGCACAAGTGCGGTGTGACCTTCGTCCTGGACCGGGCCGGGGTCACCGGCACCGACGGCGCCTCGCACAACGGCATGTGGGACATGTCGATCCTGCAGTGCGTGCCCACGCTCCGGATCGCCGCCCCGCGCGACGCCGATCAGGTCCGCGCCCAGCTCCGCGAGGCCGTCGAGGTCGACGACGCACCGACCGTGGTCCGCTTCTCCAAGGGCGCGGTCGGCCCGGCGGTCAAGGCCCTCGGCCGGGTCGGCGGCATGGACGTGCTGCGCGAGCCCGGCACCACCCGGCCGGACGTCCTCCTGGTCTCCGTCGGCGCGCTCGCCCCGATGTGCCTGGAGATCGCCGAACTGCTGGAGGCCCAGGGCATCTCGACGACCGTCGTCGACCCGCGCTGGGTCAAGCCGGTCGACGAGGCCATGGCCCCGCTCGCCGAGCAGCACCGGGTCGTCGTCACCGTCGAGGACAACAGCCGGGCCGGCGGCGTCGGCTCCGCCGTCTCCCAGGCACTGCGCGACGCCGGGGTCGACGTACCACTGCGTGACTTCGGCATCCCGCCGCGCTTCCTCGACCACGCCTCCCGCAAGGAGGTCATGGCCGAGATCGGGCTGACCGCGCCGGACATCGCCCGCCAGGTCACCGGCCTCGTGGCCAAGCTGGACGGCCGCTTCGGGAGCGGCGCCGACACCCGCTCCGTGATCGAGCCCGCACGGGACTGACCTGGGACTTCGCGTTCGGATCAGGCCCAAGGGTCCGCCGCGGCGGACGGCGATACGGCCGAGGGGCCGGTCGGGTCACCCTGTACGGGTGGTCCGACCGGCCCATTCGCGTGAAATCGCCCGGTGCGGGGGTCTGCGCCGCCGGTGCGGTCCCAATCATGGCGTACACGACGAGTGCGTGGAGGTACGCCGGTGACCGCCCAGCAGGACACACCACCCAGCAGTGACGGACTGTTCAGGACCAAGACGGTCGAGCAGTCCATCCGCGACACCGAGGAGCCGGAGCACGCTCTCAGGAAGTCCCTCTCCGCCCTGGACCTCACGGTCTTCGGAGTGGGCGTCATCATCGGCACCGGCATCTTCGTCCTCACCGGCAAGGTGGCCAAGGAGACGGCGGGTCCCGCCACCGCCCTCGCCTTCGTGGTCGCGGCCATCGTCTGCGCGCTGGCGGCGCTCTGCTACGCCGAGTTCGCCTCCACCGTCCCGGTCGCCGGCTCCGCCTACACGTTCTCGTACGCCTCGCTCGGCGAACTGGTCGCCTGGATCATCGGCTGGGACCTGGTGCTGGAATTCGCGCTGGGCACGGCGGTGGTGGCGGTCGGCTGGTCCGGCTACGTCCGCTCGCTGCTGGACAACTTCGGCTGGCACATGCCCGATGCGCTCTCCGGAACGGATGTGGCGAAAGGATTCGGCTTCGACATCCTGGCCTTCGCCCTGGTGCTCGTCCTGACCGTGGTGCTGGTGCTCGGCATGAAGCTGTCCGCCCGGGTCACGACCGTCGTGGTCGCCATCAAGGTCGCGGTGGTCCTGATCGTGATCATCGCCGGGCTGTTCTTCGTGAAGGCCGCCAACTACTCGCCGTTCATCCCCGAGGCACAGCCGCAGACCTCGGGTTCCGGACTGACCGCACCGCTGGTCCAGCTGATGTTCGGTTACGCGCCCACCAACTTCGGCGTCATGGGCATCTTCACCGCAGCCTCCGTCGTCTTCTTCGCCTTCATCGGTTTCGACGTGGTGGCCACCGCAGCCGAGGAGACGAAGCTTCCGCAACGTGACATGCCACGTGGCATCCTCGCCTCGCTCTTCATCTGCACCGTGCTCTATGTCGCCGTATCGCTGGTGGTCACGGGTATGGAGCACTACACCGAGCTGTCGGTGGAGGCCCCGCTGGCCGATGCCTTCAAGGCCGTCGGCCATCCCGTGTACGCCGGACTCATCAGCTTCGGAGCCGCGATCGGCCTCACCACCGTCTGCCTGATCCTGCTGCTGGGACAGACCCGGGTCTTCTTCGCGATGAGCCGTGACGGACTGCTCCCGCGGTTCTTCTCCAAGACGCACCCGAAGTTCGGCACCCCGTACCGCCCGACCATTCTGCTCGGCGTGATCATCGCGATCGTCGCCGGTTTCACCAGCATCAATGAACTGGCGACGCTGGTGAACATCGGCACACTCTTCGCGTTCGTCGTGGTAGCCCTGGGCGTGATGGTGCTGCGCCGCACCCGCCCCGATCTCCACCGGGCCTTCCGCACCCCGTGGGTACCGCTGCTCCCGATCCTCTCGGTGGCCGCGTCGGTGTGGCTGATGCTCAATCTTCCGGCGGAGACCTGGCTGCGTTTCGCCGTCTGGATGGCCATCGGCGTGATCATCTACTTCGCTTACGGGCGTGGGCACAGCAGGATCAACCAGCACGTATCCGACCGGTGAATGCTCGTCCGGCATGTCCGGGACCGCGGCTAGTATGACCGTATGACTTGGCTGATCACGGGTGGTGCGGGTTTCATCGGGGCGCACGTCGTACGGGCGATGCTCGAAGCCGGCGAGCAGGCGGTGGTGTACGACGACCTGTCGACCGGTTACCCGGCCCGGGTCCCCGACGGGGTGCCCTTCGTCAAGGGCTCGACCCTCGACCGGGACATGTTGGACCGGACCCTCGCGGAATTCGGCATCGAGGGCGTCGTGCACCTGGCGGCCAAGAAGCAGGTCGCCGAATCCGTCGCCCTCCCGCTCCACTACTACCGGGAGAATGTGCACGGGCTGCAGACCCTGCTGGAGGCGGTCACCACCGCGGGCGCGCGCCGCTTCCTGTTCTCCTCGTCGGCCGCCGTCTACGGCCTGCCGGACGTGGACCTGGTCACCGAGGGCACACCGTGCGCCCCGATCAATCCGTACGGCGAGACGAAGCTGGCGGGCGAGTGGATGGTACGCGCGGTGGGCGCCGCGCACGGCATGGCGACGGCCTCCCTGCGGTACTTCAACGTCGCGGGCGCGGCCACCGCGCAGCTCGCCGACACCGGGGTCTTCAATCTCATCCCCATGGTTTTCGAGAAGCTCACGCAGGGCCATGCGCCGATGATCTTCGGCGACGACTACGCCACCCCGGACGGCACCTGCGTCCGCGACTTCATCCACGTCGACGACCTCGCCTCGGCGCACGTCGCCGTGGCACGGGCACTGGGAGCACGCGGCGACGGCACCGACCTGACGGTGAACATCGGCCGGGGCGAAGGTGTTTCGGTGCGCGAGATGATCGCGCTGATCGGCGAGGTCACCGGATACGGACCCGACGCCGAGCCGACCGTGCTGCCCCGCAGGGCCGGGGACCCGGCCAGGGTGGTGGCCTCCGCCGACCGCATGCGCACCGAACTGAACTGGACCGCGCGGCACGACGTGCGCGAGATGGTCGCATCGGCCTGGGAGGGCTGGTGCCTGTACCACCCCGAGGCGCGGCGCTGACGAGGCCGGCAACACCTGAAACACGACGATGCCCCGGGACGTGTTCCCGGGGCATCGCCGTGTCACCTGTCACCGCTCACTCGCCATCGGTCCGCGAGCGGACGGTGCGTCAGCCCCCGGTCGCCGGCGACTTCTTGGCCGACTCGGGAATGGTGCCGTCCTTGCGGATCGCCTTCCACAGGTCACCGGCCTGGGGCTCGGCAGCCACCACACGGTTCGGGTCCTGCTTGTCGTACGCCACCGGGAGCATGATGGTCTCCATCGAGCCCGGGTCGACGCCGTTCATCGAACGGGCGAACTCCGCCAGGGACTTGAGCGAAGCCAGCCCCGAGTCGGTGGTCAGCGACTTCGTCGCCGAACTCGCCACCTTGTAGGACTTCGTCGGACTGCTCAGCAGATCCTGGGACTTGACCTCGCTCAGCAGGGCCAGCAGGAACTGCTGCTGGAGGCCGATGCGGCCGAGGTCGCTGCCGTCACCGATGCCGTGCCGGGTCCGGACGTAGGCGAGGGACTGGGTGCCGTCGAGCTTGTGCGATCCCGCGGACAGGTCGAGCCCCGACGACTTGTCGTGGATGGGCTTCTCGACCTCCACGGTGACACCGCCTATGGCGTCGACGAGGTCCTTGAACCCGGCGAAGTTGATCTCCAGGTAGTGATCGATGCGGACCCCGGACATCTTCTCCACGGTCTTGACCACACAGGCCGGGCCGACCTGGGAGTAGACGGAGTTGAACATCACGCGGTTCGCCGAGGACACTGCCGAGCCGTCGGTCTTGACGCACTCGGGCCGGGTCACGAGGGTGTCGCGCGGTATGGAGACGGCGACGGCCCTGCTCCGGCCCTCGGGTATGTGCACCACCATCGCGGTGTCGGAGCGCGCGCCGCTGACGTCGCCGCCACCGCCGAGTTCCTTGTTCTCCGCACCGGCCCGCGAGTCGGAACCGAGGACGAGCAGGTTCTGGCCGCTGGTGGGGAGTTTCTGAGGACGGTTGTCCCCGAGCGCCTTGTCGATGTCGACGCCCGTGATGTTTCCGTCGAGCCTGCTGTACAGCCAGTACAGGGTTCCGCCACCGGCCAGTACGAGCACCAGCAGGGTGACGAGCACGCCGCGCCGGATGCGCTGACCACGCGTACGGACCTTGCGGCCCCTGCGGCTCTTGGGCTTGCGACGGGAAGGCAGATCGGAGTCGTCAGACATACACACAGCTCGTCATCGTCTGGGCCCCTGGGTCAGTGGGGGACCACCGAGGCGAGTCGGACCCTCCTGTGCCGTGCGACTGCAGGAGTCACAGAAGGGGGTCGTACGGAAGATCCGCTCGCGGCTCGTGGGGCGCACGCTGAGCGGGTGTCACGGCGGGCGCAATGGCCGCACATTTCTTGATGGATCGGACGCTGGAGCACTATAGACAGATTTCCCGAGCGGAAGGGAGAGTGCATATCTTCTTGGAAGCCGGGAGGGTTCTGGAGTCCCGGTTCCACTTCAGAGGGGATCGTCGGGCGCATGGCACGCAGAGGGGAGCGCCGCGGGGGGCGCGGCAAGGTGACGCCTCAGAGCACGGGGGAGCGGCACACGCCCCGTCCCGGAACCGTCGCGATTGTGGTCGCGACGCCCGGAGATGCCCCCGCTCTGCTGGCGGCGGAGCGCAGCGGTTCGACCGTCGACGTGGTCTGCGCCCAGCCGGGCACGGCGGACGAACGGGCGGCGTTCGAGCGGGCGGTGACGGACTGCGGGAGCCGCGGTGTACGGGTGGACCGCGAGCCCTGGGTCCTCGACGCCGAGGTGGGAAAGATCACACCGCTCGTGCTCGACGCCCTGCGTGAACTGAGCCCGCTGCGGGTGCGCACCCTCGACCCGGATCCGGCGCACGTCTCCTTCGACGCCGAGGCCAAGCGGCCCGTGATAGCCGAGCCCCCGCTGCGGGGCAGCGTGGCGCGTGCCACGGTCGCGGCGGCGCGCAAGTACCAGTTGGAGAGCGGGGCCCCGGTCTTCGTGGACTGCCACCGGGCCGGCACCGATCCGCGACTGGGCGCGGCGGCGTGCACGCGCTACCCCCGGCCCGCCCGTTGGATCACCAGGGGCAGGGACGGGCGGCTCTCGGCGTATCTCCCCTCGGCGGCGGGCGTGATCCGCTGGACGGAACAGGCGCCCGGCGACGGTGGCTGGAGCGGTCCCGAGCTGCTGGACGGGCCCGCGCTGCTGCCCGGCCTCACGGTCGTGCAGGACGCCTTCGGCTATGTGCACCTGATCGGTCTCCGCCGCAGGAAGGGTGCGGACGGCGCGGAGCACGTCGAGGTCGTCCACGCGACCCAGTACCAGACCGGACGCCCCATCGGCCCGTGGCACTCGGCCGGCAATCCGAACGCCAACGACCGGCGCAAGGCGCGCGAGGTCGGCTTCCCCTCGGCGGTCTTCGACGCCAAGGGCCATCTGCACATCTTCGTGCGGAACTTCGGCCACGGGGTCAGCACCCGACGTCAGGCGCCGGACGGGAAGTGGAGCGCCTGGCAGCATCTGCGCGGGGTCAGCGCGGCCGACGAGCTGGCGGCAGTGACCGGTCGGAGCGGTGCCGAGGTGTGGGCGAGGGGCCGGGATTCCGCGGTCGCCGTGCGCTGGCACCGCGAGACCCCGGACGAGGCCTGGACCCAGGACACCGCCACCTCCGTGAGCCCGTACCCCGGCACACTCTCGGCGGCCCCCGAGGCGGGCGCGATCCGCTACCGGTACGCGGGGAGCAACGAGGTGTGCGTCGGGATGCCGGGCGCCGCGCCGGTCGGCCTCGGCGGCCCGGACGGCGAGGGCCCGGTCGCCGGGGTCACCGGTGTGGACATCCAGGGCTGGGGCTGCACGGTGCTGGTGAGGTCGGGGCCCGACGGGACGTGTGCCGTGGGCGCCCATCAGGACGGCCGGCCCGAGACCGGCGTGTGGTGGTTCGACGCGGGCGAGTCCTCGATGGTCCCTCCCGCGGTGGTCATCGACGGGCAGGGGCGGGCGGTGATCGCCGTGGTGGCGACCGACGGCCGGTTGCGGATCGCGCGTCAGGAGCCGGGCGCGAGCGGTCTGGCGTTCAGCTCATGGACCACCATCGGCGCATAAATGGGGCATACGGCCCCATTCCGTGGCATGGCTGCGATTGGTGCAAGGTTTGACAGTTTCGGATTAACTTTGACTTTGTTAGGGTCTGGCCTTGCCTTTATGGGAACCACATACGGCTCAAAGGTGAACCGTACGTGTACATGAGGTGAAAGCCCCCTTGATCACGCGTGTTCGTGCAAGCCGCTGGGGCCGTGTTGCTCATCGGTATGCCAGGGCGAGGGGTCATGGGGAAGCTGTCACTGCGAGCCGTGCAGAAGCTGACGTGCAAGAAGCGTGATGCCTGGTGGACGGTCCTGCTGGTCGACCCCGTGGCCACCCGGATGCTGATCGGGATGGCCAAGTTCAAGTTCATCACCCCGAACCGGGTCACCTGGAGCGCGCTCTTCGTCGGCCTCGGCTCCGCCTACTTCTTCCTCAAGGGTGACGCCTGGTCCCTCGCTGTCGGAGCAGGCCTCTACCACCTGAGCTTCATTCTCGACTGCATCGACGGCAAGCTCGCCCGGCTCAAGGGCAACGGCACCGTCTTCGGCGGCTGGCTCGACTACGTCTTCGACCGCATCAGGGTGCTCTTGTGTGCACTCGCCCTCATGGGCGGCCAGTACCTGCGCACACACAACGAGCTCTACCTGCTCGCCGCCCTGGCCGTCGTCTTCCTGGACATGCTCCGGTACGTCGACGCCCTCCAGATCTACAAGATGCGCATGTCCATGCGCATGAAGATCGAAAAGGTCACCCTGGAACGCAAGGCGGCCGAGGAGCAGCGGGCGAAGCCGGAAGCACGGGACGCCGTCGAGCCCGAGCAGGGGCCCAAGGTGGTCTTCATCGAGGACCTGCTGAGGGAGAACCCCGGCGTCGAGGCCGAGGTGCTCAAGCAGCAGAGCGGCGATGTCGTCGACCTGCACGCCCAGTTCCGGCACCGCTTCCCCTGGTACACCCGATTCCGCCAGGCCCTGCTGCGCAGCCGGATCAGGCCGCACCTCATCAGCGGCATCGAGTTCCAGATGTTCATCTTCATCGTGGCGCCGCTGATCGGGCAGATCCTGTGGACCACCGCGATATCCGCCCTGGCGCTGGGCCTCTTCGAGCTCGTGATCATGTACAAGTTCTGGCTCTCCACCCGGGACTTCACCCGGCTCATGGAGAAGCTCGCCCCCGCACCGTCCACGGCCGGCACCATCGCCGAGAACCTCCACCGCGGTCGTCACCGACGCGCGGCCGAACTCGACGAGGACCGCGATGCCGTTCTGGTCCAGCACTTCCCCGTCCCCGAACAGGACGACGATCTGGGCTTCCGGCCCTACCCGCAGCCCTATCCGCAGCACGCCCAGGACACAGAGACGCAGCAGCTGAGGGCGCTGCCCTACTGGGTGGAGAACGAAGGTTCCGTACGATGAGTGCCCCTGTCGACCCGTCGGCCTATCTGGTCTCGATCGTCGTTCCCGCCTTCAACGCGAGCGCGACCCTCGGCCGGGCCCTGCGATCGGCGCTCGCCCAGACGCACCGGAACATCGAGGTCATTGTCGTCGACGACGCGTCCGGCGACGGGACCCTCGGCGTGGCCAGGGAGTTCGCCGCCCGCGACAGCCGCGTACGGATCACGGAGCGCCCGCAGAACAGCGGCGGGGTCGGCGCCCCGCGCAACAACGGCATCATGGCCGCCGCCGGGCAGTACGTCATGTTCCTCGACGCGGACGACGAACTGCCGCTCAAGGCCTGTGAGGAACTGCTCGCCTCGGCGGTGAACACCGGCTCGGACGTCACCGCGGGCCGGACGGTGCGGGTCAACCTCAACACCGAGGAGACCACCGTCTGGCAGCCCCAGCTGTACACCGCGGAGCGTACCGTGGCGGGGCTGCGCGCACTGCCTCAGCTCTTCGACGACCCGATCGCGGCCGGCAAGCTGTACCGGCTGGACTTCCTGCACAACAACGGCGTCCGCTTCCCCGAGGGCGTGTACTACGAGGACACCTACTTCTCGACGCTCGCCAACTACCGGGCCCGCTCGATCACCTTCCTCACCGCCCCCGTGTACCGCTGGATGTGGGAGCGGGAATCCGCGGCGCCCTCCATCACCAACCGCCGCGGCGAGCTGCGCAGCATCCAGGACCGGGTCGCCGTCCACCAGTACACCGATTCCTTCCTGCGGCAGGTCGGGGAGCACGAGCTGCTCGCCCACAAGGCGGTGAAGTTCCTCTCCCACGACCTGCATCTGTACGCCCGCGAGCTGCGCTCCGGCGACGAGCGGTACCGCCAGGGCTTCGCCGCCGCCGTCGCGCCGTATCTGCGGTCGCTGGACCTCTCCGTCTACGAGCTGTGCGGCGTCATGGAGCGTGTGCGGGCCTTCTGCCTCATCCACGAGCGGGTGGATCTCGCGCTGTCCGTCTCCGACTACGCGCAGCGTCGCAGCGTACTCAGCTCCGACCTCGTCGAGCACGACGGACGTGTCTACTGGTCCGAGTCGCTGCTGCGTCTTCCCGAGGCGAAACGTTTCCTCGATGTCACCGACCTCGACCTCCTGGACAAGCCGCTCGGCGAGGCCCGCCTGTTCAACCAGGCCACCGAGGTGGAGATCAGGGGCAGCGAACTCCACATCTCGGGACACGTACTCAACCAGCTCGGACGGTTCTCCTCGGGCGGCAAGGTGGAGCTCAAGGCCGTGCTGCGCCTGCGCAGCACCAAGAGCGACCACGTCTTCCCGGTGAACGCGATCGAGACGGACGACCACCGGGTCCACTACCAGTCGGTCCTCGACCTCGCCTCCAGCATCGGCGCGGCCACCGGCGACGGGGTCTGGAACCTCTTCGTCCAGGTACGGCACGCGGGCGAGCGGGCGACGACGACACTGGCGGTCCACGGCGTCGACATCGGCCGCGAGCGCTACGACGGCCCCCTCGGGCCGTACGAGATGTACCAGACGGTCAGCGGCAATGTCGCCCTGCGGCCCGAGACGAGCGAGCGCACCGAGCTGGACACCCGCCGGGGCACTCCCTGGCACTGGTGGGCGGGGAGCGAGGATCCCGCACCGCTGCCGGACACCGGCACCTACAGCGCGGCCGTCGTCGTGCACTGCCGCAACGACGAGCACCACCTCTACGAGTTCCTGCACTCCCTGGCGGCACAGAGCCTGTTCCCCGAGACACAGGTCGTGTTCGTCGACGACGGCTCCACCGACCGCACGGCCCAGCTGCTGGACAACTTCGCCTCCTTCTACCGCAACACGAGCGTGCTGCGGATCCCCGCCCAGGGCATCGGAGCCGCGCATCAGCAGGGTCTCGCCCGGGTCGTGGCGCCCTATGTGCTGTTCGCCCGCGGACGGGACATCCTCGGGGCCGACTGCCTGCGCCAGCTCACCGAGTCCGCCGTCCAGCACGACGTCGACGTGGCCGTCGGCAACTACGACACGTTCCCGGGGCCGCGGCGCAATGGCGACGAGCCGTGGAAGCGGTACTTCGGCAAGGGTGCGAAGGGCCTGACCGACATGGTCAGGAAGGCACCCCACATGGTCTTCTCGACCGACCTCGGCAACAAGCTCTTCCGCGTCTCCTTCCTCGACGCCCAGCGGCTGCGCCCGGCGGACGGCGGCCCGTTCGCCGAGACCTGGGTGAGCGTGATGGCGCTGCTGGCCGCCCGGAGCTTCAGCCTGGTCGACCGCTACGTGTACTTCGACCGCGACCCCGCGCAGAACGACTCGCTCTTCGACGTCGACTGGAACGACCCGGTCAAGGTCCGGCAACGGCTCCGGCTCAACCGGTACCTGCTCGACTTCGGCGACCGGATCGAGGCGCCGTCGGCCCGGCTGATCCACCGGTTCGTGGTGCGTTCGTACCAGCCCTATCTGCGCAACTACCACCGCATCATGAACCGGCGGGAGATCGCCGAGGTGTTCGGCGAGCTCTGCGACGTCTACTCCAGGATCCCCGAAGAGCTGCTGCTCCAGTACGTCACCCACCCGGTCTCCCGGGTGCAGCACCACGCCGTCCGCACCCGTGACTTCGGGCTCTTCTGCGACCCGTTCGCCGGCCCCGAGTACGAACCACGGGTCCGCCTGGACGAGCAGGGCATGTACCGGCAGCTGGCGAACGACCCGGTCGAGTCCCGGCTGCTGCGCGTGGAGCGGCAGCGGGCCGTGCTCGAAAGCGTCCGCCACCGGGACGGGGAGCTCCAGTTCGAAGGCGTGCTCACCCTGACCGGCGTCGACATCGGGCAGCTGTTCACCAACCGGGTCGAGCTGATCTGCACCGACGGGAAGCGGACCGTTGCCATCCCGGCCGAGCAGGTGTACCGGCGCGACCGCTGGCGCGTCCGCAAGGAACGCGACTGGTACGGCGGCTGGCGGGCGTCGGCGGACCCCGAGGTCCTGGCCCCGCTCTCCGGCCGCGATCTCACGGTGACCCTGCGCTTCCACGACGGCGACCGCCATGTGGACGCCCCGGTCGGCGCGCGCCTGATGCTGCACCGCTTCAAGGGCATGCGCCGCATCGGCAAGGACCGGCTGTGGCTCACCGTCCGCGGCGACGACTCCGTGGTCCTGCGGTACTTCACCGGCGCCGGCCAGAAGCTGCGCGGCCTGCTGTGGCATCTGCTGCGCCAGGCACGGGCCGCGCTGCCCGGCCGCCCGGGATGGCGCACCCGGCTCGCGTACCTGCTGAGCTATCCGCGACTGCACCGCAAGAACATCTGGATCATCGGCGAACGGGCCGACACGGCGCAGGACAACGCCTACCACCTGTTCCGCTGGATCCGGGAGAACCACCCGCGCCGCAAGGTCTACTACGCCATCGACGGCGACGCCAAGGACCGCGCCAAGGTGGCCCCGTACGGGCACGTCCTCGACCGGACGTCGCGCAGGTACCGGATGTACCTGCTGCACGCCAAGCGGCTCATCGACCCGTACGACCTGGAGGCCTACCTCGGCTTCCCCGAGCTGAGCAAGAGCTCCTTCCTGCGCGGCTACGGAGATCTGCTGAACTACCGGCGGGTCTTCCTCCAGCACGGTGTCACCTACAACGACGTGGCACCCTCCGTGCATCACCAGGTGACCAGCGTGGACCTGCTGCTGACGGTGGGCGAGGCCGAGCGGTCCTACTTCGCCGAGCACTGCGGCTACGGCTACGCGCGGGTGGCCGCGGCCGGCTTCCCCCGGTTCGACGCGCTGAAGCCGGTGCGCTCCGATCGGCCCAGGATCCTGCTGATGCCCACCTGGCGGCGGGACATCGTGGCGCCCTCCTACGACAAGGCGGCCAAGGCGAAGATCCCGTTCGCGGCGTCGGAGTACTTCCGCTTCTTCTCCACCCTCCTGCGCGACGAGCGACTGCTGACCGTGCTCGAACAGTGCGGAGTGGACCTGGAGTTCATGCCGCATTACGAGATCCGCCCGTATCTGCACCACTTCCGCATCGACCACCCCTCGGTCACCGTGACCGGCGACGGGCGCGATGTGCAGCTGGCGATGCGTGAGTGCTCCCTGCTGGTCACCGACTACTCGTCCGTCTTCTTCGACGTCGCGTACATGGGCACGCCCATCGTGTACACGCCGTTCGACGAGGAGGACTTCTACGGCAACCACTACAAGCGCGGCTACTACGAGTTCGAGCGGGACGGGTTCGGGCCGGTCTGCCGTGACGTCGATTCGACGGTGCGGGAGATCATCGACACCGTGCAGCGGAACTTCGCGGTGGAGCCGCAGTACCGGGCCCGGGTCGACGCGTTCTTCGGCCGCCGTGACACCGGCAACTCGGAGCGCGCGTTCCGTGCCATCGACGCACTGGACGCGTCCGTGGGCAGCAGCCGGACGTCCGACGTACCAGCGGTCCGGCAGACCATGAGCGGTCCGGGCCAGGACAACCGCGACCCGAACTCCCGCAAGGAGTGGGCGTGACGGGGTGCGCGATGCGCAGGGTGTTCCTGGCCGGGGACTCCAGCGTGACCAGCCGTCAGCGGAGCTTCGCGCCGATGGCGGGCTGGGGCCAGGCCCTGCCGCTCTTCATCCATGGCGCCGACATCATCAACTGCGCCCGCGCCGGGGCGAGTTCGCGGAGCTTCGTGGACCGGGGCAGGCTCGCCTGGATTCTGCGCGAGGCCCGGCCGGGCGATCTGGTGCTGTTCTCCTTCGGGCTCATCGACATGAAGCCGGACGAGGGCCGCTACACGGAACCCTTCAAGGAGTACCAGGGCTTCCTCCGAAGCTGCGTGGACGGCGTTCGCGACCGGGGCGCCCATCCGGTCCTGGTCACCAGTCATGAGCGCCGGGTCTTCGACGCCCAGGGCAATCTCCGCCGGCTGCTCGGTGTCTATCCGCTGGCGATGAAGGAGATCGCGGCCGAGAAGTGCGTACCGCTGATCGACCTCAACGAGTGGAGCGTGCGGTGGTGGCGCCGGGCGGGGCCCCGGGGAACGCGTGAGATCTTCCTCCACCTCGACCCCGGGGAGCATCCCAACTATCCCGACGGGGCCGCCGACAACACCCACCTCAGAGCGGCCGGAGCGATCGAGTGCGCGCGCTTCGTCGCCGCCGAGATGCGGGAGCGCTCGATGCTGGAGCCCGGCCGCTTCGCCGATCTCGAACGCGCCCGGTTCCCCGAGGACGGAGTCGAATGGCTCGATGACCGCATGTTCGACGAACTGACGAGAATCCGGACCCTGGAGGTGGTCGAATGAGCGACTGGTATCTGTTGGCGCGCATTCAGGTCGTGCACCCCGAACGCACCGCCGTGTCGGCGGTCCTGGAACTGCACGCCGACGCGGACCCGGCGCTGGCGGCCCTGCCCGGCCAGGAGATCGCGCTGCATCTGAGCGTGGTGCCCACCGGCGGGCCCTACCGTGCGTACGGCTACATATTCGACGACATCGCCGCCGAGCACGCCACGATGACCGATCTCCAGGGCCTGGGGCACCTGCCCAACGGTCGTTACGCGACCTACGCCCGCGGAGACGAACAACGCTCCGTGACCGCGGTGCTCAAGGTCGCCGACGACGCACCGGAAGGCGCGGTCCTGCTGCCCAAGGTGTGCGTCGGCGTGATGTCGTACGCCGGCGAGAAGCTGGTGTCGTCCGCGCAGATCACCGACGCGGGCTACCGGGTGAGACGGGCCTGGGTGCCGGGCCGCAGCCTGGCCATTCCGCCCGGCGGCTACGCGGTCCTCGGCCCGGACCCCGATGCCGCCGGGGCCGGCCTGCGGGTCGTGGGAGTGGGGCTCGCCCAGTACGGCACGGTCAGCGCGGTGCCGGACGGAAGCATCACCTACACAGGAGTTCCGGGAGCGGCCGGGTACGACCGGTTCTCCGTCTGCTATGAGAACCAGGCGGGCCACCGCAACTGGTCCGAGGTGACCGTGTACGCGGGTGATGTCGCCAGCACTCCCGGGCTGCTGCCCGGAGCCCTTACGAGATGAGACGCCGGCGGTTCCTCACCGTGGGAGCCGTGGGAGCCGCGGGAGCCGTGACCGGGGCCTGGGCCCTGGCCGGATGCGACCCGGTGGACGGCACCGGCGGCGGCCGGACGACGGCACCGGCATCCGCCCCGCCCCGCTCGCCGGAACCCGTCGGCCGACTGCCCGAGGGTGTGACATATCACCAGCACACCGGCCGGCTGTCGGCCGCGGGCCCCGTGCGCCTCCAGGCGCTGTCCGTCTCGCCGTCCGCACGGGTGCGCGTGGGCGCGGCCCACGGAGCCCGGCTCGACACGGCGGAGACCGTGCGCGCCATGGCGGACCGTGTCCGGGCGGTGGCCGCCATCAACGGCTCCTTCTTCGACATCGCCACCAGCGCGGTGTTCAGCGGGTACGACGGGGACCCGCTCGGGCTGTACATGGAGAACGGCGCGCTGCTCAGCGAAGCGGCCAACGGCCGTACCGCGCTGGTGCTCGGCGAGGGCGGTGGAGTCGGGCATGTCACCGAACTCCGGTCGGTGAGCGGTGTGGTGGCCTCCGACGGCACCCGCCGGAGCATCGACGGGATCAACCGGATGCCGGGCCGCATCGTCGGATGCGGCGGTGTCGGCGGGGACGTCCTGCGAGGCACCCGGGGCATGCGGCTCGCTCCCGCCCACAACAAACTGTGCGAGGACCCCGACGAACTGGTCCTGTTCACGCGGCAATGGGGAACCGGCACCGCACGCACCGGCCCCGCCTCGACCGAGGCCGTGCTCGGGCCCGACGGCCGCGTCGCCCTGCTGCGTTCACCCGGCGGCGGCCCGATACCCGCGAACGGCACCGTCCTGACCGGCATCGGCGAAGGGGCCGCATGGCTGCGCCGCCACGCCCGTACCGGCACCCGGCTGCGGATCACCTCCCGGGTGTACGACGGGGCGGGGCACCGGATCCCGGGGGAGGGGCCGACCGTCGTCCAGGCAGGGCCCCGCCTGCTGCGCGACGGAGCCGTCGACATCGACATCGAGGCCAACGGGGTGCCGGCCACCGCCCTGACCCAGCGCCACCCCCGCACCCTGGCCGGGATCACGGCCGACGGCACACTCCTCCTGGTGACCGTCGACGGCCGTGATCCCGGGGTGAGCATCGGGGCGACCCTGGCAGAGTCCGCCGAACTGATGCGCTCGCTGGGAGCACGGGACGCCATGAACCTCGACGGCGGAGGCTCCACCACAATGGTGGTGAACGGACGGCTCCGCAACCGGCCCAGGAGTGCGGCGGGAGCACCGGTACGGGAACGCGCCGTGGGCGATGCGGTGGTCGTCCTGCCGCTCTGACGCGCACATGTGACGCGGCACATGTGCGCGGTGTACATGTGCACATGTGACACGGCACCTTGCAGGCGTACGTGCGCACATTGACACGGCACCTCGCGGGCGTACGCCGGACGGGCCGTACGGAGAGTTCTCCGTACGGCCCGCCGTCGGTACCGACCAGGTGGTGTTACGCCGGAACGCTCGCCACGCCCTGCGCGAGGAACTTCTTGCCGTTCACCCGCTCGGAGATGCCCTCACGGTCCAGGTACGGCGTGATGCCGCCCAGGTGGAAGGGCCAGCCCGCGCCGGTGATCAGGCACAGGTCGATGTCCTGGGCCTCGGCGACGACGCCCTCGTCCAGCATCAGACCGATCTCCTGCGCCACCGCGTCCAGGACGCGGTCACGGACCTGCTCCTCGGACAGGACGACATCGCCCTGCTTGAGAAGGGCGGCGACCTCCGGGTCCAGCTCCGGCCTGCCGGAGTCGTAGACGTAGAAGCCGCGCTTGCCGGCCTTGACGACCGCCGCGAGGTTCTCGGAGACGGTGAACCGGTCCGGGAAGGCGCGGTTCAGGGTCTCGGAGACGTGCAGGCCGATCGCCGGTCCGACCAGTTCGAGGAGGACCAGCGGGGACATCGGCAGACCGAGCGGCTCGATGGCCTTCTCGGCGACCTCGACCGGGGTGCCCTCGTCGATGACGTTCTGGATCTCGCCCATGAAGCGGGTGAGGATGCGGTTGACGACGAACGCCGGGGCGTCCTTCACCAGCACCGCGGTCTTCTTCAGCTTCCGCGCCACACCGAACGCCGTGGCCAGCGAGGCGTCGTCGGTCTGCTCGCCGCGGACGATCTCCAGCAGCGGCAGGATCGCGACCGGGTTGAAGAAGTGGAAGCCGACGACCCGCTCGGGGTGCTTCAGCTTCGACGCCATCTCGGTGACCGAGAGGGACGAGGTGTTGGTGGCGAGGATCGCGTGCGCCGGGGCGACCGCCTCGACCTCCGCGAACACCTGCTGCTTGACGCCGATCTCCTCGAAGACGGCCTCGATGATGAAGTCGGCGTCGGAGAAGCCCTCCGCCTTTTCCAGCACACCGGAGACCAGGGCCTTCAGGCGGTTGGCCTTGTCCTGGTTGATCCGGCCCTTGCCGAGCAGCTTCTCGATCTCGGCGTGGACATAGCCCACACCCTTGTCCACGCGCTCCTGGTCGATGTCGGTCAGCACGACCGGCACCTCCAGGCGGCGCAGGAACAGCAGCGCCAGCTGCGAGGCCATCAGACCGGCACCGACGACGCCGACCTTGGTGACCGGACGGGCCAGGTTCTTGTCCGGGGCGCCGGCCGGGCGCTTGGCGCGCTTCTGGACCAGGTTGAAGGAGTAGATCCCGGAGCGCAGCTCGCCGCCCATGATCAGGTCCGCGAGGGTCTGGTCCTCGCGGTCGAAGCCGGCGCCCAGGTCGCCGTCCTTCGCGGCGGCGATGATCTCCAGCGCGCGGTACGCGGCCGGGGCGGCGCCGTGCACCTTGGAGTCGGCGATGGCCTTGCCACGCGCGACGGCCTGGTCCCAGGCGTCACCGCGGTCGACCTCGGGACGCTCCACCGCGACCGTGCCGTTCAGCACGTTCGCGGTCCAGATCAGCGACTGCTCCAGGAAGTCCGCGCCCTCGAAGAGCGCGTCGGCGATCCCGAGCTCGAAGACCTGCTTGCCCTTGAGCTGACGGTTCTGGTTCAGCGAGTTCTCGATGATGACCGAGACCGCGCGGTCGGCACCGATCAGGTTGGGAAGCAGTGCGCAGCCGCCCCAGCCCGGCACCAGGCCGAGGAAGACCTCGGGCAGCGAGAAAGCGGGCAGCGCCTTGGAGACGGTGCGGTACGAGCAGTGCAGACCGACCTCGACACCGCCGCCCATCGCCGCGCCGTTGTAGTACGCGAACGTCGGGACCGCGAGGCCGGTCAGGCGCCGGAAGACGTCGTGGCCGCCCTTGCCGATGGCCAGCGCGTCGTCGTGGTTCCTCAGCAGCTCGACGCCCTTGAGGTCGGCGCCGACCGCGAAGATGAACGGCTTGCCGGTGATGCCGATACCGGTGATCGCACCCTCGGCGGCCTCCTTCTCGACCTGGTCGATGGCGGCGTCCAGGTTCGCCAGCGACTGCGGTCCGAAGGTGGTCGGCTTGGTGTGGTCCAGGCCGTTGTCCAGCGTGATGAGGGCGAAGCGGCCCGCACCGGCCGGAAGGTCCAGGTGACGTACGTGCACCTGGGTGACTACCTCGCCGGGGAACAGCTCGGCCGCACCCTTCAGAAGCTCAGTGGTGGAGCTCACTTGTTGCCTCCGTCTGCCTTGTCGAAGTGCGGGTTCTCCCAGACGACCGTGGCGCCCATGCCGAAGCCGACGCACATGGTGGTGAGGCCGTAGCGGACCTCCGGCTGCTCCTCGAACTGGCGGGCCAGCTGCGTCATCAGACGCACACCGGAGGAGGCCAGCGGGTGGCCGTAGGCGATGGCGCCGCCGTACTGGTTGACGCGCGCGTCGTCGTCGGCGATGCCGTAGTGGTCGAGGAAGGCGAGCACCTGGACGGCGAACGCCTCGTTGATCTCGAACAGACCGATGTCATCGATCGTCAGCCCGGCCTTGGCCAGGGCCTTCTCGGTCGACGGGATCGGACCGTAGCCCATGACCTCCGGCTCGACGCCCGCGAAGGCGTACGAGACGAGGCGCATCTTGACCGGGAGGCCCAGCTCGCGGGCGACGTCCTCGGCGGCGAGCAGCGAGGCGGTGGCGCCGTCGTTGAGACCGGCGGCGTTGCCGGCGGTGACCCGGCCGTGGGCACGGAACGGGGTCTTCAGACCGGCGAGCGACTCCAGGGTCGTACCCGGGCGCATCGGCTCGTCGGCGGTGACCAGGCCCCAGCCGATCTCGCCGGCCGAGCCGCCTTCGGCTGCAGCGGTGCGGCGCACCGAGATCGGCACCAGGTCCTGCTGGATCTTGCCGTTGGCGTACGCCTTGGCGGCCTTCTCCTGCGAGCGGACCGCGTACTCGTCGGCCCGGAGCTTGGTGATCTGCGGGTACCGGTCGTGCAGGTTCTCCGCGGTCATGCCCATGAACAGGGCGGACTCGTCGACCAGCTTCTCCGACACGAAGCGCGGGTTCGGGTCCACGCCCTCGCCCATCGGGTGGCGGCCCATGTGCTCGACACCACCGGCGACGACGACGTCGTACGCACCGAAGGCGATGGAGCCGGCCGTCGACGTGACGGCGGTCAGGGCGCCCGCGCACATGCGGTCGATGGAGTAACCGGGGACGGACTGCGGCAGCCCGGCCAGGATTCCGGCGGTACGGCCCAGCGTCAGGCCCTGGTCGCCGATCTGGGTGGTCGCGGCGATGGCGACTTCGTCGATCCGCGCGGGGTCCAGGTCCGGGTTGCGGCGCAGCAGCTCCCGGATGGCCTTCACGACGAGATCGTCGGCGCGGGTCTCGTGGTAGATGCCCTTCGGGCCCGCTTTGCCGAACGGGGTGCGGACGCCGTCGACGAAGACGACGTCCCGGATGGTACGAGGCACGGTGGCTCTCCTCCAGGGTGCGGGATGGCACTGCTGCGCGGCACGCCCGGAAGCGCGCCGCCACCATCATGCTACTTGCGGGTAACCAGACTGCCCACCCCCCACGTCGGGAGCGGCGAAGGTCACATGCGGGTGGGCCGGGTGCGGAGGCCGCTCCGTCCGCGGCCACGGCCCCGGAACGCCGATCGCCGGACGGGCTGAAATCAGCCCGTCCGGCGATCGGGAACATGACGTGGCCGCAGGCCGCCACAACCTGGCGCGATTACGCCCCTCGGCAAGCCCTCAGGCAGCGGACCCTCAGGCCGCCGGCGTCAGCGCACGGACCAGCAGCGGTGCCACCTGCTCGATCTGCCAGCGGCGCGCCCCGTACCCGAAGAGCGCGGTCTCGACCGCGTCCGGCGACGGGTTCTTGGGCGGCTCCCAGCAGAGCCGGCGCACCGTGTCCGGGGTGATCAGGTTCTCCTGCGGCATGTGCAGCCGCTCGGCGAGCTCCGACACCGCGGCGCGGGCGGCCGACAGCCGGGCCGCCGCCGCGGGGTCCTTGTCCGCCCACGCACGGGGCGGCGGCGGACCGGCGAGGGTCTGGCCGGGCTGGGGGAGCTCGACGTCCGGCAGCGCCTTGGCCCGGTCGATGGCCGCCTGCCACTGCTCCAGCTGGCGTCGGCCCATGCGGTGGCCGAAACCGGGCAGCGCGGTCAGCGCCTGCGCGTTCGGCGGGAGCGCGAGTGCCGCCTCGACGATCGCGGCGTCGCCCAGGACCTTGCCGGGCGAGATGTCGCGGCGTTGCGCGACCTGGTCACGAGCGGTCCACAGTTCCCGTACCACCGCCATCTGGCGGCGGCGGCGGACCTTGTGCATGCCGGACGTGCGGCGCCAGGGGTCCTTGCGCGGGGGAGCGGGCGGCGCCGAGGCGATCGCGTCGAACTCCTCGCGGGCCCATTCCAGCTTGCCCTGCCGGTCGAGCTCGCCCTCCAGGGCGTTGCGCAGATCGATCAGCAGCTCGACATCGAGCGCCGCGTAGCGCAGCCAGGGTTCGGGCAGCGGGCGGGTGGACCAGTCGACGGCGGAGTGGCCCTTCTCCAGCGAGTAGCCGAGTACGTTCTCGACCATGGCGCCGAGGCCGACGCGCGGGAAGCCGGCCAGCCGTCCGGCCAGCTCCGTGTCGAAGAGCCCGGTGGGAGTCATCCCTATTTCGCGCAGACAGGGCAGGTCCTGGGTGGCGGCGTGCAGGATCCACTCGCTGCCGCTCAGGACTTCGCCGAGGCCCGACAGGTCGGGGCAGCCGACGGGGTCGATCAGCGCGCTGCCCGCGCCGTCACGGCGCAGCTGCACGAGGTAGGCGCGCTGGCCGTAGCGGTAGCCGGAGGCTCGCTCGGCATCGACGGCCACCGGCCCTGACCCGGCGGCGAAGGCGGCGATCACCCGGGCGAGGGCGTCGTCGGATGCCACCACCGGGGGAATGCCCTCGCGAGGTTCGAGCAAGGGGGTCGGCGCCGGGGCGACGTCGTCCGGGGGAGCGCCCCCGGTGGTTCGCAGTGAAGTGTCTGCTGCGGTCTCTTGGGCGTCGGTCACGTGTCAAGGGTATCTGTGTATGTACGGCGCCCGTCGACGGAACGTTCCGTCGACGGGCGCCGATGAATGCAAACCAGCCGGTCCGTTCCTGTGCGGACCCGCCGGGGTGCGGGCGTCAGTGGATGATTCCCGTTCGCAGGGCGACGGCGACCATTCCTGCACGGTCTCCGGTGCCGAGCTTGCGGGCGATTCGGGCGAGATGGCTCTTGACGGTCAGGGCGGACAGGCCCATGGAGACACCGATGGCCTTGTTGGACTGGCCCTCGGCGACGAGGCGGAGAACCTCGACCTCGCGGCCGGAGAGTTCGCGGTAGCCGCCCGGGTGGCTCGGGGTGCCGGGGGGCCGGCGGTGCATACGGGCGGCGTTGGCGCCGATGGGGGCGACGCCGGGACGGGTGGGGTGGCCGATATTGGTACGTGTGCCGGTGACGACATAGCCCTTCACGCCGCCTGCGAGGGCGTTGCGTACGGCGCCGATGTCATCGGCGGCGGAAAGGGCGAGGCCGTTCGGCCAGCCGGCTGCTCGGGTTTCGGACAACAGGGTCAGCCCGGAACCGTCGGGCAGGTGGACGTCGGCTACGCAGATGTCGCGCGGATTGCCGACGCGGGGACGAGCCTCCGCGATGGACGACGCCTCGATGACGTCACGTACTCCGAGTGCCCACAGATGGCGGGTGACGGTGGAACGGACGCGCGGGTCGGCCACGACGACCATGGCCGTCGGCTTGTTCGGGCGGTAGGCGACCAGGCTTGCGGGCTGCTCTAGGAGAACGGACACCAGGCCTCCTGGGGAGTGGCGGGACGGGCCGGCTCGGGGATGAAGCCGGGGCGAACCGTGCTTGAAGGGTCATTGACCTCTTCGGCAGCAGACCCGTGCTCCTTTAGGGGAAGATCGCGATTTGGTGAGTAACAATTCGGGCAAATCGGACATGCGATCGATTGTACGAAAAGAATGCCGGTAGCTGCGCGGCGAATATCACGCACAGTTACCGGCGGGGGATAGGTTTCGGCCAGAGGGGAAGTTCAGCGAAGAAGTTCAGGGAAGAGGCAGAAAAAGAAGTTCGGGAAAGAGGCCGGAGAGGTTCGGGAAAGAGGCCGGAGAGGGAGTTCAGGAGACTTGTGGGCCGCGCCGCTGGGGGAGTGTCACCACCGCTGCGTCGGCGGGGCCCGACGGAGGCAGGCCGGCGATCTGGCACAGCAGGTCGCCCCACGCCATGAGATGCGCCCCCGTGTCCGGCACCCCGTCGCGGCCCTCGCGCGGTGTCCACGACGCCCGGATCTCGATCTGGGTCGCCGGGCGTCTCGTGCCCAGCGTGCCGAAGTAGTGCGACCCCGCCCGGGTCACCGTGCCGCCCGCCTCCCCGTACGACAGACCCCGCGCCTCCAGCGCGCCGGTCAGCCAGGACCAGCACACCTCCGGCAGCAGCGGGTCGGAAGCCATCTCCGGCTCCAGCTCGGCCCGCACCAGCGTCACCAGGCGGAAGGTGCCCTGCCAGGCGTCGTGCCCGGCCGGGTCATGGAGCAGCACGAGGCGGCCGTCGGCGAGATCGTCCTCGCCGTCGACGACCGCCGCCTCCAGGGCGTACGCGTACGGAGCGAGCCGCTTGGGCGGCCTCGTCGACTCCACCTCCAGCTCGGGGCGGAGCCGCGCCGCATGCAACGCGTCCACCGCCGACCGGAACGCGGGCGGGACGGAACCACCCTCCTCGCTGTCCTTGCTGTCAGCGCCATCGGTTTGATCGGAGAACTGTCCCTGAGCCGGAGCCATGCGGGGAAGAGTAGGCGGAACCGGCGCTTCGCGCAGGGAGGGACACCCGGGCGGGCCCGGCTGCTTACGGCTTCGTGCGAAGATTCCTGGTGTGAGTGCCAACGATCGCCCCATGGGCCAGCAGACGAAGACCTCCGCCACCCATGAGTCGGCGTTCCTGAAGGCGTGCCGGCGCGAGCCCGTGCCGCACACGCCGGTCTGGTTCATGCGCCAGGCGGGGCGCTCGTTGCCCGAGTACCTGAAAGTGCGCGAAGGCATCCCGATGCTCGACTCCTGCACGATGCCGGAGCTCGTCGCCGAGATCACGATGCAGCCCGTCCGCCGCCACAAGGTCGACGCCGCGGTCTACTACAGCGACATCGTCGTCCCCCTCAAGGCCATCGGTATCGACCTCGACATCAAGCCCGGCGTCGGACCGGTGATCGCCGAGCCGGTCCGCACCCGCGCCGACCTGGCCCGGCTGCGCGACCTCACGCCCGAGGACGTCGGCTACGTCACCGAGGCCATCGGCCTGCTCACCGCCGAGCTGGGCGCCACCCCGCTCATCGGTTTCGCCGGGGCGCCGTTCACCCTCGCCAGCTACCTCGTGGAGGGCGGCCCGTCCCGCAACCACGAGCACACCAAGGCCCTGATGTACGGCGACCCGCAGCTCTGGGCGGATCTGCTCGACCGGCTCGCCGAGATCACCGGCGCCTTCCTCAAGGTCCAGATCGAGGCCGGCGCCTCGGCCGTCCAGCTCTTCGACTCCTGGGTGGGCGCGCTGGCCCCCGCCGACTACCGGCGTTCGGTGCTCCCCGCCTCGGCGAAGGTCTTCGAGGCCGTCGCCCCGTACGGCGTCCCGCGCATCCACTTCGGTGTCGGCACCGGCGAACTCCTCGGCCTGATGGGCGAGGCGGGCGCGGATGTCGTCGGCGTCGACTGGCGGGTTCCCTTGGACGAGGCCGCGCGCCGCGTCGGCCCCGGCAAGGCGCTCCAGGGCAACCTCGACCCCGCGGTGCTGTTCGCACCGACGGCGACGGTGGAGGAGAAGACCCAGGAGGTGCTGGACGCCGCCGCCGGCCTCGAAGGCCATGTCTTCAACCTGGGCCATGGCGTGATGCCGACGATGGACCCGGACGCGCTGACCCGGCTCGTCGAGTACGTGCACACCAGCACCGAGCGCTGAGCCGCCGGGGCCGGGCACCGCGCATTCAGGCGGTGCCCGCCCGGCGTACCGCGGTCACCGCCTTGCGGGCCGCCACCAGGACCGGGTCCCAGACCGGCGAGAACGGCGGGGCGTAGCCCAGGTCCAGGGCGGTCATCTGCTCCACCGTCATCCCGGCCGTGAGCGCCACGGCCGCGATGTCCACGCGCTTGGCCGCCCCGTCCCGGCCCACGATCTGCACACCGAGCAGCCGGCCCGTGCGGTACTCTGCGAGCATCTTCACCGTCATGGGCCGCGCCCCCGGGTAGTAGCCCGCCCGGCCCGTCGACTCGATCGTCGCCGTGACGTACCGCAGGCCCACCGCGCGGGCGTCCTTCTCGCGCAGACCGGTGCGGGCGATCTCCAGATCGCACACCTTGCTCACCGCCGTGCCGACCACGCCCGGGAACGTCCCGTAGCCGCCGCCGACATTGGACCCGATGATCTGGCCGTGCTTGTTGGCATGGGTGCCCAGCGCGATGTGTCGAGTACGTCCCGCCACCAGGTCGAGGACCTCGACGCAGTCGCCGCCCGCCCAGATGTTGTCGTGCCCGACGACCCGCATCGACAGATCGGTCAGCAGCCCGCCGTGCGGGCCCAGCGGCAGGCCGACGGCGCGCGCCAGCGTCGTCTCCGGCTCCACACCGATACCGAGCACCACCACGTCCGCCGGGTAGGAGGCGTCGCCCGTGGCGACCGCGCGGACCCGGCCGTCCGAGCCGGTGCGGATCGCGGTGACCTCGGCCCGGTTGACCGTGGTGATGCCCAGACCGTCCATCGCGTCGTGCACCAGCCGCCCCATGTCGGGGTCGAGCGTCGCCATCGGCTGCTCGCCGCGGTTGAGCACGGTCACGTCGAAGCCGTGCTTCAGCATCGCCTCCGCCATCTCCACGCCGATGTAGCCGGCCCCGACGACGACCGCCCGCCTGCTGCCCGGCGCCCGGTCCAGCGACTCCAGCAGCGCCTGCCCGTCGTCCAGCGTCTGCACGCCGTGCACCCCGGGCGCGTCCATGCCGGGCAGCGCCGGACGCACCGGGCGGGCCCCCGTCGCGATCACCAGCTTGTCGAAGCCCGTCCAGTACGCCTCGCCGGTGCCGAGGTCCAGGGCCCGCACCCGCTGCCCGGCGACGTCGATCTCCGTGACCTCGGTGCGCATCCTGAGGTCGATGTCGCGGGCCCGGTGCTCCTTCGGGGTGCGCGCGATGAGCTCGTCCGGCCCCGCGACGTCGCCGCCGACCCAGTACGGGATGCCGCAGGCGGAGTACGAGGTGAAGTTCCCCCGCTCGAAGGCGACGATGCTCAGCTCGTCGGGGCCCTTGAGCCTGCGGGCCTGGGACGCGGCGGACATGCCCGCCGCGTCCCCACCGATGACCACCAGTCGCTCCGCCGTCATGCCTGGTCCCTTCGACACCGAGTCCGAAGGGACCACGCTACGGCGCCGGGGGAGCGGGCGAGGACCCGGCGGGCTCGGGCGTCCGGGGCTTTCGGCGTCCGGGCAGCCGGTGGCGCAGCAGCCGCCACAGCAGCAGGAGCACGGCGAGTGCGGCCAGGAACGGGGCCGCGGCGCCCACCGCCATCGCGAGCCACAGCAGCACCGTCACGAACGCGTGCCAGCCGCCGCCGAGCGCGTCCAGGAAGCCGGGGTCGTCTTCACCGCCGTCCTGCGCCGCCGTCTCCGGCTCCGAGAGGTCGAGGGTGATCGTGGCGAGCGTGGTGCGGTCCTCCAGCGACGCCTGCTGGGCGAGCAGCGACTCCAAGGACGCCTGACGGCTGCTCAGTTCGCCTTCCAGCGTGACCACGTCGCTGAGCTTCCCGGCCCGTTCCATCAGCTTCCGTACGCGCGCCACACTCGCCCGCTGGGTGGCGATCCGGCTCTCCACGTCGACCACCTGGTCGGTGACGTCCTTCGCCGACGAGGTGCGCGACAGCAGCTTTCCGGTGCCCGCGAGTTGCTTCAGCACCGCGTCGTACTCGCCCTGCGGAACGCGCAGCACGAGGTGTGACATGTCGTGTGCGTCGTCGATCCGCTCGGTCTCCTCCTTGGACACCAGACCGCCCGAACTCTCCGCGGCCGAACGGGCGACCGCGGCCGCCCTCGGCACGTTCCTCACCTCCACCGAGAGCGTGGCGGTACGGATGACACGGGTGCCGGAAGGCACGGCATCGGACTTCTTCTGCTGCGACGGCGAACCGCCCGTCCCCTGCTCCGCCTTCCCGGCGGCGGAGTCCGCGGCGCCCCGCTCGTCCGCGCCGATCGCCCTCTTGCTGTCGCCGGAACTCGCGTCGCTCGCACTGTCTGCGGCGCCGCAGCCGCTCAGCGCGAGGAGGCCGGCGACCAGGCCGGCCGCCAGGACCCTGCGCGGGCGACGGACGGATGAACGGCCAGGATGTCGGTAGGTCTGCATGACTGCCCCCCAAGGCGGGTCGTTGACGATGCCGGTTCGACGTACCGGGCACGGGTGCGGGTTGCCGAATGCCGGTTTCGAAGCAGTCACGTTCAGGACTCGGACAGGGTTTGAGAGAGTGGGGGCATGCAGCGTTCACTCAATCGCGCGGTCCCGGGCACCGGACATGTCGTCGTCATCGGCGGAGGCATCGCCGGACTCGCCGCCGCCCACCGGCTCCTCGGGGCCGGACTGCGCGTCACCCTGCTCGAAGCCACCGAGCGGCTCGGCGGCAAGCTCATGACCGGTGAGATCGCCGGGACCCGGGTCGACCTGGGCGCCGAGTCGATGCTCGCCCGGCGCCCGGAGGCGGTCGGCCTGGCACGTGACGTCGGGCTCGGCGACCGGCTCCAGCCGCCCGCCACGGCCTCAGCGTCGGTCTGGACGCGCGACGCCCTGCGACCCATGCCCAAGGGCCATGTGATGGGCGTACCGGGCGACCCGGCGGCGCTCGGCGAACTGCTCTCCCCGGAGGGCCTCGCCCGCATCGCGCAGGAGCGCGACCTCACCCCGACCACCGTCGGTGACGACGTCGCCGTCGGCGCGTACGTCGCCGACCGCCTGGGCCGCGAGGTCGTCGACCGGCTCGTGGAGCCGCTCCTCGGGGGTGTGTACGCGGGCGACGCCTACCGGATCTCGATGCGCGCCGCCGTACCGCAGCTCTTCGAGGCGGCCCGGGAGGGCGGCTCGCTGCTCGACGGTGTCCGGCGCATCCAGGAGCGGGCCGCGGCCCGGCAGCAGACCGGACCGGTCTTCCAGGGCATCGACGGCGGCATCGGCACCCTGCCCGGCGCGGTCGCCGACGCCGTGCGCGCGGCGGGCGGGGAGATCCTGACCGCCACGCCCGTCCTCGGCCTGACCCGTACCGCCGAGGGCTGGGGCGTCCGCACGGACGCCCGGGTGATCACCGCCGACGGCATCGTGCTCGCCGCCCCGGCCTGGTCCGCCTCCACGTTGCTCGCCGCCGAGTCCCCCGCGGCCTCCGCCGAGCTCGCCGGTGTCGAGTACGCGTCGATGGCGCTCGTCACCATGGCGTTCCGCCGCTCCGACGTCGCCGCCACGACCGCGCTCGACGGTCGTTCCGGCTTCCTCGTCCCCCCGGTCGACGGCCGCACCATCAAGGCGTCCACCTTCTCCTCCCACAAGTGGAACTGGGTCGCCGAATCCGCCCCGGACCTCTTCGTACTGCGTACCTCCGTCGGTCGCTACGGCGAGGAGGACCACATCCACCGCGAGGACGGCGAGCTCGTCGATGTGTCGCTGCGCGACCTCGCCGAGGCGACCGGACTGACCGCGAAGCCCGTGGACACCGAGGTCACCCGGTGGATCGGCGGACTGCCCCAGTACCCCGTCGGCCATCTCTCCCGGGTCGCCCGGATCCGCGACGAGGTCGCCAAGCTGCCCGCGCTGCGGGTCTGCGGCGCGGTCTACGACGGCGTCGGCATCCCGGCGTGCATCGCGAGTGCCCACCGCGCCGCGGACGAAATCGCGGCCGAGCTCACCAGCGGTTCCGGGGAAGAGATCATCGCCACGTCGACCCTGGTCAAGGGCACACGGAACGAGGCGGGACAATAGCCGTATGAGTGCGCCTGAGACTGTGAAATCAAGCAAGGGCCCCAACGCGGGTAAGAAGGCCAAGGACCTCAACGAGGTCATCCGCTACACGCTGTGGTCCGTCTTCAAGCTGCGCGACGTCCTGCCCGCGGACCGGGCCGGATACGCCGACGAGGTGCAGGAGCTGTTCGACCAGCTCGCGGCCAAGGACATCACCGTCCGCGGCACCTACGACGTCTCCGGCCTGCGTGCCGACGCCGACGTCATGATCTGGTGGCACGCCGAGACGGCCGACGAGCTGCAGGAGGCGTACAACCTCTTCCGGCGCACCAGGCTGGGCCTGGCGCTGGAGCCGGTCTGGTCGAACATGGCGCTGCACCGCCCCGCCGAGTTCAACAAGTCGCACATCCCGGCGTTCCTGGCCGACGAGACGCCGCGCAACTACATCAGCGTGTACCCCTTCGTGCGCTCCTACGACTGGTACCTGCTGCCCGACGAGGACCGTCGTCGCATGCTCGCGGACCACGGCAAGATGGCCCGCGGCTACCCCGACGTCCGGGCCAACACCGTCGCCTCCTTCTCGCTCGGCGACTACGAGTGGATTCTCGCCTTCGAGGCCGACGAGCTCTACCGCATCGTCGACCTGATGCGTCACCTGCGGGCCTCCGAGGCGCGGATGCACGTCCGCGAAGAGGTCCCGTTCTACACGGGGCGCAGGAAGTCGGTTGCAGACCTGGTGGCCGGGCTCGCGTAGCGAGCGGGCTCCGACCACCCCGACCCGGAAGATCAGACGGCGGAACACCGGCGC